>NZ_FMTE01000004.1 GCF_900099615.1 Borreliella japonica | reverse complement strand
ACTAAGCCAACAATTCAAGTTAAGTTTATTATTTTAAAAATATTGTTATAAAATGGTGAAAAAGTTACTTTTAGCAAAGTGATTTTTAAAGAAAGCAATAGAGAAACTAAAGAACTTTTACAAATTAAAGAAAATAATGTTTATAGCTATAAAAATATAGCTATGCATCATAATGGATTTTAAAACTAAAGATATTAAAAATAAAGAGTTTGTAGTCTACATAAAGAGTATATATAGTATATATTAGTAATATTTTGTAATTCTTTTTTACGTTAATTAACTATAAACGTATTTTTAAAAAAAGCATCTGTCTTATAACATGTTTTAGTTTTGATCGGTTTACACAACATTTTGTAATTGCTAAAACCCAGGCTTATAAATTTATAAATATTGAAGGGTTTATCAAAAAATTCTTGATGGTGTTATCACTATTGATGGGAATTAAAGAAATCGGCTTTACTAATTTACTGTAAACTTACCCTCCCCCTTTTTTTCAGAATATAAGCGAGTTTCTCCAACTATTCTTTTCAATCAAATAGGGCGGCTCTCAATGGCAATATTGAAAATGTTTATCTTTATATACTCACAATCTTTTTGTAAGTTTTCTTTTTTAACGTCAATTAATTTTTCTTTATAGTATATAATATATAGTATACGATTATAAGCTGATTAAATGAAATATACTGCTGTTTTATTAATGTTTAGCGTTAATTTATTTTGTTTTCAAAATAAATTAACTATTTCCTGCTGGGAATTTCCTAAAGAAGATATAATTAAAAAAAAAATGAAAATGGGTATAATTTACCATAATTATATAAACCCTATCTTTTATAATGAAGACTACAAATACATTGCCTTCATCGGAATATTGATATCTTATAACGAATGGATTGAAATACAGTTCAGTCCCATCAATTTCTTTACTATCCCAATAAATAAAAATTTTGCTTCAAATACTTATTTCAATTTGGCTTTCACTATTTATATTGCTAAATATTCAATTATAGCTGATACAATTACTATAAAATTCTTCATTGGAACCCAAGTCGATTTAACCCTAAGAACCACTATATTTACAGGGAAAACAACTAATGCATTTCTCTATCCAAGCCTTCCCTTAATTACCTTAAAATTTGAAATTGATTTCATACCCAATAACTACAGCATTTACTCTAAATTATCAACTTCTTTTAAAGAATTTATTCTTTTAGATCTAGGAATTTCTATTTTTATGACATAAAAAATTTTAACCATTTTCATTCTTTTTGAAATTTTTAACAAGAAAATACCCAGCTATCTAAACACAAATTGATAAAGACCGAAAACAAATCTTTAAAACAACTTTATTTTACTAAGGAATTTTTTTCCAAATCTATAAATAAATGTCTTTTAAAATTTTAACCGTGACCTGCAAGCAAAGCTAAAATAGCATAATCATTTTTATTATCCTTAAAATAAAATATTGATAATTTTAATTATTTTATTATATCATATTTGCCTTTTCTATTAAGCTTTTATTAAGTTCTAGTAGTTTGAATAAAATGTTTCTTTTTGTATAAATAACCTCGCTGAGCACCCTTGTTACTGGTTCTGTTTTTGAGATTCTCATCCATAAGGTTGCAACAATTTCTTTATCAGTTTTTAATAATACCTTTAATCCTCCCGAGGCATCTCCTGTTCTAATCTTAGATTGTCTTTTGCCTTCATAATTAATTATTTCATAATCAATTATTGATAATCCTTGGAATAACCTATTGCTTTCTATCTCTTTAATCAATAGATTTTCATAATTTCTTTTTAAAATTTCTTGATTTTCTATTTTAAGATTTGTTAAATTTGCTTTCTTAGATGATACCATTACATTGCTGTAAAAATTTGTTGTGTTTAAAATATCTTTCAAGCTATATTCTTCTTTATAGTAGTTTTTAGACAATTTGCACCATATTTGGTAAAGTTCTTTCATTTTTAATAATTTTACGATACTAATCAGAGTAGTAATTGGATCTCTTACTCTTGAAGGATCTATTATGCAACCCCCATTTGATCCCTCTCCCGAGATTTTTACAATCAATCCCTGGGCTCTTAAATCATCTGCCATTTCTGTTAGATTGGCTTCTCCAACTTCTACTCTATAAACTTTGGCATTGAAAAAATTTGCAATTTTTTCAATATTTAGAGATGTTGCATCGTTGGTTACTATTGCTATGTCATTTTTTATTCCTGTATAATAAAGATAGCTAAGTTCTGAAATTACTACAAGTGCAAATATTTTTTGTGCTTCGATGATATTTGCAGTGTTTGTAACTTTGTCTATAAACACTAGATTGCCTCTATCTCCATCACAATCCGGTACATATCCTAGTTCAAAAAAATTGTCTTGTATATATTTTTTTTGTAGTATCTTTTTACATTCATTTAAAGATTTTCCTTCGGGAATAATATTATGCTTAAAAATACCTATTTTGTCATTATATAATTCTATTTTTAATCCCAAAGACTCTAACAATTCTTTATCTATTGAATTTATTCTAGAGCTTCCATTCATTTCTGCTATTATTCCAATTGGATTTTTTAGTATTCTTTTCTTTAATTTTTCGATATTTTTATTATTAATATCGTTTTCATACGCTATTTCATGTATTAATGATTTATATGCTTCGTAAGATTGGTTTTTATTTTTTCTTTCTAATTCTATTGTTTTGTTATAATGCTCTAAATGGGATTTATTTTCATCAAATTTGTTTAGAATATTAATTAAATGATTTATTAATTTTTCGTTTTGGCTATTATTTTTAATTTGTTTTATTATTTCATGAGTTTTTGCAGAATTTAATACACCACCATCGTTTAACCCTATTTTGATCCCGTTGTATCCTGTTGGATTATGGCTTGCAGAGATATAAATGAAGCCCTTTGAATCTTTGCTTTTTTTTGTACAAGCTAAAATTTCAGTTATTGGAAGTATGCCAAAAAACTTAATCTTTTCTTTGCTTGTTATTAATATTTTTAGTGTTATTTCTACAATAATGTTACCGGTTGGTCTTGAGTCTAATCCTAATCCAATATAGGGTTTGGATTCATTTTTAAAATAATTTGATACTGTGAAGATTATTAGCGCTATTAATACTTTATCTTCATTACCTATTTCATTTTCTGTTGAATCTTCATTTTTTGATTTTGCAAAAATTTTTCTAAATCCCGAAGGAGAAAATATCATTTCATCAAAAGCTTTTTTAAAATTTTTCATGTTAAGTGAATATTGTTTAAGCATGTAAATTTCTTCTCATTGATATTTTAGTCATATTATTTCTATAATAATCAATAATATGATAGCTTATATTATTATACTTAAAAATTTGTTTTTTTGCTTATATTAATTAACTTTATCTTAAGGATTTTAGTTTTTATTGATGAATTTTGTTGATAATTTTAAATCCATTAAATATTTTTATGATTCT
Source organism: Borreliella japonica (assembly GCF_900099615.1). Taxonomy (GTDB): domain Bacteria; phylum Spirochaetota; class Spirochaetia; order Borreliales; family Borreliaceae; genus Borreliella; species Borreliella japonica. The sequence continues at coordinate 207,488 of NZ_FMTE01000004.1, read as the reverse complement.
TCTAAATTTTTGTATTCAGAAAAAGGTGATTATTATGTTTTTTTCTTGCGATCTTAAAAATTTAGAACTAATTTTTTTATATATCTTTCTTTTGGAATATTAATGGGGAATTGTTTTTATTTAGCTAAATATAGGGGAGAGGTAAATGAAGGTTTATATATGCTATATGAATCTAAAATACTTGAATTTAAGGGCATACCCCCAGCTTATATTAACAAAGACGTTAGTTTTGAATTTCCATTTTTGTCTTTTAAAAAATCGGATATCTTTTAATGGTTGTCAAAAGAATTTATTTGTAGATGATTTGATTAAAAGTGTAAATTTTTGCAATCTCAAAAAAAAAGATATTTTTACAGTTATTAGACCTTTAGTTTATTGTTATGCAAAACTGAATAGTTAATACTGTTTGATTCAAATCATAAGTTAATCGCTACTATAAGTCTGCATAAAATCAGCAATTTTCATTCTTCATTTTTTCAACACTACATTTTATTCCATTCCAAGTTTTTGAAAGTCCTATTAAATCTTTAACATCTTTTACTACTTTATTTGCAATAAATCTTGCCTTGCTAGTACCATCAAAAATAATTTCATTAATGTAATCTTTTTTTTTTGTTTCATAAAAACTTCTTTTATCTCTGATTGGTTTTAAAAAGCTATTCAAAGCTAAAAACAATTTCTTCTTAACCTCAACATCACCTACTTTGCCCTTCTTATACCTACTTTTAAGATCTTCAACTTCTTCATGATTACTATTAAAAATACTGTGATAAATAAAAACGGGGTTACCGTCAACATTACCAGGAATATCTGCCCTTATTCTATTTGGATCTGTATACATAGACATAATTTTTTTTTCTAATAAATCTTCAGTATCCTTTAAAAAAATTGCATTATCAAGACTCTTGCTCATTTTATTTTTACCATAAATACCCACCAAAGGACGAGAATCTGTGAAAACAGATTCGGGTATTGGGAAAAAATTATTTTCGTACAAATGATTAAATCTTCTTGCAAGTTCCCTTGCAAATTCAATATGAGATTCATTGTCACGCCCAACAGGAACTAAATTTGCTTTTGCCATTAAAATATCTGAACTCATAAGAACAGGATATCCTAAAAGACCATAAGGAACATCTTTAAGTCCAGCCACAATGCTCATGTCCTTTATACTTGGAATCCTTTGCAAACGAGCAACAGTAACAATCATTGAAAATATTAAATGAAGCTCAAAGAGCTCAGGTATGGCTGATTGCAAATATATACTAACCTTATTAGGATTAATTCCACAAGCAAGATAATCTAAAACCATTTCTCTAACATTATAAGGTATTGTATTGATACTTTTTAAATCGGGCCTTGTGGTCAAAGTATGCAAATCGGCTATAATAAAATATGTTTCATATTCTTCTTGAAATTTCAACCGATTTACTACAGATCCTACATAATGTCCTAAATGTAGAGCACCGGTAGGTCTATCCCCTGTAAGCATAACCTTTCTTTTCAAAATCAAATCTCCCTATCTTTATCTGAAACATGACCAACATTGTTTAAAATCTCAGAACCACCTAAAAATACAGAAAAAGACTTTAACCAGCTTACATTATCAACTATTACCTTTACAATGACAGTAAAAGGGTAAGCTATTAAAAGGCCCACAATGCCCCAAAGCCATCCCCAAAAAAACAAAAAACATAAGAGCAAAAATGGTGAAATATCAAGTCTTTCCCCTTGCATTTTAGGCTCAAGAATATTTCCAATCAAAACTTGAACAGAAGTATTGTATATTAATATATAAAGCACTATGTTTAAATTTGGATAAAATTGTATTAAAGATGTTATCACAATGAAAAACACAGCCAATATAGACCCAATGCTGGGAATAAAATTAAAAACAAAAGTAAGAACTGCCCAAACAAGAGGAAAGTCTTGTCCAAACAAAGTTAATCCAATAAACACTAAAATTCCTGTTAAACAGCTCACAAAAATTTTTATCCCTAAATATTTTCCAATTTGATTATTAATCGTATCTAGAGCTTCAATAAATCTAGTAGATACTGGCTTTTTAAAAGCTTTGTCAAGTTTCATTCCAAAAACATGTATTTCTGAAAGCAAAAAATACAACAACAAAAAAACTACTACTAAGCTACTTGTAAATCCAATAATCTCATTAGAAGCTCTTGTTAAAAACGGATAAATGTAGCCAGAAAAATTCATATCATTAATAACAGAACTATCAACTTTATATCGACTAAGCACATCTTTCATAATAAATGCCAATTGATTTTGATAGTAGGGCAATTGCTTCATTAAAACAGTAACACTGTAATAAACAAAACTAAAAATCAAATAAGAAAAAGAAAATAATAAAAAAAATATAAGAAAAACTATTAAAAATTTTGGAACTTTGAATCTTGCCAAAAAAGTATAAACAGGATAAACTAAAAATCCCAACACTATAGAAATAGCCAAGGGTTTAAGTACGGCTTCTGCTATTTTAAAAGCTCCAATAAATATTGAAACTATAACAATACAATAAAAAACAGATTCTACTCTCCAAGGTTTTAGCCTTTGATTTGTATTCAAATCTTTAAACATATCTCCTCTTTTCGTTTTTTTTAATGCTTTTATCAATAATTAAACAAAAATAAATTAAATGAATTATAAGTTCAAACAAATTTTCTCCATTATCCAATTATACAGTTTAGTGCCTTTGCTATAATTGGCCTCAGCAAAATCTCCTACTCTATTCTCATAAAACAATTTTTTTGCATTCGTATCATCTCCATAGTACACTGTCAAGGTATTTTTACAATGATTTAAAATATTATTTAAAATTTCAAATGCCGGAATATCACTAAATCCATCTGCAATGTAAAATATATTTTTAAAAGGAATTTGCCTTTTACTCTTTGGCACTCTCTCGTTAATTTTCTCATAAGACCCTTTGTTAATTTCAAAAATAACCCTGGTTTTTATTGTATGATCTACAAAGTAGCAAACACTACTTAAAACCTTATTTTTAGAAAATTTTTCATCTCTAAGCGCATAAAAAGGCATCAAATAAGAGTCTATAAACTCACACGCCCACACTTTACTCACATAAGGTGCAATTTTGCTTCCCAAAATCATTTGTCTAAATCCACTTGAAACAATATAAATCTTAACTTGCGAATTATTACTTTCCAACTTCTTATTTATTTCAAATATCTCTTCAAATAAACCAATAACCCCTTCAAAAAATCTTAACTTAGCACCTAAATTAAATAATACTCTATTATCTAGACTTTTAAAAAAACCCTCTCTTACGTAGGTTAAAAAATGAGATAAATATATCATTTCGTTAGAAATTATATTATAACCATTTTGCTTATAAACATACTCTAAACCTTCAACTTCTTTCCAAAAGGAACAAGAATCAACACAATATTCATCAAACAACACTTGCTGCATATTACCATAAATAAGAGTATTATCAAAATCAAATATTAAAGCTATAATATTTTCTCTTTCATTCATAAATTCAAAAAACAATTTAATTTAATTATAAACTGTGCTTATTTATATATTTTATATTATACTAATATAGATCAATAAGTACAGTGTTTTAACATTGAGTAGAAAATTTGTGATGGATATAAATGATTTAAATCAAATAAAAGATAATTTTTCAAGAATTTTAGATCTAAGCTTAATTAGCATTCTAGTGTATTACATATATAAAAACGTAATCAATTCTTATTCTACAAATCTACTAAAAGGAATGCTGATCATCACCTCCATAGGAATTATCTCATATTATTTAAATCTCCATACTATTAGCTGGCTGTTAAATTATATAGCCAATATATTACCAATAGCAATAGTCATACTTTTCAATCAAGAAATAAAAAAAATAATAATGCAAATTGGAAATTTCAATTTAGCTTTTAAACTTTCAAATAAAAAAGAAGAAACTTTAAAAGTCATTTCTGAAATTCTAAAAGCAGTTGAACACCTGTCTGAAAACAAATCTGGCAGTCTAATATGTATTGAAAAAAAAATACAACTAGAACAAATAATAAACAAAGGAACTAAAATTGATGCACTAATATCTAGTGAACTACTAATATCACTATTTGAACGAGAAACCCCTCTTCACGATGGAGCTGTAATAATTAGCAAAAATAAATTAAAATATGCAGGCTCATTTTTACCATTATCTAATGTTGATTCTATTAGCAAAGCATTTGGAACAAGACATAGAGCAGGACTTGGGATTTCTGAAAATTCTGATGCAATAACAATAATAACCTCCGAAGAGACCGGGTCTATTTCTATTACAATCAATGCAAAATTGGAATACAACTTAAGCTTAAACGAAATTAGAAATAAATTAAATCTCGAACTAATAGAGTAAAATAATGAAAAAAAGCAAAAAAATAACAAATATAATAAAGTTACTATTTGATGATTGGCAAAATAAAGCCATTTCCATTTTAATAGCTATTCTAATGTTTGTAGCATTTAATTTCAATAAAATAGAATCAATAACAACTGAAAAAGAATTCAAAATTATCTTGAATGATCAAATAGCCCTTGGAAAAATTCCCGACTTTAGCAAAGTCAAGATTACAATAAAAATCAACAAAGATGACTTAAAATATCTTGATCTTAATAAAATAATATTATTTATTGAAGCATCAAAAATAAAGATTCCTGGAAAATATAAGTTACCAATAAAAATAAAAAATCTCAACTCAATACACATTGCAGAATATAAACTTTCAAAAACAAATGTGTTGCTAAATCTTGATAACAAAATCTCTAAATTAGTTAAAATAGAACCCAAATTTAAACTCATAGAAAAAGATGGCAAAGGAGAATATTTTATTGCAAAATATAATATATTACCTGAACATTTATTAGTATATGGACCCGAACAAGAACTCAAAAAAATAAACACTATTCAAACCAATGTAAAAGAATTTGACACAAGAACCCTGTTTGTATCAGATTATCTTGAAGTAGTTCCTCCAAATCCCTTAGTTATGTTTGAAAAAAGCCACGCAGTAATCAATATTTATTTAAACAAAAAATATTCAAACACAACAATAAAATCTCCTAATCTTATTTTTAATAATCTAAAAAATGGTCTTGAAATTAAAGATAAAGAAAAAATAATAAACTCAGAAAACAAAATGTTTGTAAAAATAAAAACAAGACTTTCTGAAAAACAAATTAAAACCCATATAAACAATCAAAATATAAGCCTTGCTTTTGATTTAGCAGATATAAAAACTCCTGGAATTTACAACATTAACACAAATATAATTCTTAAAGAGAATATTAATGAAACAGAAATATATGATTATGAACCCAAAAAAATAAAACTAGAAATAATTGAAAACTCAGAGATCAAACCATGAAGTCAATAGGATGTGATATAATAAAAGTTGAAAGATTCAAAAGTTTTTTAGAAAATAAAAAAAAAATGGAGAGATTCTTTACTCATAAAGAAATTGAAAATTTTAAGTTTAAAGGGGGCGGCAGCATTATAGAAAGTTTAGCTGGAAAATTTGCAGCTAAAGAATCTTTAATTAAAGCATTAACCCCACTGTTGCAATATAAAATACATTATAGTCTTAAAGATATGGAGGTAATAAAATCTTTAAAAGGGAATGCTAAGTTTTGTTTGCATAATGAAATTGAAAAAGTTGCAAGAGAAATGAATTTAAAACTATACCTAACAATATCACATGAAAAGGAGTACGCTATTGCATTTGTAATGGTAGAAAATTAATTCATGAAAAAAATATCATATTTTACAAAAGAAAAAATTGAATGCCCTGTGTGCTCTTTTAAATTTCAAAAAGAAGAACTTTTGACTGGAAGTAGCAGATTAATAGCTGGAGAGTTGAAAATTGATCTAAAAAGAGAATATATAAAAAACGACAAATATGGCAATATTTATCCTAGAATATACTCTGTAACAGTATGTCCAAAATGCTACTTTGCAACATTTCCAAGCGAATTTAATTCAATCTCTAAAAACAAAAAAGAAATTTTACAAAATAAAAAGTCCGAAAGAAAAAAAATAAATTCTATTTTTGATGACATGATCAACTTCAGCAAATCTAGAACATTAAAAGAAGGAGCTGCAAGTTATATTCTTGCCATGCTATGTTACGAACATTTTGAAAAGAATCATAATCCCACTTTAAATCAAGCAAAATCAGCAATAAGAGCCGCTTGGACATTTGAAGACCTTGAAAAAGAAGAACCAAACAAAAACTATAATTATCTTCAAAAAATATTTTACCACAAAGCTGCATATCTTTATAAACTAGTTATCGAAAAAGACAAAGACAATTCAGAACCTGTTAACGCATCAACCATATTCGGCCCAGATACAGATAAAAATTATGGCTATGACAGTGTTCTCTACTTATCAGGTCTTCTAGAATACTTTTATGGGAATAGAGATAATAAAGAATACAGATACAAACAATTAAACGACATAAAAACCACTCTTTCTAAAATAGCGGGAATGGGCAAATCTTCAAAAGAAAAGCCTTCAATACTTTTAGATAAAATCAAAGAAGTTTACTTCAAAATATCAAGGGAAATGAAAAATCTTAAATAAATAAATAAATGAAAAAAATATTAGCTGAAATAGCTTATGACGGACATATGTACTATGGATTTCAAATACAGCCAGAAAAGCCTACTGTTCAAGGAGAAATTGAAAAAGCTCTGATGAAAATCAATAAAAAAAAAGTAAAGATTCATTCATCTGGAAGAACAGATAAAGGAGTTCATGCAAAAAGACAAATAATAACTTTTAAGATGAGCATCAATATTCATCTAGACAATCTAAAAAAAGCTTTAAATGCAATGTTATTAAAAAACAGTATAAAAATACTAAAACTCAAATATGTTAAAAATTCATTTCATCCACGTTTTAACGCTCAAAAAAGAAAATACAGTTACTATATATTAAACAGCAACAACTACTATCCTTGGGAAGGATATCAAGCTCACCATGTAAATAAAAAACTCAACATAAGCAATTTAAACCAAATGGCTAAAATATTAATTGGGAATCATGATTTTACCACATTTTCATGCATAAAGGATAAAAGCAGATCCAAATTTAGGCATATATATTTTGCCAAGTTTAAAAAAAGAGGAAAATATATTATTTTTGAAATAATAGGGTCTTCTTTTTTGTGGAAAATGGTAAGATCAATAATAGGTACAATGTTGAATATTGAAATAAAAAATGAATCAATTTCTACTTTTGAAACAATACTAAAATCAAAAAATAGAAACCTTGCAAGAAAAACTGCGCCCGCAAATGCTTTATTTTTAGACAAGGTTTACTATGAATAACAATATTTTAGCTAAAAAACTTTTTTTACTTAAAATATTAACAAATAATATCGAAGGCAAAATTACAGAAAATTTTGAAAAAATAGATAATGAGATTAAACAAAAAATAGAAAAAGTTAAAAATGTTAAAATTTATCAAAAAAATGAAAACAACAAAAAACCCGCAGAAGTACCTGAAAAAAACAAAAATTTAACAAACCTATTATCAAATAATACCTTACAAGAAAAAAGTATCAGCAATTATATTATAATATATGTAAACAAAAACTATCTCAACGAACCTTCAAAGGATATTGTAACGAAATGGTGCAAAAGCATAAACATACAAAATTATAAAATAATAGACAATATTGAATCACTTAACTCAGAAATCAGCAACAAAACTCCCAAAGCAATTTTATCTTGTGAAGAAATAGATTTTTTCTTAAATCAACCATTAAGAATTCAAATTGTAAGGGGAATAGAACTAAGATTTAAAGGCATACCATTGGTTTTTACACACCTTCCTACAAATCAAATAAAAAATCCAGAATTAAAAAAAGAAATATGGCAAGATTTAAAAATAATAAAAGGCATAATAAAATATGGCTGAACATTATCATTCAACTTATTACTATGAAATTGCAATAAACATTCCTTTAAATAAACTTTTTTTTTACAGGTTCAACTTGAATCTAGAAATTGGAATAAGAGTAATGGTTAATTTTAATGGCTCCAATAAAATTGGAATAATTATTAAAAAATATTTTGAAAACGAATTCAAAGAAAAATTTGAATTTAAAATAAAAGAAATTATTAAAATAATAGATAAAACTGAAATAATAACAGAACATAACATTAATTTAGCAAATTGGATTAGTAAAAAAACATTTTCAGGATTCGGAGAAACTCTATTCTTTGGGTTGCCCCAAAATGCAAAATCCAAAAAAAATCAAACATTGCCTTCAATAAATGGGTACCTGTATCCGGATCATAAAAATCACCTTCAACTAAACAAAGAACAACAAAATATTTACAAAGAAATTGTTGAGTCAGAAAAAACTAATGTTTTTTACCTTTTTGGAATACCTGGATCTGGAAAAACTGAAATATTTATTAAACTGTGTGAATATTACTTACAACTAGAACAGCAAATACTTTTCTTGATTCCTGAAATATCATTAGGATATCAAATAATAAAAAGAATAAAATCTGCATTAAATGCACACCATAAAATTTATGAATACAACTCTAAAGTTCCAAATTCTAATAAAAATTTAATATGGAATAAAGTCAAAAATGGAGAAAGTCTGGTTGTTATTGGCATTAAAAGTACACTAATGCTACCTTTTACCAAATTAAAATTAATAATTATGGACGAAGAACACGAAACTACATACAAATCTGAAAATACCCCAAGATTTCACTCAAGACATGTAGCATTTTTTTTGCAAAAAAAATTTAATGCTAAATTTATAATGGGAAGCGCAACACCTTCTCTTGAAGCATACCACGCAATGAAACATAATCAAATAAAAAAAATAATAATGCAAAACAAATTCTCTCAAAGCAAAATAGACGATATAAAAATAATAAATATGAAAAAAGAACTTAGCACAATCTCATCAGAACTATTATACAGCATACAAAAAAGTTTGAATGAAAAAAGACAATCTTTGATTTTCATTAATAAAAGAGGATATCTAAAAAATCTCGAATGTAACGAATGTGGACATACAATTTGTTGCCCAAATTGCTCATTTAGTCTGATTTACTACAAAAAAGAAAACAAACTTTTATGCCACTATTGTAGCTATAAAACACAAACAACAAGCCAATGCCCTCAATGTGAATCAAAAGACATTAAATACAAAACTTATGGAATTCAACTTGTTGAAAAAGAATTAAAAAAATTTTTGCCAAATGCAAAAATTGCAAGAATAGATTCTGATATTAAAAAAACAGAAAATATAAATTCAATAAGTAAATTTGAAAACAAAGAAATAGACATACTTATCGGAACACAAATCATCGCAAAAGGATTCAATTTTGAAAATATAAAAACACTAGGTATAATCAACGCGGATATTGGAATAGGATTACCTGATTTTAGAAGCAGCGAAAGAATTTTTACAACACTCTCACAGATTATGGGAAGAGTTGCAAGATTCAAAGATGACAACACAATTATAATACAAACAAAAAATCCTGATTATTATGCCATAAAGTATGCTTATAAGAATCAATATGAACAATTTTACGAACAAGAACTAGATATAAGAAAAAAGTTAAACTATCCCCCGTTTAACAAAATTATTAGAATAATATTTAGAAGCAAAAATGAAGAATCAGCTAAACAAAAATGTTGGGAATTTTTTGAAAAATCTAAAGAATTTTTGCAAGAAGAAATTGAGCATTTAGGACCATCAGAAGCTATTATGAAGAAAATATCTAAAAATTACAGATATAATATAATATACTTGTCAAAGTCCTACAGTTTGCTTGAAAAACTAGTTAACAAGACAAGAGAAAAGATAAAAATAACGAATACTGTTTACATTGAAATAGATTATTATCCAATATCATTAATTTAAATAAAGTCTAACCCTTCTTTACTTAAAGACTTAAGAAACGTTGAAAGCACATAAAGCGCTTTATCATTATGCCCTCCCTCAGGAATAATAAGATCAGCATATTCCTTGGTAGGCTCAATAAATCTATAATAACCCCATCTAGTGGTGCTCAAATACTGATCAATAACCGACTCCAAGGTACGTCCTCTTTTAGAAATATCTCTCCTTAAACGCCTAATAAATCTAATATCATTTGGGGTATCAATATAGATTTTAAGATCTATTAAATTTCTTACTCTCTCATCAACAAAAATCATAATACCTTCAACAATAACAACAGGAGTTGGAACAACCAAAACTGTTTTAAGTTGTCTTTTATGATTAATAAAGTCATAAAGAGGCATATCTATTGGGCTATTTTTTTTTAAATTTTTCAAATGTTCATAAAACAAATTATTATCAAAAGCATCCGGATGATCAAAATTTACCTTAGAAAACTCATATTCATAATCACCCACACTCTTATAGTAATTATCTTGAGAAATAAGGACAAACTCTGGAATAAACTCACTAATCTTGCTTACAACTGTAGTTTTTCCGCTTCCAGAACCACCAGATATCCCAATAATCTTAGCCATCAACCAACTTCTTTTTTCTTAATTTGTGGCATGTCTTTTAAAGTACCAGCCACAAATACATTCTTAAATCCCATACTTTTTAAAACTTTTTTAGCCTCATAAGACTTATTAAAACTTTTGCCATAAACAATTATTTGGGATTCAAAATCGCCCAACTTATCCTTTTTGGCAAATAAATTATTAAAAGGTATGTTAATCGATTTCAAATAATGAGACTTACTATATTCTTTGGGAGATCGAATATCCAAAATTTTTGCTCCATTTTTGATTTTTTCCAACAAAAACAGATTTGCCCTTTTCATCCTAAGGATAATAAAAAACCAAATATAAAAAAAAAGCAGAACTATTAATGCTATAAATTTTGCATAACTCATCGACATAGTTTCCATGAACATGATATCAAAAAAAATAAAAAAAGGAAATAAAATTGTTTTTTTTGAAAAATTAATATAAAATTCAAGTAAATTAGAACTTACAGCTTAAAAGTAACCCTAGAGTTGAGATGAAAAAGAAAAAAAAGATACATTGGCGCAGAATTAAAAAAAAACTCAAGTTGTTATTCATAATACTAGCAAAAAAATTAAAAACTATAGCTAAAAATCCCAAATTAATACTTGGTAGTACAATACAAATAACTTTAGGATCTGCACTAATGGCAATTTCTACGAATGTTTTATATATTCCTCATGGACTTCTTAGTGGGGGAATTGGGGGCATCTCATTAATGCTACATTACTTGTTAAGCTTCAATTTAGGATGGACAATATTTGCATTAAATATCCCATTATTTCTTATTGGAATAAAATTTTTAAATATAACATTCATCATTCAAAGTTGGATTGCAATGGGATTATATTCTATTATCATAAACTACTCCCAGTTTTTACAAAACAAAATACATCTTAATGATATGATGCTTGTATCAATACTAGCTGGACTTATTTCTGGACTTGGTCTTGGACTAGTATTCAAAGGTAAAGGCTCTTCAGGCGGATCAGACATAATTGCAATGATAATTAAAGAAAAATATTCAATTAGTATTGGAACAACAAACTTCATAATCAATCTAGCAGTATTAATACTTGCAACCTTTTTCTTTAATATTGAAATCGCCCTTTATACGCTAATAGCATCATTTGTAACATCTATAATGACAGACAAAACAAGCACTGGATTTGGAAATCAAAAAGCAATATTAATCATTTCGGATAAAGGAAAAGAAATTGCCTATCTTCTTACAAACAAGTTAAAATTGGCCGCTACATTAATAAACGGAAAAGGAGCTTGGGCAGGAACAGAAAAAACTATAGTATTTATAGTAGTTCCAATAATGCGCTTATCAAGAATTAAGTATATATCGCAAAAAGTTGATCCAAACTGTTTCATTACTGTTATTAACACTAATGAAATCACTGGTGGCAAAATAATAGCTAATTCAATCTTATTAAAACAAGAAGTTTCAAATTAAAAATCTTTTAAGAAGAGAACCAAATTATCAATAATCAAATTCAATTCATCACTCTTGTAAAAATTTGACAAAAAAATAACAAATCTTTTGGGAAATTCAGAAATGAATTTCTTTAAAGATTTGTTTCCAACATCAATTTCAAGCTTATAAGAATGAAGCATTAAAGTTGTTTTTTTGAAACTGCCTTCTAATCTGCCATAAACCTCATCGCCCAATATTGGAAAATTAAGATATTTCATATGGACCCTCAATTGATGAGTACGGCCAGTTTTAGGTTTTAAAGCCAAAAGAGAATATCCCCCCAAATTGAGTAATAACCTATATTCTGTTAATGCTTTTTTACCTCTATCTTTAGACACAGCAAATCTTTTCCTATTGTGTTTATCTCTATCTATAAAAGATTCAATATTTCCAAAAAAACCATTAAAATTGCCCTTAACAATTGCGATGTAAACTTTATTTGTTCTTTTATCTTTAAACTGCTGAGATAAAAACCTTAAAGTGCCAATGTTTTTTGCACAAATTAACACTCCAGAAGTATCTTTGTCCAATCTATGAACAATTCCAGGTCTAATTTTTTCTTCATTAAAATTAATTTTCAATTTTTTCACATGGTATAAAAGAAAATTTACAACAGTATCATCCCAATGTGATATTCCAGGATGACTTAAAATTCCTTGTGGTTTATTCAAAACAATAACATTAGAATCTTCATAAATTATAGCAATAGGGATATTATTGGGCCTAAGACAATCAATTTGACTACTCTCTTCGTCAAATTCAATCAGCATTTCGTCATCCTTAAAAACAGGCTTGGACAATTTTATCTTAAAAAATTTTCCATTACTCTTTTTGAAAGCTTCTACATTTCTTCTTTTAATTTGACTTCTAGTAAAAAATTCCAAATTGTTTGATAAATAAAGATCCAATCTTAAAGCATTTTCTTTAACAGTAAATTCTTTCCTAAGTCTTATCATATCACTAAAGAAAATAATCAATCAAAGCTATAGTTAACGCAACTATAGCCCCAATGGAAGCTGAAACAATAAATTTTTTATAAATTTCATCTTTTGAAAACCTAGAACCATTTGAAAAGGGATATGGAACGTAATTTGCATTCATTCCGCTATAAAAATAGTATCCTACATCAAAAAAAAACAAGCTCAAAAATAAAACTATTGGAAAAGATCCAATACTGATTGCTGAAAACCTAAACAAATCTTTTGCTGTTTTTGACTCAAGCTCATTCTCAAGATTTAAAGCTTTATTTTCTTGAATATTTTTGTAAAGAAAAGAATCATCCTTATCGACAACAGACATGCTATTTTTTTCATGAGAAACAAAATTGCCACTGGAAGTTAATTTGTCTTGCAATGGCAAACTTTCAGCAATACTTATCTTTAAATAACTAAAATTTAGCTTGAAATAATCAAGTGAATTTGAATAAACATTCAAAACACTAAAAAACAACAACAAGCTTGCAATAAGCATAAATTTTCTATTTCGATAATTCAAACTTTAAAGTCTCAGTTATTTCATCAACAATCTCAGAAGGACCAAAATACTGCACAGGCCCTGGACATAAATACAAATTATTTAAAGCCCACTTATCACGATTTTCAACAAACTCTTTAAATGGCCTTCCTTCTAAATCAACTAAAGCTTTTTTTATTACAGGCTTTTGCACCCCATACCTCTCTTCCATGTTCATCAACATTGTTAGGGGAACTCCTCCTGCAATCCAATCCGTTGGTTTTGAATTTAAATTTTTTATACAAGACATATAGCCTGTAAGGCCATTTAAAATAAGAACAACAGCATTGTACCCTAAACCATAGCAATAATCACTATCAAAATTAGAAGGAAAAGCGCTTCTACCTTCATAGCCAAAGAAATGATCAACTGGAATAAAGCTTCCCTTATATTCTCCTTTTTTTTTCATTTCACTTAATCTTGATTGAACCATTTCAATAAACAATTTTTCAGTAGGAACTCTTGAAACATTAAAATTCCCATGAGGATCTCTTTCTAAAATTGAATTTACAAGTTCAAATTGAATAAACAAAGGTAAAGACAAGTAAACTCCCTTCATATAATCACCAAGCTTGGCAACAAAAACTTCTTTCATTCCTTCAATATTAAGTCCCTTAAACTCACTCTCATTTTTATCAAAAATATTGCATAATTCAAGCATTAAAGACTTAACTTCTGGAATAAACTCAATCACACCTTCTGGAACTATAACTATTCCAAAATTATCCCCATTTAAAGATCTCTTTAAAATAACAAACACCATTTCATCAACAATTTCAGATAAAGTTTTCTTTTTAGCCAAAACCTCTTCAGACACAATGCAAATGTTTGGATGAGTTTTTAAAGCACATTCTAAAGCAACATGAGACGCACTCCTACCCATAAGTTTGACAAAATGCCAATATTTTTTAGTCGACATAGCATCTCGACATAAATTACCTATCATCTCAGAATAAATTTTCGTAGCAGAATCAAACCCAAATGAAATTTCAATATGATCATTTTTAAGATCGGCATCAATTGTCTTTGGAACCCCAACAACCTGAATACTCTCTCCTTTCTTTTTAAAATACTCTGCAAGAATAGCAGCATTGGTATTCGAATCATCACCACCAATAATAACAATAGCATTAAGATTGTTTTCTTTAGCAACAAATAAGGCTTTGTTATAATGTTCTTCTGTTTCTATTTTTGTTCTTCCAGAAGATACAATATCAAAACCTCCGGTATTTCTGTAAGAATTTACTAAACTCTCAGTAAGTTCAATTTTGTCATCCTCTAACAGGCCTAAAGGGCCCCCCTTAAATCCAAAAAGCTTTGAATTTGCATTAAATTTTTTTATTGCGTCAAAAACACCAGCTATAACATTATGCCCCCCAGGAGCGGGCCCCCCAGAAAGAACAATTCCGATATTCAAAGCTTTTGAAAAAGATAAATTGGACTTACCCTCGGCAAAACTTACAATTGGCAGTCCATAAGTATTCTTA
Source organism: Borreliella japonica (assembly GCF_900099615.1). Lineage (GTDB taxonomy): Bacteria > Spirochaetota > Spirochaetia > Borreliales > Borreliaceae > Borreliella > Borreliella japonica. The sequence goes on along the minus strand of NZ_FMTE01000004.1, from coordinate 192,436 downwards.
AAAAATTCCTTTAAAGCCTGTCTGTCTTGAATTGCTTCGGTCTTTTCTCCATAAACCAAACCAATATTCTTAAAATCTTTTTTCAAAATATTTGGCAATTTAGGAATATACTTTTGCCTTTCTTGCTGAAAAAGAGAAGTATTCATACATTTTCCTCCTAATTAATTAAATCAAGCCTCTATCACAACTTAAATATTAAAATAATTTAAAACTAATATCTATATATGATTTAAAACCAACATAGCATCACCATAAGAAAAAAATTTATAACCTTTATTTATAGCTTCTTCATAAGAGCTAAACACAAAATCTTTGCCTGCAAATGAAGAGACCAGCATTAAAAGAGTAGATTGTGGCGTGTGAAAATTTGTAAAAAGCATGTCTACAAACTTAAAACAATAGTTTTTACCAGGATAAATAAAAAGATTTGTACTTTGCTGGCCTGTTTTAAACTTCTTAAGCTTATTGTCATAAGCTGACTCTAAAGCTCTAAGTGTTGTGGTACCAATTGATAAAATTTTTTTACCAAGCAATTTTGCATTCTCCAATCTATCAGCCACACAATCTTTTATTAAAAAAGTTTCAAAATGCATATTATGTTCTTCAACCTTTTTTGATCTTACAGGAAGAAAGGTACCAAGCCCAACATGAAGAGTAATAAAATCATATTCAATATTGTTCTTTTTAAAAGCAGAAAACAAATCTTGACTAAAATGCAACCCCGCAGTTGCAGAAGCTGCAGACCCAACATACTTAGAATAAACAGTTTGATATCGATCTTCATCTATTTTGTCATAATCTCTTTTAATGTAAGGGGGTATAGGAATAAAACCGTATTTTTCAAAATAATCTTCCCCAACATCATTATTAAATTTTAAAACAATCTCACTACTATTTTTTGACAAAATTTCACCTACTAATCCTTCAGGAAATTTGTAAACATTGCCAACAATTTGCTTTTTGGACTTAGAAATCAACGCAGTAAACAAATCGGTGCCAATTCTATCCAAAATCAAAAATTCAACATTACTACCCATCTCTGATTCTGCATACATTCTTGATTTTCTAACTTTTGAGTTATTAAAAATAATAAAAGTATCGCTATTTATATATTTTAAAATATTGTTTACAGAATTTTCATGATAATTTTTTTGCAATTTAGGATCTAGCACCATTAACCTTGAAGTTCCTCTTTTTTCACTTGGATATTGAGCTATTAAAGAATAGGGTAAATTAAAATGGAACTCTTTGGTTTTCACTAATATCATCCTCTTTCATCTCTAAGTTTAAGTGGAGATACGCAAACTCAGTAGCTTTACGACCTCTGTGAGTTCTGTTAATAAATCCTTTCATAATTAAATAAGGTTCATAAAAATCCTCAAGAGAATCTGCTGTTTCCCCTACAGAAATAGCCAAAGTATCAACACCTACAGGGCCCCCATTAAATTTCAATATTAAACTTCTTAAAATATTTCTATCTTGCTCATCAAGACCTTCTCCATCAATTCTAAGCATTTCTAGTCCAATTGCAACAATGTCACTTGTAACAACCAAACTTCCAGTTACCTGAGCAATATCTCTTATTCGCCTTAGCAATCTATTTGCTATGCGGGGAGTTCCTCTTGAACTTCTTGCAAGAAGAAAGGCAGCATCCTCTTCTATTTCAATATTTAAAATAATAGAATTTCTCTTTATTATCTCAACAAGCTCTATTTCACTGTAAAGTTCAAATCTTGCAGTAATTCCAAATCTCGCATAAAGTGGAGATGTTACTCTTCCCGGTTTAGTAGTAGCTCCAATCAATGTGAATTTTGGAAGTGGCATTCGAACAGTTCTTGCGTTGGCTCCTTGCCCGATTACCCAATCCAGCTCATAATCTTCCATAGCAATACAAAGCATTTCTTCTATTATTGGCCTAAGTCTATGTATTTCATCAATAAATAAAACACTCTTCTCATCAAGACCTGTCAAAATCCCAATAATATCTTTAGGTTTATCAAAAGCCGGAGCTGACGTAATCTTAATCGAAGCATTCATCTCAAATGCAATAATACTTGCAAGGGTAGTTTTTCCAAGACCTGGTGGACCACTTAAAAAAACATGATCCAAAGCTTCATCTCTCTCTTTGGAAGCTCTTATAAAAATACTAAGGGTTTCTTTAACATTAGACTGACCTTTAAAATCTTCAAAAACTTTGGGCCTAAGCTCATTTTCATTCTTATCATATAAATAATTTTCATTAGAAGTTGAAAACTTTATACTATTTTCGTCTTTCATAAACACCTCTTAAAGACTATTTAATAACTACCAAAAACTAACATAATTAATTCGACATTCTTTTTAAAACCTCCTTAAATAGAAACTGTTCCTTTTCGGAGTCTTTTAAATTTGAAAATTCAACTGAATTGAAAGCCTCCTTAAGTTTAGCATCAACAATTTTTCTATCAAATCCCATGCTAACAATCGATTCTTCTAATTCTTTAAATTTAACAAGACTAGATTCAAGCTCATTATTAATTAAAAGCTTACCCTGAAGATGTAAAAACATTTTACCAGCCATTTTTTTACCAATGCCTTTGATTTTAGCAACAAGCTCAACATCCTCTCTATCAATAGCATCCTTAAACTCATTATACCTTATATTAGAGAGCACTCTTAAAGCGGCCCTTGGACCTATTCCACTCACCCCAATAAGCCTTTTAAAAGTCTCTCTTTCGTCTGAATTCAAAAATCCAAAAAGTTTTAATTCATTTTCTTTCGCATAAAGATAAGTAAATAGTTCGACCTTGTCTGACAAATTAAAATTAGCAAGACAAAATGCACTAACTAAAAGCTCAAATTCAAAAACAGTAGTCATTAAAACCAAACTAGATTCTTTTTTTTCTATAACTTTACCATGGATCTTATTTATCATATAATTAAATTATATTACACAGAAACATCCAATTTAAAGCAAAAGCCTTAAATAAAAAAAAGGACACTAGATGAAAAATCAACTTCTAAATAGCTATTTTCAATTAATTGCAACTATTTTTTTAATCTTATCTATAAGTATGGCAGCAGAAGAAACCACAAACCTGCTAAAAGTTCCAAATGGATTTAAAGTCGAAATTTTCTTAAACAATACAATCGAAAAACCAAGAGGAATTACAAGCGATCAAGATGGAAACATATTTATAGGATCTGGGAGTACTTTTGCATATTTTGTAACAAAAACCAAAAAAATTTATACCATAGCAAAAACTCTAAAAAACCCTATTGGCATTACTTATTGGAATAATAAATTATATATATCTTCAGTCGATAAAATATATGTGGTTGAAAATGTAAAAGAAGAAATTAATAAAAGCATAAAAGCAAATGAAGACTATACATGGAAAATGCAAATTTTTTCACTTTTACCAAAAAATAATTCCAAAATGCACTCTGGACGTTATATTAAAGTGGATCCCAAAAATAACAAATTAATAGTAAACATAGGATCTCAAAATAATGCTAATATTCCCCCAAATAAAGAAGCAATAATTCTCAGCATCGATTTAAAAACAAAAAAAGAAGACATAGTAGCTTTTGGGGTAAGAAACTCAGTTGGGTTTGATCTCCATCCAATTAGCAATGAACTATATTTTAGCGACAATGGTCAAGACGGATTGGGAGACAACATCCCCCCAGATGAAATAAACCTAATAATCAAATATAAAGAACATTTTGGATTTCCCTACGTGTTTGGGAAAAACCAAAAAAATTACAATTTTTACAACAAAGCACCCAAAAATACTAATTTTAGCCCATCCATCTATGAACTTCCTGCACATGTAGCTCCACTTGGAATACACTTTTACCAAGGAAATAACTTTCCAAAAGAATATACAAATAAATTATTCATAGCAGAACATGGTTCATGGAACAGATCTTCTCCTGTTGGCTACAGAATAACCACACTAGATATTGATCCCAAAACCAGAATAGCAAAAAATTACGAAATTTTTTTATATGGATTTTTAAAGCCCGATAACTCTAAATTTGGACGCCCTGTTGATATAATCACATATCATGACGGTTCAATGCTTTTTTCAGATGATTTTGGAAATAAAATCTACAGAGTATACTACGAAAAGATTTAAATAAAACTAGTTTAATTCTTCTGGAATCTCCAAATTATGAATTACTTCTTGAACATCATCAAAGTCTTCAAGTTTTTCAACAAGAAGAATTATTTTTTCTGCTTGCTCTTTGTTTAAAGAAATTTTATTTTCAGGAATTAAAGCTATCTCTGCCATCTCTTCTTTAAATTTAGTTTTTAAGAAAGATAAAACTTTGTCAAAATCATCAGGACTTGTTACAACTTCTACTTCATTATTTGAAACTAAAATATCTTCAGCACCAACTTCTAATGCAAATTCCATTATTTCATCCTCAAGATATTTTTCTAAATTATAGACAATAAGACCTTTTCTGTAAAACATATATGAGACTGAACCTGGGGTCCCAAGAGATCCTCCACCTTTTGAAAGAGCACTTTTTACATCACTAGAAGTTCTGTTTTTATTGTCTGTCAAGCATTTAATCATTAAAGCCACTCCATAAGGAGCATAAGCCTCATAAGTGATTTCAAAATATTCTACCCCTTCATTACCGCCAACACCCTTTTTTATTGCCTTCTCAATATTATCTTTTGGCATATTGGCAACTTTAGCTTTATTAACAGCGACTCTTAGTCTTGGATTAGACTCAATATCCCCCCCCCCTATTTTAGCTGCAATAGTTATTTCTCTTATTAGCTTTGTAAAAATTTTATTACGCTTTGCATCAAGAGCACCTTTTTTCCTCTTTATTGTTGACCATTTGCTGTGACCAGACATTTACACCTCCATTAATTTTTCCAACCGATCCAAAATGCCAAACATATTATTATTAATCAAATGAGCTTTAATTGTGTTAAACATTAACATAAGAACCGTAACAGGTCCTATTCCTCCCTTAACAGGGGTAATAAATTTAACACAATCTTTAATATTATCAAAATCTGTATCGCCTGAGAGAATTTTTCCGTTATCAGTATCAATTTCAGAAATACCAATATCAATTACATAAGGTTTTCCGCATAACATGCTTTTGTCTATTAACTTAGGCTTACCAACAGCAGAAATAACAATATCCGCCTGCCTTAAATAAACATCTAAATAAATACTTTTACTGTGACAAGAAATAACAGTTGCATCATAAGGCTTTGATGAGAGCAATATTGAAATAGGCTTTCCTACAAGAGGACTCCTGCCGACTACAACAACCGTTTTCCCCGATGTTTTTATCCTTTTATCTTGCAAAATCTTTAATACAGCAAGAGCTGTACAAGGAATAAATCCTTTTTTATCGCCCAAAATCATTTTACCCAAATTAACAAAAGATAAACCATCAACATCTTTTGAATAAACTATGCCATTTAAAATAGAATTTAAATCCATACCTTTCAAAAGGGGCAATTGAACAATAATCCCATCTGTACTTAAATTTTTATTTTCCCTATCAATTACTTCTAAAACATCGCTTTGAACAGAATTTGTAGAAAATTTAATTACCTCAACATTTAAGCCGATCTCTTTTGCAACTCGATTCTTAATTGAAACATAAAGCTTGCTTGCAGGCTCATCATTTGCTAAAAGCACCTTTAATGCAATTTTATCTCTCAAATCGTGCTGTTTTAAGAATTCTTTCAACATTAAATAATACTTATTTGCAAAATCCTTACCATTAAACACAGTATTCAAAATATGCCTCTTAAACCCAACAAGATTACCTTAATATTATACTTAGATTATCAATATAAGGAAAGCTAAACTTATAAATTTCAAATTGTAATTAAATTTGTTTTCAACTATAATAAACAAGGATAATAATTTTAAAAGAATAGAGAATAATGAAAAAATATCTTTTTATAATGCTAATTGCAACCTTGCTAATTGGTGTAAACATAAAAAAAATTGAAGCCGCAGTCAATATTGATAGACATACAAACTCTACTTTGGGAATAGATTTAAGTGTTGGGGTGCCTGTTTTTTACAATGACTTATCAAAAGCTTATCCTACCAATTTATATCCAGGAGGTATTGGGGCAATAAAATATCAGTACCATATTTTAAACAACTTGGCAATCGGACTTGAACTGAGATATATGTTTAACTTTGACATTAACCATTCTTTTAATATATTAAATCCAGATTCAAGTGTAGGTAAAATTTTTTATAGTGTACCTATTACATTTTCAGTAAACTATATATTTGATATAGGAGAATTATTTCAAATTCCAGTTTTCACAAACATGGGGTTTTCTCTTAATACATACGGGGATAGAAATAACAATATTACAAATTTAAGAACTTTTGACACACTACCTACAATTTCTTTTGGAACTGGAATTTTATGGAACTTCAACCATAAATGGTCTTTTGGAGCAACAACATCTTGGTGGATGATGTTTGAATTTGGAAATTATGCTAAAATGGCGCATTTTGCACTTATATCATTATCAGTTACAGTAAATGTAAATAAATTGTAGGGTAAAAATGAAACAAAGATATGAAAACTATTTTAAAAAAAGATTAATTTTAAGCTTATTAATATTTTTACTACCAGGATGCTCAAGCGAATCCATATTTTCACAACTAGGAAATCTGCAAGAAATAAAACATGAATATAATATTTTGGGTAGTTCAAGTCCAAGAGGAATTTCTCTAGTAGGAGAAACGCTTTACATTGCAGCCATGCATTTATTTAAAAAAGAAAACGGCAAGATTGAAAAAATTGATTTGAGCAATTCTTATGAGTTTGTAAATGATATTGTAAATGTATCTGGTAAAACCTACCTTTTAGCACAAAACAAAACAGCAGAACTAGAAGTTTGCGAGTTAAGTGGAAACGATTGGATATTAAAATTTAAAAAACCACTAAAAGCATATAAATTCTTAAAATCTGTGGGAAAAGAGGGCATAAAAGAAGCACATATTTTGGCTATAGATAAAAATAATCAAGAGAGAATTTTTGATCTGCAAGGGGCTGACAAAACACCATCACAAGCTAATGAAAATGACAAATTTTTACAAATATCAAATGAGGATAACTTAATTACAGGAAATTCACTTAAAATATGGCAAATAAACAATAATACATACACAAGTATAGACTATCAACAAACCAAAGAAATAATGCCTATCATTAAAACAAGCATTAGGGGTTTTTCTGAAATTTTAGTAATGACTGGTGGTTATAACAATTTAGACACAAAATTTAAGGTGTATTCGAATGCAAATAATTATACAACACCAATATTTATTCAAGACGAAGTAGGTGAATTTAGCGGCTACTTTGCAAGAGAATTTAATGATGCAATATTAATCGGAAGTAATAATGGATTTGCAGAATTTACAAAAAATAAAGAAGGAATTTTTGCTTTACAAGCGCCCTCAAAATCCGTAGAGCCTGGAGCTTATAACGGTTCTCAGCTAGGCAAAACGGGCCTTAACGATATTATTCCCGTATCAAACAACACGATTTACATATTAACTCAAGGCAAAGGTTTGTGGAAATTGGAAAACAAAAAATTAACTAAAGAATAAAGAATAAAAGTTTGTTATAAATTTATCATATCTAGATTTATTAAAATCTTCATCATAATATTTTTTAGTCTTAATTTTCAAATTGAAATTAATCTTAGATCTAAAATATAAATAATTTATATTATTTATATTAAAAATTCGACCCTCATCATTCATAACCTTAACCTCAAGATCTAAAAGAAGTTTAGCAAAAAAAATATCTCGAGTAATCACAAGGCTGCTCCTGTCTGCTAAATTCAAAATAAATACATCAACATTGTCCACCACCTCTAAAGCAACATTTTCTGTTTTTTCCAAACTTAAAAACTTATTAGAAACTACAATAAGTTTTGATTTATTGTGCAATATAAATTTTTGTAAAAATTTTATTATCTTAAAATTACAAGAATCAGCATCAACAAAAATTTTATTTAACAATCTTATAGTCCACTACCTTAAAAGCCAAAAACGAAACAACAGCATTTTTGTTAATAGGACCAAATATTCTAGAATCATTCAAAACACTTAAATTATCATTCAATAAAAAAATTTCATTTTTTTTCAAAATAAAACACTTAACCACTTCATCTGTATTGAAAAAATTATTCAACTTGTAATAGCTAACCAAATTGCCATTCAAATAAAAAAAATCTGTATCCTTTTTATTTACCAGAACATTCAAACCTCTAACATAAACAGAATCGCCCTGAACAGCTGCTATTCTTGATACTTTATAGCTTGCTCTTTTAAAAATTTTATTTAAAAAAAAGAAATCTTTTATTAAAGTTAATAAAAAATTATCGCTTAACCTAAAATCTTCATAAAGAACAATATCATTCATTTTTAAAGGAATAAAAAAAGATGTTATATGTGTTGCAACAAAAAATAAACTGGCATTTTTTGTTATTGTTGGTAACATCTCATTGCCTTTAATCATAAAAATTTGCAAAACAAACTTTGTGAAAAAAAAATTTAACATTAAAAATGTTAAAACATATTTAAAAAAAATTTTTCTTTGCTTTTTCCTTAAAATTCTTTGTTCGAAAGTTAAATATGAAGGAGCCACTTTAAATAAATCCTATTCTGGAAAATGGAAGATATATTATCAAAGTTCTTCCAAGCACTTTATCCTTATTAATTACTCCAAAAAATCGACCATCATGAGAATTGTCCCTATTGTCTCCAATTGGCAAAATATATCCATAAGGAACATAAATACCATAATCTCTTATTATAGCTTTTTCCATATAATAATCAACATAGGGCATAAAAGCGGACAAATACTTATATTCCAATCTTTCAAATTCAAACCTATCAATCACTCTAACATCAAAAAATGAAAAATCGGGGGTACTGCTTAAATTTATATTTAACTGACTCAGAGCAACAAACATAGCAAAATCACCATAAATACCATAATCCTCATTTGCCACAATTTTTTTAATATTAAAATTTTGACCAACCAAATCCCGATAAGAATCTTCTAAAATAAAATTTTCTTCGCCTTCTCTTTTAACATAAGCTTTACCATTATTAAATTTAACAACTTTACCGTCTGAGAATACACCTCTTTTTACGAGAAATCTAACATTGGGATTACCATATTCATCTTTATCAAGGTCAACAAAAGATAAAGTTAACATGTAAAGTATTCTTTGAAAAATATCAAAAAAAACACCCTTTGATTTATACTCTGGATTTTCAAAAATAATAACATCGGATTCTTCTGGAATTTTAAAACCATCAATCTTAAATAATCCTGGTAAAAGTTCAGGACCGTAAGAAAATTTATCTACAAATAAAAAATCCCCTATTTGAAGAGTATCTTCCATTGAACCTGATGGTATTTTATAAGCTTGAACAAAATACTGATTTATTACCAGTACAAAAATTGCTGCTGCTACAAAATCAAATAAAAAGTTGAGCAAAAATCCTCGTTTCTTCGCCCTTAATTTGCAGTAATACTTCTTTCTTTTTCGATATGTCAAGTATTTTTCAATAAGGTATACCAAAAAAGATGCAAATTTATCCAATTTTCTTAAATACATAATCTAACCTCAAGAATTAAATCATACAAAATATTGACACTTATTTAAATACTTTTCTATACTTTAAAAGATGAAAGAAATTGATGAAAATTCAAATGTTGAGCTTTTTGAAGTTAAATTAAAGCCAATTCTAGGAGTAGCTCCCAAAATTTACGTATTCATTACAACAATAATATTGCTTTTAAGCTTAATATCAATTTCAATTGTCATACCTAAGTTTAAAAATCCAGGAGCATATTTAAAAATAAATTCCAATATTGAAAACACTTACATCTATTTAAACGAAAAATATATCGGCAGAACTCCTCTTAACAGATATATAAATACTACTGAAGGAATTATTAAAGCAAAAAGGATGGGATTTAAAACATACGAGCAAAACATAAAAATTCACAACAAATTTTTTGGAAGCTACAGTTTACAAATAAATTTAGAACTGGTTGATCCTGAAAAGATCATTAAACAAAGACAAAAAGAGCTCTCTATAATGGTGAAAATAAAAAATATTAATGAAAATACAAAATTAATTCCTGTATTTTCCTTAATATCTAGTGAACTCAAAGAACATCCCAAATACATTAAAAAATTTCTCAAAGATTCCATACCTCACTTGAATTCAATCGAAATGTTTAAAGATTTTTTAGATTCATACAAAATGGTATATTCAATAGACCAAAGCAATAGCAATCAAGAAAAAATATGGAACTCTTTAAAAACAAATTTTGACTTAGAAAATAGAGCTATTTTTTGGTTTTTAGAAAATTTAAATAAAGATTTAAAAATGTTAACAAAAAATGAGCCTTGGGTTAAAAAATTAACCAAAACTCTAGACAATGAAAACATTCAATTAACTTCTAAAAATGAAAACATTAATATAACGTTACCTGGATTTAAAAAAATAAATTCAAATAAAATCGAAAAAATTCAAAATTATGAACTAGATTCAAAAAATATTTCACTAAAATCTACCTATAGTATAAAAGAATTTCTTATTCAAGAACAAAATGTTACAAAATATGAGTATCAAGATTTTTTAAAAGAAAATCCAAAATGGACATTAAATAATAAAGAAAATTTAATAAAAGAACAACTTGTAGATGAAAATTATCTTAAAAATTTTAATCAAATAGGCTTAAATGAAGCTATCACGGGAATATCTTATTTCTCAGCAATAGAATATGCCAACTGGTACTCTAAAAAACTTCCCGACGGATTAAAAGCAAGACTCCCCATATCACAAGAATGGGAATTGTACCAAAAAGAACCAAACAAAAAACCTTTAAATATTAATGAAATATCAAAAAAAGTTGGGTTTTGGAATTTAATGCAAAATTCATCCTTTAATGATATTGCAATATTCAAAAATGAAAAAAATTTTTATAACGAAAATTCAAATTTTTATTCATTGATAACAGAAATTAGAACATACCCTTATCAAAACAATAATTTACTCAATCCATCAACTAAAGCTTCTTTTTTGAAAAATTGGAGCTCTCCAAACATTGGTTTTAGATTGATTGTATCAAAAGGATAGAAGGGATAGATTTGGACACAAATACTTTGTTTCTTGAAAACAAAAAGGCAAAATTCAATTACTTTATTGAAGATAAAATAAGTTGTGGAATAGTACTAAAAGGAACTGAAGTAAAATCAATAAAGGCAAAAAAATTATCATTTAACAATAGTTTTGCGAGTATAAAAAAAGAAGAATTGTGGCTTGAAAACTTGCACGTATCAAAATATAAAGAAGGAAATATCTTCAATCATGATGAATTAAGACCTAGAAAGCTCCTAATCAAAAAAAAGGAATTACAAAGACTAAAAAAATTTAGAGAAAAAGAGGGATACACTTTAATTCCTATTAGTTTTTATTTGAAAAAATCGATAATTAAAGTAGAAGTTGGAATATGTAAAGGAAAAAAATTGTATGATAAAAGAGAAATACTAAAACAAAAAAGTATAAAAAAAGACCTTAGTAGGGAAATAAAATATAAATAATAAATAAAAGCTCTAATTTTAAATTCCAATGGGTAATCACAATACAAAATTGTAATTACCCATTTTCATAATAAATAAAATTAATAACTCTTTTTGAAAGACAATTCAAAACCAAGAGCACTGGCTTGACCCGTATTGATATCAAAACTAGGCTCAAATCCTCCCAAAGCTATATTAAGGCTATTTTTTAGTTTCCTATTATAGCTATTGGCAAATGCAAATGGAAGAATAATTTCTGTCAATCTTGTCGCTGCCATAGTAACCGCACCTACCAACATCATTCCCTTGCCCCAAGTCCATTTAAAAGGAACTTTTTTGGCACTATCATCAAAAGTTTTGATATCTAAATAAGCTCCTGCAAGTATAAGACCTATACCAACCGCATCAAATCCAAGAATAAGAGAACCCCCAAGAATATCGCCTTGAGCAAAAGAACCTATCCCAAACCCTAAAAAAAGGTTCAATAAAAATGGTACAATAGGATCTTTTTTGCTAGTTTCATAAGCCAAAAGTTTTTCTCCTGCTCCCAGATTAAAAGTGCTTTTAGAATCAGAAGCTTGAGCAAAGCTGGAAAAAACACAAAAAGCTACCAAAATAAAAATTAAAGATTTATTCATAAAAACCCCTTTATTAAAACTGATATCATGGTACCATATTAATGGAATTTAAAAAAGGTTTTTAAACTATTTGAATTTAACTTTTTTCAAATTGTTACTTGGAATTCGCTTCCCAATAGAGCTTCTTGATTTGACCATAAAATTAGCAATTTCAATTCTTTTAACAATATCTTTATTTGTCAAAAATTCTACAAATTTGGGGCTCAATGAAAAATCGACAAATTCATCATTTTTTCCCAAAAATTCATAAACTTTATCTGTAATAAATTTATCTATTTTAAATCTTTTAACATAATAAAAATTGTCAAGTTTATTAAGATAAATTAATGAAAATATTTGTTCTTTTGAATTATTTATATCATAAACTAAAACACATATATTCTTTTTATCTATAAACACCTTGTCTTCAATATTTTTGAGAACATAACTATTTTCCCTAAAAACCAATATTTTATCATAATAACTAGCATTTCCAATAAATTCACCATCAAAAAGACTAGTTCCTACAAAACCTTCTGCCAAGTTTAAATATACTTTCATATTCTTTGTGGCTATTTCTTTTACATTCTTTGATTTGATTAAAGAAATTTCAGTCTTCCTTTGATGATCCTTAGAATACTTTGAAAGCAATAAATCAATAAAGTTTATTGAATATCCTCTTATTGAAGAAATACTGCTATTTACACTCTTTAACTCTTTATTTAAGATTTTAATATCCTTGGAATTTTTATCAATATCAAAAAGACTTATTTTTCTAATTGGAATCTTAAGCAAATTTTCAATATCTTCTTTTAAAACTTCTCTTGAAAAAGATTCTTTGTACCTTAAAACCTCTGACAATATTATACTTACAATATTTTCTTCTTTAGAAATTGTTTCAAGAAGTTTATAAATCTTTTTTTCAATAAAAATTTGTTCTAGCGTTTTATAAAATATTTTTTCAAGAATCTTGCTTTTTTGCAACTCAAGTTCCATTTTTAAAATTTTTTGAAGATGGGCTGCATGAAACTTAATAAGATCTCTAATAGTATAAACAACGGGATATCGCTCACTAAGTAATAATAAATTAACAGAAATTGATATCTGGCAATTTGTATAATGATACAACTTCTCAATCACTTCACTTGCATAAACACCCCTGGGCAAAGATAGTTCTATAGCTACATTCTCGGCAGTAAAATCATTAATGCTTGAAACTTTAATATAATTTTTTCTAATAGCTTTCTCAATCGAAGATATCAAACTTTCAGTGGTCTCACCAAAAGGTAATTCTCTTATTACAATTGTTTTTTCATCTATAGTTTCAATTTTAGCCCTAACTAAAACTTTACCATTACCATCAGCATATTCATTAACATCAACTATTCCTCCTGTTGGAAAATCGGGATAAATATCGTAAGTCTCTCCAAGAAGTTCACTCTTTACTGCATTTAAAATCTCATTAAAATTGTGAGGCAATATTTTGGCTGCCATTCCAACAGCAATTCCCTCACTTCCCTGAATCAAAATAACAGGAATTTTTGCAGGATAAAGCAAAGGTTCATTATTTCTTCCATCATAAGAAGATTCATAAACTGTTATCTCTTTGCTGTAAAGAACATCAAAAGCTAAAGGTGTTAATCTGCATTCAATATATCTAGAAGCAGAAGCGGGATCACCCGTGAACAAATTACCAAAATTACCCTGCTTTTCAATAAATAGATCCTTGTTAGCAATATTAACAAGAGCCTCATAAATTGATGTATCACCGTGGGGATGGTATTTCATTGTATTACCAACAACATTTGCAACTTTATGAAAATTACCATCATGCATTTCAAAAAGAGAATGTATAATTCTTCTTTGAACTGGTTTAAATCCATCAACAACACTAGCAATAGCACGATCTTTAATAACATAAGATGAATATTGCAAAAAATTATCTTTAAGTACGGTTCTAATATCCATTAAATCAAATTCTCCATAATAAAATTCCGCCTCTCAGGAGTATTTTGCCCCATATAAAAACCCAATTTCTCTTTTATTTCTTTAATATTAAAAAGATCCACTTTTGTAAGTTTAATACTATTAATATCAATAAAACCTTTAAATTCATTTGGAGAAATTTCACCAAGGCCTTTAAACCTTGTTACTTCACACCCCCCCCTACCTTTAAGCTGAAGAATAGCTTTTTGCTTTTCTTCCTCAGAATAACAATAAATTGTGATTTTTTTGTTTCTAACCCTAAAAAGAGGGGTTTCTAAAATATACATATGTCCATTTAAAATTAAATCTTCAAAAAAAGTCAAGAAAAAGGTTAACAACAAATTTCTAATATGAAATCCATCAAAATCTGCATCGGTTGCTATTACAACCTTATTATACCTCAAATTTTCAATTGATTCTTCAATACCAAGAGCCACCATCATATTATAAAGCTCTTCATTTTTATATATTTCAGATTTATTTTTTTCAAACATATTTTGAGGTTTTCCTCTAAGAGAAAATATAGCCTGAGTATAAACATCTCTACAAGACACCATTGAACCTGTTGCAGAGTCCCCTTCTGTTAAGAATATCATGGTTTGTTCTGATTGCTTACTGTTACCATTAAAATGAAATTTACAATCCTTAAGTTTAGGAATTTTAAAAGATATTTTTTTTGCTCTCTCTCTTGCTTCTTTTCTTACACTACTTAATTCTTTTCTAAGTCGCTCATTGTCAACTACCTTTTCCTCAATCAATTTTGCAAGTATTTTATCTTTATACAAAATCTCAGAAATTATCTTTTGCACTTCCCTTGCAACATTGCCTCTAGTTTCAATATTTCCAAGCTTATTCTTAGTTTGGCTTTCAAATATTGGGTCTTTAATTTTAACAGAAAGAGTTGCAACAAGCCCTTCTCTAACATCTGTTGACGAATATGTTTTTTTAAGAAAATCGTTAATAGCTCTTACAAAGCCTTCTCTAAAACCAGTCTGATGAGTACCCCCATCGTTAGTATATTGCCCATTAACAAATGAAAAATAAGTCTCTCCATAATTATTTGTATGAGAAAAAGCAAATTCTAAGGTCTTACTAGAATAGTAAACAATATCATAAAGCAAATCATCACTTTTAATTTCTGAATTCAAAAAATCTAAAAGACCATTTTTGGATTCAAAAATTTGATTATTATAGTTTATTATAAGTCCTTTATTCAAACAAACATAATGGAAAAATCTTCTCTTTAGAAAATCTTCACTGTAAGAATATTTTCCGAATATCTCTGAATCTGCCAAAAACTCAACATAAGTGCCGTCTTTATCAGAAGATTTCATTTCTCTAGATTCCAATAAGTTTCCTTTAGAAAATAAAGCCTCAAAAGATTTGCCATTTCTTGTTGATCTTACTAGAAATTTTGAACTTAAGGCATTAACCACCTTAGTTCCAACCCCATTAAGCCCTACGGAAAATTGAAAAATATCATCATTATACTTCGCTCCAGTATTAATAACTGAAACACTCTCAATAACTTTTCCAAGAGGGATCCCTCTTCCATAATCCCTAATAGTAATAAGATTATTTTCTTTCTTTATAAGAATTTCATTTCCGTAACCCATAATAAACTCATCAATTGAATTATCTATTATCTCTTTAATTAAAATATAAATACCATCATCAATATTAGAACCATCTCCTAAACGACCAATATACATACCAGATCTTAATCTAATGTGTTCAAGAGAAGATAGGGTGATTATTTTACTTTCGTCATAATTTTGAGTCTTCATCTAAATCCTTGCTTTATATTTATAAATTAAACTTTATAAATTAAATTTTAATAGTTTTTAATAGTTTCAAGCTTTTTAACTATTTGATCTCTGATAATACTAGCAAGATTTTCTTTTTCATATTCACTTAATTTTAAAATATCTATCAAAGGATGGACATGAATATAAACAGACAGTCCAGAATTAAAAATAACATTTTTAATGAAAAAATTATTAGTATTATAAAGAGTAACAGGAAGAATAGATGTTCCTGTCTTTAATGCCATCTTAATTGCACCTTTTTTAAAAACCTTAGTATCCCCCCCCCTATTTCTAGTACCTTCAGGGAAAATTCCAATAGATCTACCCTCTCTCATAACCTTTATTGCCTTAACTTCAGCCTCAGCAGCAGATCTTATACTCTTTCTATTAACAAAAATAGCACCCATAACAATTAAAACAAAATTCACAAAAGGAACCCTACGCAAAGAATGTTTTGCCAATATTACAAATGGATTAACAAAAGTATAAATAAAAATTAAAGGATCCATAGCCGCAATATGATTTCCCATTATTATTACATTCCCCTTTTGGGGAATATTCTCAGTACCTGTAACAATAATTTTAATTCCAGCAATCCACAAACCAACTTTAATGCAAGCTCGAATCATAAGAAAACTAAATTTAATAATATAACGCTCAAGTGAAAAAATTTTAAAAACCAAGTAAAAAGGAAATAAAAAAAAAATAAAAATCAAAAAGAACAATAAAACATTAAAATAAGTTATAATACTTCTCAATATTTTCATAAAAACTATTATCCTATTTTTTCTATTCGCTCAAGTTTTAATTTTTGCCCTTTAACTAAGCTTACATCATCTTTTAAAATTTTAATAGGATTAAGAATGATTGTAGAAAATTTTTGCTTTTGAACAACTCTCTCGTTATGTTCAAGAAAAAAAGATTCGACAATCTTATAACTACCCATATCAATTTCATATTCAAGAACAAAATTATTTTTTAAAGGGAAAATATTAAAAATGCCATAATAAATTTTATTCTCATCAATATAAGTTAAATTGGGATAAGAAAAATCATAAATTTTATCCTTATATACATAATTTCCATTAGGAATAAAATAAACATTATTACCATTTTTTTCAACATTCAAGATATTTTCATCAAATCTCTTAAATGTTCCTGAAAATCCACTATTATCATAAGAATTTGTACTAGTGTCAATTTTGATTTCAACATTTTCTTTATCTACAATTTTTATCCAAAAGTTATAAACAATCAAATCTGAAAAAAGAGACTTAGCGCTAACATTAAGGGTATTGTAAGCCGGCTTTGAAATATATTCAATCTTTGCAACTTCTTGAGAATTTTTTCTAAAAAGATTAATCTCGCTTGATTGCCTTTCAAAAGACAAAAATAAAACTTCATCAATATCTTTGCCTTGTTTTTTATTATAATCATGAACGTCATACCAAACTCCATGCAAAAATCTATAAACTTCGTCTTTGCTTAAATTCTTTAAAGTTTTATAAATATTATTATCAATCTTACCAACTTTTTCACTAACAGAAGAAAGATAATATTTACCCTGAACATGAGAATATTCATATTTTTCAATCTTGCTGACTATTAAATCTTCCCCTACTTTTTCATATTTTTCTAAAGAAATAGGATAACTTTCCCTTGATCTATTTTCCTCATAAGCTGAAGATCTTGCATACTTATTGATAAGAACAGTGCCATTAACTTTGTCAAAAAATATAGGCTTATAAGAAGACACATCATTTAAAATAGATTTTTGGAAAACGTACAAAACAGATTTATCTTTTGAAAATCCCTGAACAACTATATTAAAATCATAATCACCTGTAATATCCTCAAGATACATATTGTAAGAATTTTTTAGGTCAATGTCTATTTGGGTTTTAAAAAGAATCGTTCCAGCCTTAATTTTAGGATCAAAGCCAATAATAAATAAATACGCATCAAGATTTGAAAAATTTTGAGCTAAAACCACTTGTTCAAAATAAACATCTAAATTTAAATTTTCCTGCTGAACTGCAAGAATTTTATAACCTTTTAAATCTATAATAGCTCCAAAAAAATCTTCCATCTTGTTAATTTCCAAAACGTTAGAATTTAGATCATCGATCTCAGAAGCAGATTTCACATCTTTGTTAAAAACAATAAAATCTTTATTCACTTGAGAACAAGCAAGTAACGTAAAAAAAAAGAATAAAACCAAAAATCTATAAAAAAAAGAATAAAACCAGATTAATCCCTTACTAAAGTCAATTACATTGACAACCAAAACCTTTATCATAGCACTCGTTTCTTAATTTTGACCAAAACTTTGCAAAGCAAAAAACGATTCATTAAAATTATTAACAAAATCTTTTTTATTCAACAAAAAATCTGTAATCAAGCCGCTATTCGCAATGTTAAAATTGTCAAGAAGTCTTTCATTTTTGATCTCTTCTTTGAGCTCGTTAGATCCTTTTTTAGCCAAGTTAAGGAAAAACAAATAAACCTTTTTATTCGCTACAAAAGGCTTAGACCAAGAATTTTCTTTTAATCCAAAAACAATGTCATAAAAAGACTTGCTATTATTAAACTCAACCAACTCTTTCAAAGTACTAGGATAAACATTAACATTGTAAGATAAATTGACAATTTCTTCTTTTAAACTAAATTGATATTTTTCAAGAGCTTGGCTTAAACTGCTAAGTTTAATATCATTAAGAAAATCATTTAACTTATTTTCCAAATAACTTTCAATAACATTTGGTTCATAAGCTTCAATATAATTTTTAACAGAGCTAATATCACGATCTGAGTTTTTATCAAAATCATGAACATTGCCAAATGCCTTGTATATTTGATATTCATTTTTATTTTTAATCTTAATAGGCTTGCTAAATTCGCCTTCTTTTAAAGAAAAAATAGCATTTAGATCTTCCTTATTTTCAACATTAAGATCTAAGTCAAAATAATACTTGTCCAAAGAAACAACGCCTTTGAAATTAGCTATATCATCTGAATAAAGTTTAGCAAGCTCTTCAAATGGAGTTTTGTTTAATAGCTTATCATAAGCATTCCGAGCATCGCTTACATTTTTAAAACGAATAGACGCAAGCGACAAACGCTTGAATAAATTTAAATTTTTCTCAGCATAAAATATTGCCTCTTTATTAGAAAAATCCTGGTAAGAAAGAGCAAGATATGAAATATGCCTTTCTACAGTACTCATATCTTTAATCGAGTTAAAAAGAGAATCGGGAAATATCAAATTACTATTTAAAAAAACTTTAACATTCGAAAACAGCATATTTTCTACCATATCATCATAAATTTTAACTTTTTGATAATCAGAAGCTTTATTATATCTTTTAGAACTAAAATTTCCACTAGAGTCTAAATATTCAGGAGATCTGAGTAAATTTTTATTCAGCACTTCCTTAGAAATGTAAAAATTATATTTCTTTATCAGGTCAAAAAAAGCAATATCCTCAACATATTTCATAAATGCTAAATACCAGGCATTATAATCTATGTTGATACCCTTAGAATCCCCTTGTAACCTAGAATAAAGATTTGAATAGTAATTAACATACTTGGCAAACTTACTATCTTTTTCATAGTAAATAGGTTGACCTTTATAAGAACCAAATTTTAAACCAGATGAATGAGAATTATCAAACATCCCTGGAAGTAAAGGTGCAATAATAAATCCAAAAACAATTAAAATAAGAGCAAAAATACCCCATATACCAACTTTTTTTTCTTTAGATTCAAACACAACCAAATCACTTTTGACTTTTCTACTTCTTTTTCGCATAAAACAACCTTTAATAAGTAAGCATACTAATAATTTAACTACTAAATTATCACAATTGAAAAATTATTGCAATTGAAATATCTAACTTAAGCTATACGCTTAAGTATTATAGAGCTAAAAAAGAAATTTTTACATTTCTAGCATAAAAACAAATCACTCTGAATCAAAAAGGAGAACGAAATCAAAAGTATATGAATATGAATCAAAACAAATTCAATCTTAATATAAATATAACTAAGGACGAACTTTTAAGGTTAATAAAAATAGTTTACAACAATTTTGGAATCAATCTAAGTGAAAAAAAAAAGATGCTAATTGAAAGTAGATTATCATCTCTTCTTAAAGTTAAAGGTTTTAAAAATTTTACTGAATACATCAACTTTTTAGAAAAAAGCAATGGAAACATTGAATTAATTAAATTAATAGACAAAATATCAACAAATCACACTTATTTTTTCAGAGAACCTAAACATTTTGATTTTTTAAATAATAAAATATTGCCCAATCTCTCTGAAAAAATATTAAAATCAGAAAACCCAGAAATTAGAATATGGTCAGCCGGATGCTCAAGTGGTGAAGAGCCATATACAATTGCAATGATATTAAAAGAATACATGGAAAATAATAAAGTAAATTTTAAAGTCAAAATCTTAGCAACAGACATTTCAATTAGCGTTCTACACGAAGCTCATGAAGGAATTTATCCTGAAGATCGTATAATAAATTTGCCCAAACATTTAAAAACTAAATATTTAAATCAACTTCAAGATGATAAATTTCAAGTTAAAGAAATTTTAAAAAAAATGGTTTACTTTAAAAAATTAAATTTAATGGATGAAAAATTTCCATTTAGCAAGAAATTTGACCTGATATTTTGCAGAAACGTCATGATCTATTTTGATGAAAAAACTAGAAATAACCTTGCCAATAAATTCAACTCCTATCTTAAAAATGATTCTTATCTTTTAATTGGGCATTCAGAAACAATCAGAGGAAACAAAAATCTTGAATACATAATGCCTGCCACTTATAAAAAGAATTAATGACAATAATCATTAATTCTTTTTATAATAAATTTTTTATAATATAAAATTTACTTAGCTTAAAAAGCTAAAATAATACCGCTAAGTTAAGTTTACTTTCTCACCTATTCTAATAAAATAAAGCAATTCACCAATTGTTGCTACATGATCGCCCACTCTTTCTAAAAAAGAATTCAAAAATAATATATTTAAAAGATAATCCAAATTTTCAGGATTTTTTTTCATTGCATCAATAACAATACTTTTTTGCTTTGAAAATAATTTATCTATTATATTATCATACTTAACTATCTTTAATATTTTAGTAAAATCTCCATCAAAATATGCATCAAAAATATCAGACAACATCTCTTTAGCTGTATCCGCCATTTCTCTTAAAGGTTTAAAATATAGATTAAGAAAATCAAAATCATCTAAATCTGATTCGAGAAGAAGAACAACTCTTACAATCTTAGTAGCATGATCTGCAATCCTTTCAAGAGAACTTATTATTTTAATAATTGCTAAAATTTCTCTAAGTTCTGTAGCAACAGGATGTTCGGTAGCAATTATTCTTCCGCACAAATCCTCAATATCGTATTGATAATCATCTATTATTTTTTCATCCTCATTAATTATTTTTTTAGCTAAACTTTTATCTTTAGATTCTAAGGCTATCAAAGAGTCATCTATAATCTTAAGCACACATTCTTTCATGTCCCAAAGATAATCTTTTATTATTTCAAGTTGTTTAGTAAGCCTTCTCCGTATCATGTCACATCTCCTAAAAAAACCGCTTTAAAAATAAATACCCTATCTTAGCTCTACCATAATAATCACTAAAAGGGTAATTATCAATAACCAATTTATAGTAATGCAAAGCCTTTAAAAAATCTTTATGCTTGCTCTCAGATTCATAAAGTTTTCCCAAAAAATAACTATATTTATCTGAAAAACTTGAATTAATATACTTAGGAAAGTACAGAGAACTAAAATTTAAAGCAAACTCATACTCTCCTCTCATTACCAAAAATTCAAAGATGTCAAGATAAATACTCTCAGAAAAATCAATATTCTTTTCAACTAAATATCTAGCACCCTCTAAAACCTCTTCTTTAACATTTAATTCTATACCAAGCTTAATTAGATCAAAAATAATGCTTTGAAAGCATTTGCTCTTCAATTTCAAATAATTTTCATAAGATTTTAAATAATCCCTATTTTTATAATAAATTTCTGCCTTCAATAAAATATATTTATCATCATTAAAATCATACTTATTAAGCAAATCTATTGCTCCTTTGTAATCATTTATGTAAGATAAATTCAAAGCTCTGGCAATAACCTCTAAAGAGCTTATCTTATTAACACCATCCCTTCTAAGTTCAAGATTATTGTTACTTCTAATATCCCTATCCTCGTCAGAACCATCACCACCATTTGAAATTTCAGCTTCAAAATTCTTTGTAATTTTCAAGATAATTATTTTATTAAATTCAATCGAATCCTTAACATTTTGGTAACTGAAAATCAACTTAATTTTGCCCTCCTTTTTAAAAGTTTGAAAAGCAAAAACAGCCCCGTTTTCATAAGATTCTCCAATTAGGTTAATAAAAGCTCTATTTTCATTGCTTTTGATGTAAATCCAAGACTCATCCTTAAAAGAAAGATTAAACTTTGAATTAGTATTTACATTAATATCTACTTCTCTATTGCTAAAATCAAGCTCATACGAATTGCCCTGACTTATAAAAGATGGCTCAGGACAAACTTCAAAAACAACAAAGAGCAAACTTATATAAATCAAATATTTTTTAATCATTTGGAAATTTCTAAAATCTTATCTATTAATTTTTCATTCTCCTTCTCAATATCAATGTTAAATAAATTTTCCTTTTTAATCCAAAGATCTTTAAAAAAATACTCATCAAGAAACTTATTTTTAATTAACCCATCAACAACCAAATCTTTATTTAAATTTTCATTTAAATAATCAGGTCTTGGAATAAAAAAATCATCCATATTCAGACATTCATTTAAATCAAAATAAAAATCTTCCATATTAACTAATTTAACCTTAGCATCTAAATTGTCTTCAACAGACCTTTGAGATTTCTCCAACATTTGTATTGAATAGAAATAAGTAATGCCTGAAACAATAAAAATCAAAAATATTAAAATTAAAAAATATTTTCTAAAACTAAACCTTCCATCTTGCATGTTAATTTCCTTAAATCTAACTTAATTATATATTAAACACCTTGCTTTCACCATTATCAAGTGTAATACCTATCAAATTTTCACCACCCTCAGAAACATATGCATTATGGGTTATTACTAAAAGTTGAATTTTTTTTCCCAATTCTTTTAATAGCAAAGAAAGTTTTTTACTATTTTCAAAATCAAGAGCCGCATCTATTTCATCAAGCATACAAAAACAAGCGGGAGAATAATAATAAAGTGCAAATACAAAAGCCATACTAACCAAAGTACTCTCACCTCCTGAAAGCATATTATTGTTTTTGACAAATTTGTTTGAAAAATTTATTCTAATCTCAACATTATCAGTATTTTCATTGTAAAAAAGAATGGCGGTTCCTTTGAAAATTTTTTTAAAAAAGTAAGAAAAATTTTTATTAATCTCATCAAATGATTCTCTAAATTTTTTATAAATCTCATTTTTTATTTTTTTTTGAAGCTTTTGTAATGAATATTTTGAAAGCTTTAAATCTTCCACCTGTAAACTTACTTTTTCAAAACGATCCTTAGTTTCATCAAATTCTTTATCAATATTGAAAAATACATAATCGCCCAGATTGATTGCATCTATTTCTTTTCGTAATAAATCCCTGGCTACAAGATCTCCTTCTAATTCAAATTTATCAGACATCTTATTAGAAATATTAAAATTTTCTATTTCATTCTTAATACTCATATTAGAGTTCAAAAGAAATTCGTACTCTGTCTGTTTTTTTATATATTCATAATATTTAGTTTTTTTAAAATCATTAAAAAAAACTAAAGAGCTCAAATCTTTCTCCTTAAAAGACTCATTGTTAGATTTTGAAGCACCAATAAGATTGCTTAAATTAAGCTGAATATCGCTCTTTTCTAAATTTAAACCTTCAAGCTTTAAACACAAATTTTTAAGCTCTTCATCAAGACTATTCTTAGATTCAAATAAAAATTCTAAATTACTATCTATGAGTTTAATTTCGTCCAAATTTTTAAATTTAGAAAGCTCTATATACTCAAGCTCGCCTAATACATCATTTAATTTGAGTGTCTTTTCTTCGATTAATCTCTCGATATTTGTTATCTCCTTAGCAATATTTGCTTTTAAAGCATTTTTTTCAAGCAAGAATTTTTTCAAATTAACATTTTGATCAAAAACAGGCTCAATTTTATCCTTCAATAAAGCCAAAAGATTATCATCTTTGCTTATATACTTGATTAAATTTACTCTAATCTCTTTAATATACTTTATACTTAATGATTCTTCAAAAAGTTTAAGAGAATCTAATATATTCTCTTTTAACAAAACAAACTCTTCTGATTTAGCACTCTTTAACACAGATAAAATTAAATCAACAAGTTCAAAAAAACTTTTAGTATATTTATTAATTTCGTCACTTAAAGAAAAAAATTCTTTTTTATTTTCTTTAAGCAAACTATTTAATTGATATAAATCGTTATTTATAGATTTTTTTTTCTCCTCAAACTTAGATTTACTCTTGACAAACTTATCTTCCAAATTCATCTTTACAGTCTTTTCTTGCTCTAATTTTTGAATCTTAATCTCTAGTCCAAGAATTTTAGATTTCATAAACTCAAGATCTTTTTCTAATGCTTGAATATTATTCGCAATATTTTTTTCTCTAAATGAATAAAATTCTAACTTTTCCTTAAAACTAGAAGACAAAAATTTACTCAAATCGTCTAAATTTAATTCATTTTTTAAGACATTAATATCAAAATTAATATTGAAAAGCTTTTTTAATGTTATTGTTTTTTCCAAAGCTTCTAATTTTTGAACTGAATCTTGATGTTTTTTTCTCAAAAGGTAAACATTTTTTATGTTATCGTACTTTTGCTTTAAACTTTCTTGCAAGGCTAACAAAGATAATAAATTTTGATTAGATTGCTTAAAATTTTTCAAGGCCTCTTCTTCTTCAATTTTTAAAACATCTATTCCACTTGCCTGTTCAATTAAAGATTTAAGATTTACATTTCTCCCTAAAGAAATGTCTTCAACCTTACCTTGGGTTATAAACATATAAGGCGATCTTTTAAAATGAAACCTGTTCAAAAGTCTATTATAATCTTGAAAATTTAAAATTTTATTATTAAAATAGTATTCACTTGAGCCATCCTTATAAAGACGCCTGCGAATATAAAAATTTTCTCCAAATCCATTCAAAGTCGATTTTTCACCGTTAATGTTACTAAAAAAAAGAGTTATTTCTGCAAAATTTGATTTTCCTAATTTTGAAACAGAAATTAAATCAGAAATATCTTCAACTCTTAAAAATTTTAAATTATCTTCCCCCATACAAAAACGCACAGCATCAATAAGATTGCTCTTTCCACATCCGTTAGGACCAACAATAAAACTTAAATTTTCACCTATTTCAAACTCTTGTCTATTTAAAAAAGATTTAAATCCTAAGAGTGCTATTTTTTTTAAAACCAAACTAACTCCCAATTAAAATTAAAAACCAATTACTTATAAATCTACAATTTCATATTATAATAAATAAAAATATTTTTATAAAAAGGCCAATTATGATTTGCGGAATAGATGAAGTTGGAAGAGGCTGTATTTTTGGACCCATTCTAAGTGCTGCTGTAGTTTTCAAAAAAAAACCTAACTTTATAAAAGAATTGGATGATTCTAAAAAACTAAAAAAAGAAAAAAGGGAATATCTATCCTCATTAATACTTGAAAACTCATATTATGCATTCGCTGAAATTTCAAACATAACAATAGAAAAAATAAATATTCACAACGCATCTCTTCTTGCAATGCAAACTGCATACGAAAATCTAAAATTAAATTGCAGCTTAGTATTTGTAGATGGCAAATTTATTCCAAAAATAACAGCAAAAACTGTTAAAGCAATAATTAGAGGGGATTCAATAATAGACGAAATAAAAGCTGCTTCAATTATTGCTAAAGTTAAAAGAGATAAACTGATGGATGAATATGATAAAATTTATCCATTATATTTACTCAAAAAAAATAAAGGATACCCCACAAAAGAACATAAAAATGCAATAAAAAAATATGGGGTTTTAAGCCTTCATAGAAAAAATTTTAAACTAATTTAAAAAATAAAAATTAATAATCCTTTTAATAATCCTTCTTTTTAAATCGCCCACCTGATAAATGAGATTTCTTCTGAAATTTAGAATCGTCTAATTTAGATCTCTCTCCATATTCACCATACCCTTTATTATGCCTCGCAGAAGAGCTAACAGATCCTGTAGACACTTTCTGCTTAATAACTGCTATTGCCTTAAGCAAATTGGATTCAAACTCACTTATATTTTCTTCATATACAAAAATAGAATGTCTTTCAAAATCTCCACTTGGACTTCTTTTGCTCTCTACAATATTTAAAAAATAATCCCCTTTTCTATTTTCTTTGACATTAAAAAAATAAGTTCTCTCAGACTCTGTAAATAGTTTCTCAGAGAATACTTCCCCTCTCTCTCCCATCAATTTCCTCCACACAAGTTTTTGCACTTGACTACATTTAAGTTAAATTAATTGTACTTATTTAAAAAAAAAAATACTAGCTAAAAATAAACATTACAATAAATCTTATTGACATAAATTGATTTTTTTTATATAAGTAAAGTATTGTCTTGCGTCCTTCGTATAATGGCTATTACCTTAGCCTTCCAAGCTAATGATGTCGGTTCGATTCCGATAGGACGCTTTAAATAATAATTACACATCCTTTAAATTTAGATAAATAAACACATAAAGCAAATGGAGATGGCGGGAATTGAACCCGCGTCCTAAAAACAATACTATAAGCTTCTACAAGCTTATCTAGCATTTTATTAAGCAATATGGTTTGGAAATACTAGCAAACCGCCAAATTGCTCTCAAGTACAAAAGTCCCTAAAAATCAACTTGAAAATATTTTTAAGCAAGCTTCGATGTCGAAAAGAGTATAAGTGAATCTCAAAGCCAAATTCAACAAAACTCCCTGCTAACTTAAGCAGCCATTACAAGGTTTGAGCTTGTAAAGTTATTATTTTTTGCATTTATTTTAGAAGTTTTAAGAGATTCCCTCTGCCTGCAACTTACAATATTAGCATTTTCAGTCAAATCCAAAACATCCCCTCATGTAAATACTATTTTACCATAATTTTAAGAAAATAACAATGCTATCTTATTTGCAAAAACCAAAATAAAATTTTATAATAGTAAATCTAACGTTACTAAAAGAGAATTTTATGTTTAATGAGATTTTATGGTTTGCCATGCTAATTACTACTTATTCATTTTTAATCATTATATTCCTTTTTTTTAAAAAAAACGGATTATTTGCATGGATTGCAGTAGCAATTATTATAGCAAACATTCAAGTTTTAAAACAAATTACAATATTCGGAATTAATGCTACATTGGGCAACATTATTTATGCATCGTCATATATTGCAACAGATATTCTCTCAGAATTTTATGGAAAAAAAACTTCAAAAAAATCCGTTTATATTGGGTTTATCAGCTTCATTGTATTTGCAGTATTAACAAATGCACAAATTCACTTTATATCAAACAGAACTCAAGAAAACTTTAAAAGCCTGGAAAACATTTTCTCTTCAATACCAGCTTTACTATTAGCCTCTCTTGTTGCATACCTAGTATCCCAATTAAATGATGTATACCTATATCAGCTTATTAAAAAAAAATTTCCTAAATTTTTATTTTTTAGAACCAATGGATCAACACTAATAAGTAGCTTAATAGATACAATAATTTTTGTAAGCATAGCAACCTATTTTGAAGTATTTCCAAAGCAAGCTTTTCTGGACATAGTAATTTCCACATATCTAATTAAAGGTTTGGCAGGAATTTTGGGAACACCTTTTATATATTTTGCAAAATATATAAAACTTCAAAAATAAAAAAATTAATTTGTATAAATAAAAACCTTTATCTAAAATAATTAATCGGGTATAATTGAATGCTATGAATAACGATATGTTTGATTTAAGCTTGTGGATGGGAGTGTTTCTCTTTACATATATAACATTGGGAATTCTTTATCGATTTTTTGGAAAGTCTGGTCTTTTATGTTTCAATGCAATTGTTTCAACAATATCAAATATTATAATACTAAGCAATTTAAGAACATTTGAAATATTCTTAAATTTGTCAGGTATTACTTTTTTATCGGCATTATTCTCTTTAAACCTAATGGTAGAGAAATACAGCAAAAAAGACGCAATAAACTCCGTAATATTGGGTCTTTTGTTAAACATAACTTTTACAATTATGATTAATTTTATGACAGCATTCAATCATAATAAATTAGACACCTCAGACATTCATTTTAAAATATTGTTCAATAACTTCACATACATTTTAACAATATTAATTGGAACGTATGTGTTTTTTCTGTCCCAATATATAAACATCTTACTATATGATTATTTTAAACAAATAAAAATGAAATCTTTATGGATAATTCATCCTCTATCAAGACTAATTTCTGGATACTTAGCTAATTCACTAGTTTCAATATCAGTAAATACAATATTAAAATTCTACCCCGAAACAAAAAATATCCAACTTACAAAAGGTTCCTTAATTATTACATTAACAATAATTACAATCGATACATTTTTTTATCTGTTTTTAAATTCCTGGAAAAAAATAAGAGAGGTTTAAGAATTAATAAAATTTTTAATAAATTGATAATTTTTAACAACCTGTCTGCATGTTTTAATATCAAATTTAATTTCTCAACTTCATTCAACAAGTAATCAATACATAATAAAAATCAAATTTTAAAAATAGTAAAGTCGTCCTTTAATGTATTTCAAATTACCAACTATTTTTTATATAATACAAAAATGAAAGTAAAAATTGAAGAATCTTGGAAAGAGGTTTTAAAAAATGAATTTAACAAAGAATACTTTAAAAAGCTTGTGGAATTTATAAAACATGAATATAAAACAAAAGTAGGAAAAATATTTCCTCCTCCAAAACTTATATTTAATGCTTTTAATTCTTTACCATTTAAAGACATAAAAGTGGTAATAATTGGACAAGATCCATATCATGGAAAAAATCAAGCAAATGGACTTGCTTTTTCTGTAGATTCAGAAATAAAAATTCCGCCTTCCTTGCAAAACATATTTAAAGAAATAGAAAGAAGTTTAAAAATAAAAACCATCCCAAATGGGGATTTAAAAAGATGGGCAATTCAAGGTGTATTTCTAATAAATACAATCTTAACTGTCGAAGAAGGAAAACCTTCTTCTCACAAAGCTATTGGGTGGGAAATTTTCACAGATGAAGTAATAAAAATAATTTCCAAAAATTTGAAAAATATTGTATTTATGCTTTGGGGCAATTTAGCAAGAAGTAAAAAAAAACTAATTGACCCATCAAAGCATCTAATCCTTGAAACAAGTCACCCATCTCCATATTCAGCAAACAATGGATTTTTGGGATCGAACCATTTTAGCAATGCTTTAAACTATTTGAAAAAACACAATAAAGATGAAATAAACTTTCAATAAAATTGATAAATTCAATATAATAGTTGTAATATAAAATTCTTTTACATAAAAGAATTTTATATTACATAAATACCACTCATAACATAATACAACGGAAATCAATTTAAATTATTTCTCTTTCATATCTTTTTCTTTAATTTCATTAATATTAGTATCTGATTCATTATTCTCATTATTCCAGAAAGTCGAACTATTCTTATTCTCCGTCTTTATATCATCTAAAAAGCTATTATCTGCTCTTCTAGTATTCATAAAAGATAACAAAACTACAAAGACAAAAAAGCACGCTATAAAAAATCCAGTAATTTTTACAGCAACGCTTGAAGACTTTGCCCCAAAAATAGAAGAACTACCACCTCCAAAAACACCGCCTATTCCATCACCCTGCTCATCTTGAATTAAAATTAAAAGGATAATAAAAATCGAAACAATAACAAAAATCATAAAAATACAAAATCTAACTAAACCCAAAATAAACCTCTTAACTAAAAACTATTATTAATTATAGATAAAAAAGATTCAGCCTTCAAAGATGCTCCACCTATTAACGCACCATCAATATTGGGCTGATTCATAAGCTCTTTTATATTGTTTGAATTAACAGAGCCTCCATACTGAATTATAACATTATCTGAAACTGACTTTGAATAAAGCTTCATAATCTCAAGCCTAATTGCTTTATGAACCTCTTCTGCTTCCTCCTTAGTTGCGGTCTTGCCCGTTCCAATTGCCCAAACAGGTTCATAAGCTAAAATTATTCTTTTAATATCTGATTCAGAAACACAATCTAAACCCTTTTTAACCTGATTTAAAACAACATCTAAAGTTTTTCCAGAATCTCTTTCATCAAGAGTTTCTCCAACACAAAGAATTAAGTACTTAAAGGAATGCTTAAGCCCTGCACGAATCTTTTTATTTATTATTTCATCTGTTTCTGCCAAATACAATCTACATTCAGAATGACCAAGTATAACATATTCTACTCCAAATTCTAAAAGCATCGAAGGTGAAATTTCGCTTGTTCTTGCCCCACTTTCCATATAAGACATATTTTGAGCACCCAGAAGAATATTACTGCCCTTAATACATTCTGAAACCTTAGACAAAGCCGTAAATGGGGGAGTTATCATTATTACAAAATCATCTTTTAAAGCCTTAACTCCAGCTGCAATTTCTTTTGCAACAATAGAAGCTTCTGCGCTCGTATAATGCATTTTCCAATTTCCCGCTAAAAACGTTTTTCTCACTTCACTTCTCCAAAACCTTAATACCTGGCAAAATCTTCCCTTCAAGATATTCAAGTGAAGCACCGCCACCTGTTGAAACATGAGTGATCTTATCAGATAAACTAAATTTATTAACAGCTGCAACAGAATCTCCACCACCAACAATAGTTAAACCCAAGCAAGATGCTACCATTTCAGCAACCTTGGCAGTTCCTTTTGAAAATGAATCAAATTCAAATACACCAAGGGGACCATTCCAAATTACAGTCTTGGCGGTTTTTACAACCTTTTCAATTTCTTTTAAAGTATTAACTCCAACATCCATGCCAATCTTGTTTTCAGGAATATTAAAAGAATCAATATATTCAGGAGTAGAATTTTTATTAAAATCGTCCGCTACAACGTGATCAAGTGGTAAAATTACTTCAACACCTAACTCTTTTGCTTTCTTTAGAAAAGAAGAAGCTATATCAATATATTCGATCTCTAAAAGAGATTTACCTATAGAATATCCTTTGGAATGTAAAAAAGTATAAGCCATTCCACCACCAATCACAACTACATTTGACTTTGATAAAAGTGATTCTAGTACTCCAATCTTTGAAGAAACCTTAGACCCACCAATAATCGAAACAAATGGCCTTTCGGGATTTTTTAACACTTCCCCAAGAAATTTGTCTTCTTTTTCCATTAAAAATCCACCAACAGATGGCAAATAATCAGAAACACCTACGGTTGAAGCATGAGCTCTATGAGCTGCTCCAAAGGCATCATTTACAAAAACATCTCCATTCTCAGAAAGTTTTTTTGCAAAACTTTTATCGTTTTTCTCTTCTTCTGCATAAAATCTTACATTTTCAAGCAATGCAACATCGCCATCCTTCATTTGCAAAGTATTATTTACAATTTCGCTTCCAATGCAATCAGAAAGCATCTTGACATCTTGACCTAAAAGCTCTGACAATCTATTGGCAATGGGTTTAAGAGAGTACTTAAGATTTTTCTTGCCCTCTGGTCTACCCAAATGACTTACAAGTACAATCCTAGCCCCTCTTTCTTTTAGATACTCTATTGTAGGCAATGCAGCCTTAATTCTAGTATCATCGCTAATGCTCCCCTCTTTTAGGGGAACATTAAAATCACACCTTACTAAAGCTCGCTTGCCCGCAAAGCTATTAAAATCTTTTACTGTTTTTATTGACATTTTATTTTATTACCTTACAAGCATTTCTACTTATTTTACTAATTTTTGAGCAAGATCAACCACTCTTGTAGAATATCCAAACTCGTTATCATACCATGACAACACCTTTGCAAATCCATTTTCAAGAACCATTGTCTCAAGACCATCAACAATAGAAGAATGGGAATTTCCCTTTATATCTGAAGATACAATCGGATCTTCAGTGTACCCTAAGATACCTTTAAGCTCGAGTGTTTCTGATGCCTTTCTAAGAACAGAATTAATCTCTTCTTTTGTAACATCTTTTTTCTTGAGTTGAACCGTAAAATCAACAATTGAACCTGTTGGTACAGGCACTCTCATTGAAGTCCCATTCAACTTTCCCCTAAGTTCAGGCAAAACAAGTCCAACGGCTTTTGCAGCACCGGTTGAAGTTGGAATAATAGAAAGTGCAGCAGCCCTTGCTCGTCTAAGATCAGAATGAGGAAGATCCAAAATTCTTTGATCATTTGTATAAGCATGAACAGTTGTCATAAGTCCTTGTTCTATTCCAAATGATTCATGAAGCACTTTCGCAAGAGGTGCCAAACAATTGGTTGTACATGAAGCATTTGATACGGCTTTTAAATCAGAATTAATATCCTGATCATTTACACCAAGAACTATTGTTTTAATTTCGTCCTTGGCAGGAACTGTTAAAATAACTTTCTTGGCTCCAGCATGACTTACGTGATCAAGATACCCCCCCTTATCACTAGTTGCTGATGAAAAAACACCTGTTGATTCAATTACAACATCAATTCCAAGCTTTCCCCAAGGAAGATTTTTTGGATCTCTCTCAGCAATAATTTTTATTTCTCTTCCATCAACAACAATAGCACCATCTCTTGACTCAACTTTTTTATTATATACTCCAAAAGTAGAATCATACTTTAAAAGATGTGCAAGGGTTTTAGGATCTGTTAAATCATTTATTGCTACAATATCAATTCCTCTTTCAAAAGCAATCTTAAAAACATTTCTACCAATACGACCAAAACCATTAATAGCCAATTTCATACAAAATCCTCCGATTTTTTTTGATTTTATTCTTACTAGAATTATTAAATCATAAATTAACAACAAGTGTCAAACTATCTTTTTACAAGCACAGTGGCTCCCTCTTGAATATAATCTTTTAAAAAAGTAGAAGATTTTATAGTACCTCTAGAAATATAATCACTTATATCTTCAATTAAAATCTCCCCCAAAATATCTGATTTTTTGTAAACAATAAAACCAGAATCTCTAGCACCATTATTTAAAGCACCTTCTTTAAGAATTAAAAAAATATCTCCATTTACAACACCGCTTACTTGACCAAGATTAATAAGAACATCATCATTTTTAATTTGAAGGATCTTTCCTTTTTTGGGCAAATAATCATGAAAATCTTTAGAAAGAGAATTTAAAGCATTACTTAAATAATTAGCACCTCCCACATCATAAGAGAAAGAAGTAACCTTAATTCCTGTTTTCCCTGAAAAAACATTCACCGCCAAAGTAGCTGTATTTTTTAAAACATCTGCATTAAAATCAAAAATTAAAAATAAATCCAAATTATTATTTCTTGAATAAGAAAATCCTTCTGAAAAATTATTAATCAAATAATCTCTATTTTTATTGTAATCAAAATTATAGTTAACTATTTCTATATTTAAATTACGCTCAAGAACCCTTTCAGCAAATCTTAATATCAAATCGTTTGCCCCAAAAAACTTATTCTCACTTTGAGTGAAAATAGCCATCCTATAAACCATTCTGTCATCATAAAGCTTATTAAAATCAGCAATACTTTTATATCCATATTTATAAAATAAAGACTTTCTAACATCAAAAGACACAACATCATAAAAATCCAAAATTCTAGAATCTGTAGAATTTCTCTGTTTTACCAAATAAAAAAGCTGCTCATAAGCCATAATATCTAAATTCATAAGCTTATAGATTTTTGAAAGCAAAAATCTAGCACTATCATTATCAGGCCAAATATCAACAGCATTTTTTGCATTAAACAATGCTTTGTTTAAATTTAAAGATTTAAAAGCTTTAAACCCTTCATTTTCATAATGCTTAGAAATTTTAGCATTGGAATTATTTTCCAAAAAATTTCTAAAATTAGATGCAAAAAAACTCTCCTCAAGAGCAATATTATAAAATTCTAAATCTTTTTTAAGATCTTTAGCCCGCTCCAAATTTAAAACAGCCTTTTCAACATTCCCAAATTTTAAATAAGAATATCCCAATAAATAATAAAGTTCATCAGAATCTTTATCAACCAAAATAGCATTCTGTAATGCATTTATTGCATCTTCATATTTAAATTCATGCAAATAAACAAGCGCAAGCAATCGATATGCATCAACAACT
Organism: Borreliella japonica; assembly: GCF_900099615.1. Classification (GTDB taxonomy): domain Bacteria; phylum Spirochaetota; class Spirochaetia; order Borreliales; family Borreliaceae; genus Borreliella; species Borreliella japonica. The sequence continues at coordinate 157,985 of NZ_FMTE01000004.1, read as the reverse complement.
CCAAAATCTTTGTAAGAACTTTCAATTAAAGCCAAATAATTTAAAGCATACTTTTCGGCAAGCCCCAAGTTATTACTACTAATGTAAAATTCAGCTACTCTTTTATGAAAATCTGGGAAAGATAAAAAATTTACCCTAACTTTATTTATCAAATGTCTAATCTTGTCATGCATTCCTAGCCTTTGATAAATATCAACAAGATGTTCAAATGCACTATAATTATTTTGACTGTAATCAAGAATAGATAAATAATAATTAGCAGCAGCTATGAACAATCCATTTTTTTCAAAAATCGAAGCAAGTCCAACCAAAGCATCAATATTATTTCTCTGTTTAACTAAAATCTCAGAATAGATTTTTTTTGCTTGATCAATTTTATTATTTTTTAACAATATATTTGCATAAAGAATTTTATATTCAGTGTCTTCGTTAGACATTTTGTAAGCTTTCTCTATGAAAAATTGCGCTTGAGTATATATCTTAAGAGAATAATAAATTGATGCAATAAATTTATAAGCTTCATAATAATTGGGATTAATTTTTATAGCCTCAACAAGTTCATCAATAGCATCATAATACCTTTTAGATAAATAGTACTCATGGGCCTTTTGATAATGCCCTAATGCTGTGGTATCACTGCCCAATAGAACACTAAAATTTAAAAGGAATAATATAAAAAATCTATTAAAATTCATAAACCTTCCTTCTCGGAAATCTTTATCACTTTAATATTTCTTTGATGCATATTTTTAATTGAAAAAACCAAATTACTATATTCTACCTTTTCATTTTTCAAAGGAATCCTCCCAAAAAGATCATAAACGAAACCGCCAAGAGTATCAAAGTCTCCATTTGGCAAATTTAAATTAAGCTTTTCATTTAAATCCTCTATTAAAATTCTCGCATCACAAAGATAAGACCCATCATCAAGACGAACTATTTCATCAAGCTCATTGTCAAATTCATCCTGAATGTCACCCACTATCTCTTCAAGAATATCTTCAAGCGTCACAAGCCCTGAAACCCCACCATACTCATCAACTACAATTGCAATATGTACATGATTTTCTTGAAATTCTTTTAAAAGAGAGTCTGTTTTTTTGCTTTCAGGAACAAACATAACCTTTCGCATAATATCTTTTAAATCTATTTCGTAGAAATCTTTTTTACACATGTGCAATAGCACATCTCTTGTATGGATTATCCCAACAATATTGTCAATAGTGCCATGATACACAGGAAATCTTGAATGACTGCTAGATGTTACAACCTTTAAAAGCTCGTCCTTACTCTTAGCGTAATCAACAAATATAACTCCTATCCTAGGAATCATAATCTCTTTTACAATAGTCTCTTTAAGAGCATTGAAATTTTTTACCAAAGAAGTTTCAATATTCGACTTATCTTCAAGATCATTTTTTGGGCTTCCTTTCTTCTTCTTGTTTTTAAAATTAAAAAATCCCAACATCTAAAATACCCTTTTATTTTTTCTTAAGATATTTTCTTGAAGAATCAACATACCTTCCTTTTGAAAATCATTAGTTTCATGTTCATATCCCATTAAATGCAAAATTCCATGAATAGTAACACGTTGAAGTTCTTCATAAATTTCAACATTAAACTCTTGAGCACTAAATTTTAAATATTCAAAAGATATTATAAGATCTCCTTGTATTTTATAGTTTATACCATCAACCAAATCTTCGCTAAGTTCATTATAATTAAAAGAAAGAACATCGGTTGGCTCGTTCTTGTTTCTAAATTTATTATTTAATTTTTGTATATAAGCATTATCACAAAGAATAACTGAAAGTTCAAAATCACTAATAGAAAGAGTATTTAAAACAGATAAAATAAAATCATAAAAAACACTAAAATGTTCAAATTTAATATTTTCTATCAATAAATTCAAATCAGATTTGGACAAATTAACTATACCCTAGAATAATCCATATATAACTTATAAAATAATTTGCTTGCCATGGCATTGAATTATTTTATTTTGCAAACTAAAAACCAAAAAAATCCTTAATTATATTTTCAAAAGCATCTTCTTGCAAAAAGCCAACAGAAACCTTTGGCTTGCCATCAATAGGAATAAAAAGAATAGTTGGAAGACTTTGCACTCCAAGCGCAGAAGAAATATCTTGTTCTTTATCTGTATCTATCTTATAAAAATCAATACTATTCCCATACTTTTTAGAAAGTTTTTCAAAAATCGGAGAGAGCATTTTACATGGACCACACCAATCGGCATAAAAATCAATTATAGCAGGTCTCTCGCCTCTAAAACTCCACTCTTTATTATTCTTATAATCAAAAATTTTAGTAACAAAATGTTCTTTGGTTAAAGAAATAGCCATATATTCTACATGCCCCCTATCGACTTAAAATTATATCACAAATACAATATTAATAATAAGGAATTATAAAATGAATCTAATGTTAATAACTTTTAATGAATTTAAAATAGGAATTTCACTCAATGACACTAGAGCAGAACATCTTGTTAAAATCTTAAAATTAAAAGATAACGACAAATTTAAATTTGGCATTCTTGGAGAAAAAAACATTTACCATTGCATTTACAAAAAAGATAAAAAACTATTTTTCAATAACATCTTTAAAATAGGGGAATCTAATAAACTCAAAAAATTAAATGTACTAATTGGAATAATAAGACCAATTGTTGCCAAGAGAATCATAAAAGAACTTGCTAGTATTGGAATATACGAAATAATTTTTTTCAATACTAAGCTTACTGAAAAATCATATTTAAATTCTAAAATTTTTAAAAACAATGATTACGAAAAACATTTAATAGAAGGAGCGATGCAGGGAGGAATAACGTACTTACCAAAAATAAAAATTATGAAAAATTTGAAAGACAGTCTTCAATATATTAAACAAAAAAATTTTGGAATAAAAATATTGCTTGAAAAAAATAGCAAAAAAAATTTAATTGATATCGAACAAGTAAAAAATGCAACCATTATTGTAGGACCTGAGAGAGGATTTACAGAAAAAGAAAAACAGCTAATAACGCAATATAATTTTTCCTCTTACAATATATCTCCAAATATCCTAAGAACTGAAACGGCCATACTTGCTGCATCCATTATTACTGTATCGAAACTAATTAACATATAATCAATTTATAACTGTTTGATTGAAAAGCTTGTCATAAATATAAAGTTCAATCGTAGAGCCTTTGTAAGCCTCATAGGGCAATTTAATCAACCCTCCTTTCGATTTAAAGAAATAAATCAAAGAATTTTCACCATCCGAACCTTTTAACCTAACAGACATATCAACATAAGATGGATGTTGCCTTAATTTATAATTCAAAATTCCAAAAACAATTTTATTATCAACCTTAGGCTTTGCAATAGTAATTAAAATTTTATCTGATTCGCTTATTTTAGTTCCAGGTGGAATAGACTGAAAAACAACATTTCCAAAATCGTCCTTATCTACCAAATCAATGTCAAAACTAATACTATCGTTCAGAAGAGAAGCAATCGCATCCTTATAATAAATTCCAATATAATTTTTAACATATTTTTCTAAATGATCTTTACCCTTACTAATTAAAAACTGAAGATCTGTTAAACTTGATATTTGACTACCTGGTGACGGATTTTGACGAATTATTATACCTTTTGGCAATTCGCTTTCAACCTCAAGGGGCTTAACAATATGGTAAAGTAATTTGGAATTATCAAAAGAATTAGCCTTTAAATTGATGATAACATCGTCAATGTTTTTGCCAATAAAACTATCAACTCTATTTATTATAGCCCCTTTGCTAATGAAAATTATAACCTTATTGCTATGCCTTAAAACAGTTCCCGGTTTTGGTCCCTGTTCTATCACTCTTCCTTTGTCAAGAGCACTTGAAGAAAATTTAAATTCAATATGAGGAATCAACTCTTTTCTTTGTAATTCAATAATAGCATCTTCAATAGTAAGAGAATAAAGATTCGGAACAACTGTAATCTCTTTATTTTCTAAAACCATAAAGAAAATTGCAAAAGAAACAATTAAAGATCCAAAAATAACCAAAAGCAATGCCTTGATCGTAGTTTTAGGCAAAATCAACATTTCATTATTACAATTTTTGCAACTCTGAGCCAAATCCAATTTACTTTCAAGCAATTCATCTGCATTAGAAAATTTATTTTCTAGATTGTCATTATTATTGAAACTAATATATCCCTCCTATTTAAGAAAACACTTGTCCTATTAGCTGTCTACTCCCATTATAAAAAGACTTAAAATCTAAAACCTTTCTTCCAGGTCTTTGAACTTCTAAGAGCAAAAGAATTCCTTCACCAGTATTAACAAATAATCCTTTCTCAGAATCAAAATCAACAATTTCTCCTACTTTTCTCTCTTTATATAAATCTATTTTCAAAAAATCAGCACGATGAAAAATAATGTCGCTATAATTAAGCCTAGCTCTTGCAAGTGGCCAAGGATTGCATGCGTTAATTCTGTTTTTAATCTCAAATGCACTTAAATTAAAATCTATAAATCCCAATTCTTTTTTAAAAAAAGAACAAAAAGTAGCTTCACTTGATTTTTGAGGAATCCCCACAAAACCTTTACTAATTTTTTCTAAAGCCTCCAAAACAAGGCTTGGACTAAGACTTGATACAAGCTTTGAAATATCATAACTTGTATCATAAGATCTTATTTTAAATTTTTTTTGCACTAAAATGTTACCGCTATCCATTTCCAAAGCCATACTCTGAATAGTAATACCACTAACAGAATCACCATTTAAAATTGCAGATTGAATCGGAGAAACACCTCTATATTTGGGCAAAAGAGAAGGATGAACATTGATACACCCCTTTGGGAAAATATCCAAAAATTCTTTTTTAAATATCTTGCCATAAGAAAAAACTAACATTAAATCTGGATTCAAATCTCTAATTAGATTTAATATATTATCATCAAGAGTCAAGGGATCAAAAACTTTAATATCCTTAGCAATAGCCTCCACCTTTATTACATTTTGACTTAACTTCTGCCCTCTGCCTTTAGGCTTATCAGGCAAGGTCAGAACTCCCACCACTTCATAATGCTTTATAACTTCCTTTAAAACTTCTAAAGCAATAGAAGAAGAGCTTATAAAAAATATTTTCATTTTGCTTTAAGACCTCTTTCTCTCATATAAGGCTTTAACAATTTATTTTTTATCCTTTTTTCGTAATAATCAATAAAAAGAACTCCATTTAAATGGTCCATTTCATGCTGAATAATTCTTGCCAAAAAATCAGAATTTTCTATAGTAAAAGATTTTCCATTCTCGTCATAAAAATTTACAACAATAGCCTTAGGCCTCATTAAATCATAATAAACTCCTGGTATACTTAAACATCCTTCTTTGTAAGAATTAAGCTCATAAGAAGTCTCTGTTATTAAAGGGTTAATAAAAACCAAAGGCCTTGCCATTTTATTCTCTCTAACTACAAAAAGTGACAAATCAAGGCCTACCTGAGGAGCAGCGAGTCCAACTCCACCGCTAATGTCCATTAATTCTATCATCTTTTTTGCATAATCTCTGATCTTGTCATCAATATTATCGATTTGCTTTGTCTTAACACGAAGCAAATCATTAGGATAAAATATCATTTCCATAAAAACTCATCCCTCTTTCAAAAAAAAGACACTTATTTTATTTTTCCAAAAAGCTTCCATTCCTCATTTCCCAATAATGAAAAATAAATATTACCAGTCCTGGACTTAGGAATAGCATAAAGCTTGTTTTCATCAATATCTTTAAAAACTAAAAATTCTTTAAGATCTGTATCAAAAAGAACAAGCTTTCTGTCTTTACCATCAAACTTTAATCGCCAATCACCTTTTAATGTTTTATAAAAAAAGATCTTCTCGTCAATAGTATTAATTTCATAATTTTTTTGCTTTTTTAGAACACTTGTTGATTTTATAGCCCCCATAAGATAGCTCAAAAAATCCTTATCAAATTGAATACTACTCAAAATAGTTCCCACATAAGCTGCCTTTATTTGCTCATTTTTAGAATCTACAAAAAAAATAGTGGGGCTTTTTTGTAGATTAATTTTATTAAAAATTTCATTATCCTTATCGATAACTAAGAAAACATTTTTTTTAGATACCGTGTTAATAATTTCATCATTTTTAAAAGAATTTAAAAAATTCTTTATTAGATTTTCCTTAATATCTCTGCCAACCAAAATTAAAACATTTTTATCCAATTTTTGGGCTTTTTTAATTGCAATCTCATAAGAGCCCTCAAAAATAATATCTTCCGACAAAGAAAACAAGTCTGAAAATCCTTGATTTAAAATCATTAAAAATGCAATTATAAATCTCATATTTTACTTGTCAGCTTTGCTAAAAATTCTAACTCCCATTCATCATTAAAATGCTCTTTTAAAGTTAAAAATATGCATTCATGATAATTATTGATATAATTTAATTCATCTTCTGAAAGCATTTCTTTTACTATCAACTCTTTTTCAAAAGGAACAAGAGTTAAATTTTCAAACTCTAAAAAAGTTCCAAAGTCGTTTGTAAAAGCTTGCTTTACAAAAACTAAATTTTCAATCCTTATTCCATGACTAAATGTTTTATAAAGACCGGGCTCGATTGAAACCACCTCAGAACCTTTAAAAGAATAGTTAGAATCAGGACTAATCGAAACTGGAAGTTCATGAACATTAAGGAAAAATCCAACACCATGTCCAGTACCATGAATAAAATTCAATTCATTTTTTAAAAGCGGCAATCTACAAATTCCATCAAGAAAAGCCCCCGAAGATCCATATGGAAACTTTAAAGAAGCAAGGCTAATGAAAGCTTTAAGAACCAAAGTATAGTCACGCTTTTCCTCATCAGAAGCATTCCCTACCAGAAAAACTCTTGTAACATCTGTAGTACCAAGTCCAAAATAAGAACCTCCAGAATCAATCAAAAGAAGACCTTTAGTATTTATTTTCTTACCTCTCTTGGGCTTATAATGGGGAAAAGCCCCATTTTCCTTAAAGCCAACTATTGAATCAAAACTAGAACTAAAAAAATCTTTACTCGATTCCCTAAAATGTAAAAGCATATCAGCAATATCTATTTCATCTAACTCAGCCAATTCGACCTTACTTAGACTTTTAAATTTACGTAAAAATTTAATCAGACAAATAGCATCGACAATATGCGCTTCTTTCATCTTAAGAAGTTCATAATCGGTTTTTACTGCCTTAAGATTGCTTATAATAGTCTCTCCAAAAATAATATTGGACTCGCCGAGAACTTTCAAAACTCTAATATTAGTAGAAAATGAAACAAAAAATCTACCTTCATGCTTTATTCGATCTAGAAAACAGTAAAAATTACTATAAGAATCTATTTCAAAATTTTCCATTCCAAGTATTTCTTTAATTCTTGAATCAAGTTTTTTTGTATCAATAAAAAGAACATTTTTTCGATCTTTGTTCCTAGATATTAAAAGAAACGAATAAAACAATGCAGACTTTTTAACATCTGCCCCTCTTAAATTCAATATCCAAGCAATCTCATCAAGAGCGGTAATAACATAAAAATCCGCCAAATTTTTTTCTAAGATTAAACAAATAGACTTGATTTTTTCAACTCTTTTATTATTCTTCTCAGCATCAATCAATTCAACTATATTACTAAACTCAATCTGGGGTCTAGATTTCCAAATTAAATCAATTAGATCTTGATTTAAAACCTTAATATGTGTATTTTTACATTTTTCAGACAGCTCTTTATAAAACTTTATACTAATCTCATCAGAGTAAATTCCAAGCTTTGATTCTTGGAGATTTAAATTTATATACGTAAAAATGTCAGGGAATCCTTTTACTCCAAGCTTTATTAATACAACTTCGGTTCCCTTAAGTTCTTGATCGGCCTGTAAAAAATATCTACCATCCGTGAAAAGAACAGCTTTGGATAATGTTACAATTACCGTACCAAAGCTACCAGAAAAGCCTGTAATAAATTTGCGAGTACTATACCTTTCATGAGAATATTCACTAAAATGAGGATCATAACCTGCTACCAAATACGCATCAACCCCACTTTCTCTCATATGATCCCTAAGCAAAGCTAATCTTTTATTAATATCCAAAAAAATCCCCTTTATACAACCCTAATAATACTAGTATACCAAATAATTTTCAATTTAAAAAAAAAAATATATTTGATATAATTTAGCTTGAAATTAACTCCTAAAGGATAAAATATGAAAAATATTAAAGCGGTTGCCTCTGATCTTGACGGCACTCTTTTACTATCAAAAAGCTGTATTGGAGCATTTACAGAACTTGTAATTAAAAAATTAACAAAAGAAAAAAAGAAATTCGTAATCGCAACAGGAAGAAGTAAGAATGAAATCACTCAAATTACAAAAAAAATAGATCAACTGCAAGTTTCATTTTTTATTACATTAAACGGAGCAAAAGTTTACAATCAAGAATGGAAATTAATAAAAAGTCATAATTTATCTCCTGAAGTGGTAAAGAAAATTTTAAATTTAAGAGACGAAAAATTTGGCCACATACCTCATTTTCTACATAAAGCAGATCAATACGACGATCAATTAAATATTGACATCAAAACTAAAATTGCAATTGATCAATGCCAAAAATTTAAAAAAGAATCCAATATCTTTAGGCATGAAATAGTCAGTCCAATCAATAAAATTATAGAAATTAAAGACTTTAGTGAGCTTAAAAATTTTGAAAATGTTGCAAAAATAATATTAGCTGGCAGAGAAGAAAGCCTAATAGAATATGAAGCAATGATTTTAGAAAAATACAAAGGAGAAATAAATGCATACCTTTCTACTCCAAATTCGCTAGAAATTGTAGATCATAAAGTCTCAAAAGGAAATGCATTAAGCGAAGTTCTTAAAACTATCAACATTGATTTAAGCGAAACCATAGCTTTTGGAGATGGATTTAATGATACTGATATGTTAGAAAATGTAAAAAAGGGATTACTAATGGGAAATGCAAATTATAGATTAAAAGCAATGCTGCCTTACTTGGAAGTAATAGGGACAAATGACGAAGAAGCTGTTGCAAATTACATTAATGAGAATGTTTTAGAAGAACCTATTCAGGAGGAATAAATGGAGACAGATTTAACAAAATATGCAGAACTTATAATTTTAAAAGGAATTAATTTACAAAAAAATCAATGTGTTTTAATTCAAGGTTCAATCGAAAATTACAATTTTTTGAAAATATTAGCAAAAAAGGCCTATGAACATGGAGCTAAATATGTCAAGCTAAATATTAAAGACATTGATATTTTAAAATCAAGATTAAAATTCTCACAAGAGGAAAGCTTAGAATTCATTCCAAATGCTGAGAAGAGCTTCTTAGAAGAAATGGTTCAAGATAAATGGGCAAGAATAAACGTCGATGATACAGAAAATTTTGAAGCATTAAAAGAGGACATTGGTCAAAAAATGTCAATTTATCAAAAAGCCTTAAATCTAGCAAGCAAAAAATTATCGCAAGCAATAATGAGCAACGAAATAGCCTGGTGTGTTGTTTGCTCACCAGGTCCAAAATGGGCTTCTAAAGTTTTAAATAAAAAAGAAGGAAATAAAACTTTAGAAGAATTTTTCGAAATACAAAAGAAAATATTATTACTTGATAAAGAAAATCCAATAGAAAAATGGGAATCCCATGGAGAAAAACTTCACAAAAGATGCAAAATATTAAATGAACTTAACCTAGAAAAGGTTATCTTTAAAAACGAAAAAACAAACTTGGAAGTATACCTACTTGAAACTTCTCTATGGACCGGTGGAAGCGAAAAAGTTAAAGGAACAGAAATAGAATTCAATGCCAATATACCAACAGAAGAAGTTTTTACAACTCCAAACTACAAAAAAACAAAAGGAATTGTATATACCACCCGCCCCGTCATGGTGCTTGGAACACTAATATCTGGAATATGGTTAAAATTTGAAAATGGAAAAGTAGTTGACTTTGGCTGTAATGATGAGAAGCAACAAGAAATATTAAAATCGCACATCGAAACCGACATTCAAGCAAAATATATAGGAGAAGTAGCACTAGTTGACAGCAGTTCCCCTATTTATCAAAGTAATCTTATTTTTTACAGCACATTATACGATGAAAATGCAAGTTGCCACATAGCACTGGGAGCTGCATATCCATCTTGTTTAAGCAACGAAGAAGATTTAAAAACTGACACCAATAAACTAACTTACGGATGCAACGTTTCATTAATACATACGGATTTAATGATTGGAAGCGACGACTTGAATGTCATTGGTGTGAGCAAAAATGGAAAAGAATACACAATAATAAAAGCTGGCAAATTCGCAATATAAAAGGGGGTTTATAATGATAAGGGCATTGCTTACAAATAAGCTTTTTTTATCTTGTCTTTTATCAGGAATTTCTGCTCAAGTAATCAAATATAGTATCCAAACCGTAAAAACAAGAAAGTTAAAATTAACTCCAGCACATCTTTTAAAAAAAATTTTCCTAGAAACAGGAGGCATGCCAAGCAGTCATTCATCAACAGTTACTGCTCTTTCAACCTCAATTGCATTAACTGAAGGAATAGATACAAATTTTATAATAGCTCTTGCCTTTGCCCTTATTACAATAAGAGATTCTTTCGGAGTAAGATATATGTCTGGAGTTCAAGCAGAATATTTGAACGCATTATCAGAAAAATTAAAAAAAGAAATAAAAATTGACACAACAAAAATAAAAGTGGTCAAAGGACATAAAAAGAAAGAGGTTCTAACGGGCATAATAATAGGAATAGTATCTGCATATATTGTATGCTGTTTGTAGCATAAGGAAAAAATAAATGGTGCGTTTTTTAAGTTTTTTATGTCTAATTGCAACAATACCGCTTATCAATTCCTGCGATTTAGCTCAATTTGGAGATTACAAACCATTATACTTTGCAAATGAAGCCGATCTAAAAACCGCTAATGAATATATAAATTCACAAGGGTATAAAACAATCTCAGAATACACAACTAAAATTGACATTTTAGACTTCCCTGAAAATAAAACAATAACAATAAATGAAGTAAGCAAGCTAAACAACCTTGATCTGAGGAAAAATATATTTTTAAAAAAACTGCCCAATCTTTTCAACATAGCAGATAAAAAACTTCTTTATGTTGAAAACAAGTTCAAAAATATAAATTTTAAAAATCTAAAAAAAGCGCTCAATATTAATATTGACATGCATTCTCTTGACCACAAAACAAAAATTAATCTTATATCAATCACAATATTTCTAATCATAATAATTTTATTAATTTTTTTAGAACCAGCAAACTCTACATTTACTTTAATTTTCCTATTAATCTCATCCCTTACCTTTCTAATAAGTAAAGAAATAATGTATTTTTATCCATTTGTAATTCTCTCTTATTTGTTATTTTCAATAATCAATAATTTTAACAAAAATTACAACAAAATATATTTAAAAGAAATAAATTTCTTAACACTAATAACGAAAATAAAATACTTATTATTTTTATTTATATTCACAACTCTATATTTCATTACGATCACAGCCTTTTTTACTACAAATATTGATCCCACTTTTATTGCATTTGTTGCAATAACAACTCTTTGCATTTTTTTAATTTTCAGTTGGATCAAAACAGAAAGCAATTTTAAAGATACGTTCTTATTCCCTATCGAAATTAAAGAGAAAAAAAAAGAAGAAAAAAAAACTTTAAAGCTAAAAATAGCAATACATCTCTTGCTATTTACACTCTCATTAATTCCGTTCACTTATTCAAACTATATGCTAAATTCTTATAAAAACATCAACTATCTTTACAGTAAAAAATTAAATTATTTTGATTATTTAAATCCTAACAATATTTATATAATGCTAGGATACAACAAAGAAATACCTAACATCGTGGGGTACCTATCCCATATTCTTTATCAAAACGAACTAAAATACAATATTGCCGCTAAATATGGAGAAATTCCTAAAAACATAAAAGAAAATTACTTTGAAATCAAAACCGACAAGATAGAAATTAATCCTAAAACTGTTTATGAAGTAGACAAATCATTTATTGATGAAGCTCTTAAAAAAGAGCTTGCAAATCTGTTTTTAAGAAATAAAAACCCAATCTTAATATATAAAGAAAACAAGAACAATATAAGCATAGATAAAAAAAATTACAAAATACTCTTCTTATTCTCTTTGCCCTTCCTTGTATTGCTATTCCTATTTAAAGCAATAAGATTTACAATTCTTTTAAACATAAATGAAAAAACCTATAAAAAATATATTCAAGGATAATTAGCTGATGCTTGACTTAGAAAAAGTAAAAACAATTTTTAAAAAATATAATAAATACGAGATGCGCATTGATGAAATTCAAATACCTGAGTATGTCCTAATACCACTTGAAACAGAAAATTCAAAATCCATAATATACATAATTGAAAACCAAAAAATAGAAGAAAATCAAATTTTATCGAAAAATTCAAACATAGAGCTATACACATACACTCCAATATCTGGAATAGTAGAAAAAATATACACGGCCAACTTTCCAGATGGAAAAAAATTAAAATCAGCATTAATCAAATTTCAAGGAAAAATAAAAACCGAAAAAGACACAATTGAAGACGAAATCTCAAGAGAAAAAACCCTATCAAAATTAATTCAACTGGGAATTCCTTGGTTTAACGAAAATTCTTTATTTCAATTTATAAACAAATGTAAAAAAATAGACAAAATGATTTTATTAACAAATGGAAAAGATGGATTTACAAATATTTCAGAAGCACTAATGGCAGAAAAATTAGAAGAGATTCTTTCAGGATTCCAAATAATCGACAAAATATTTAAATTCAAAGAAATAACAATAATATCAAATAAAGACAAATTGAAAAAAGAATTCGAAAAATTGAGTGTTTTTAAAAACAGAAAAATAAAAATTAAATCTTTAGAAAATGCATACCCTTATACAAATCATGAAATGATAATGCACTTTTTATACAATAACAAAAATGCAAAAGATGACATAAACCCCAACAACAATATTTTATTAGCAAATATTGAAGATCTATACAATACAAATCTTGTTATAAAAAACAACAATCCCTATAAAGAAAAATTTATAGCTATAAATGGAAATAAAAAAATAAAAAGTAGAATACTGAAGGTAAAAATTGGAACTTCTTTAAGCCAAATAATAAATGAAAAAATTGATACAAAAAAATATGAAATTTTTTTAAACAATCCAGCCAACAAAATAAAAATTAAAACATTAAATATACCAATAACAAGAGATATTTATAGTTTTACCATATTAAAGAAAAAGTCAATATATGACAAAATCAAAGCATTGTTTATATCTAGTTTTTCGCCATTACAAATAGAAAATATTATTTTTTCATACTTAAAAAATGAAAAAATAAATGATAATGGCAAATTAAAAATATTTAAATATACGGACAAAGAAGTAGAAGAAGAAATACATAAAGTTCAAAAAGAAATTAAAGGCAAAATTCTAAATGAAAATCTAATAAATGAAGTAATATACACTGAAAACAATTTAAAAGACATATACTCTACTATCATACTATCATTATTGCCTAGTCTAATATTTTCTTTCCTAAATAATACAAAATTCATGACAGATACTTTGCTATTAATACTTATTAGCATAGCAATCTATATACCAATAATGCTAAAAATTAATTACAAATGTCTGTCTTTTTTTATTTACAATGCCTTAATAATAAGCATTATATTACCTTTAAATTTAGAAATTACACTAAAAATAACATCCTTACTATTTGCTTTTTTAGTATTTTTTTACTTTTTAAGACTTTCAGCATTTTTAGTAAATCCTATATTAATTTCTTTTATGTTTTTTGCATTAAATTTTCCAGTCAGTTTTAAGCAAACCTATCAAGAAGAGCTTAAAAGATCAGTACCAATAATTCCAACCTGGAATGAAATAATAGACACAAATCCAACCATAAAAAATTTAAAAAGTTTACATACCTTCACAAAACATGAAAATAAAAAAATCGATGCAATTGAAAACTTTTTAAATAAAAACATTTTTTCTGTTTTCAATACCATTGTCACGAGATTTCATATTGAAAGTCTCTTAGGAGTTAATAATGAAAAAAAAATATCTCCAATCTTGCTTTATTTTGGACTCTTATTAATAGTTGGCAAATATATAATTAACAAATTAATACCATTGTCATTTTATATAAGCTTGATGACAATCTCATACATAGCACATAATATGGGAATGCTAAGCCACATCAGCTCGGATATGTTAACATTGCTTATTTCTCCAGTACCAATGCTCTTAATATTTACAATGGCAACAGAAGTGCAAATAACACCACACTTTAAATTTGAACAAATACTTTACGGAACACTATTGGCATTTACATACTTTTTAACATTAAGCTATATTCCTTTTGAAACTTTATCGGCCATAATATCTATTTTTATCTTACAAATAAGCTCAAGCTTAATAAAAAGCTATAGCTTAACTCTCAAAATTCAAAAAATAATGTATTTTTTGAAAGCAAATAAAGAAAAAGCGCTCAAAATCTCTCTTGAAAATGAAAAGGATATAATAAAATTATGACTGATAATTTGATCACATACTTGATTATTAACAATTTAACTTTAATACACTTTGTCGGATTTGAGGATATAAAAATAAAAAATAATGCAATCTTAATAAAAAAATATGTCATAATAACAATTACCTCTTTATTAATATATTCAATATCATTTTATCTTTATAAACTGCTTGAAAAGAACAACTTGCTGTTCTTAATGCCAATTTTTTATGTAACTTTAATTTACGTATTGATATTATTATTTAAAGTATTAAATGACATATTTATTATATACAACATAAAATCGAATTATTCAAACGACTTTATGCTCTCAAGTAGCAGTTTAATTGCAATAACATTTTTTGCACTTGATAAGAACAATGGATTTTTTGAGGGATTAGAAATACTTATTCTATCTACACTCGGCGTACTAATAACTTTAATGTCAATAACGTCAATAAAAAAAAACTTTGATAAAAACCCTAAAATCAATATATTGGAAAACGAACCAATATATTTTTTTATAATGTTTATTATATCTTTAATTCCAAATATAATTATATTAATATACAATCATTAGTAGCGAGAAATAAAAATGAAAGAAAAAATAAATACATTGTTTAAACAAGCTGAAGATATTTGGAGGAAGCTTTGACAAAAAAGAAATTCAAGCCAAAATCGAAGAATACGAAAAAGAAATAAGCCAGAAAAATTTTTGGAATGATCCTAAAAGAGCCCAAGGCGTTATTAAAGCTCAAAGCATTTTAAAAAACAAAATTGATCCGTGGGAAGAGTTAATCAATAAAATTAAAGACTTAAACGATCTGTGCGAAATCATTGAAAATGAAAAAGATACTGTTAGCTTGGAAATCGAATTTAATGCACTAGAAAGACAATACAAAGATTTGCTTACAATTTCTTACTTTAAAGAAGAACTTGATGCAAACGACGCTTTTTTAACCATTCATTCTGGTGCTGGAGGCACTGAAGCATGCGACTGGGTTGCAATGCTTTACAGAATGTATTCAAGATATGCTGAGAGAAAAAAATACAAAACAGAACTTATCGATTTGCTTGAAGCTGAAGGCGGAATAAAATCTGTTACAATAGAAATTAAAGGAAAGTATGCTTACGGATTGTTAAAAAGTGAAGTCGGAATACATCGTCTTATAAGAATTTCTCCATTTGATGCTGCTAAAAAAAGACATACCTCTTTTGCATCAGTATTTGTTGACCCTGTTATCGATGAAAAAATAGAAATAATAATCAAACCAGAAGATATAAGAATTGATACATACAGAGCATCGGGATCCGGAGGGCAACACGTCAATAAAACATCCTCTGCTGTAAGAATAACTCACATTGAAACAGGAATAGTAACTCAATCTCAAAGCGACCGAAGTCAGCACAAAAACAAGGAAATGGCAATGAAAGTTTTAAAATCAAGACTTTACGAATACTATAAGAATAAAGAAGATGAAAAAAACAAATCCAAACAAGACACGAAAAAAGAAATTTCTTGGGGCAATCAAATAAGATCTTACGTATTTCAACCTTACAATTTGGTAAAGGATCACAGAACAAAATTTGAAAATTCAAACACCACTTCGGTTATGGATGGCAATATAGATAATTTCATAGAAGAGTATTTGAAATGGAAAAGCTTAAACTAACGCTGACAATATCGTTACTAATATTTACAATATACAAAATACATTCTCAAAGTAATATAGAGTACAACTTTTCCTATATCATTAATACAAAAAAAGAAAACATTGACCTTAAAAAAGGAATTGAAAAACAATTGAACAAAATATATGACAAAATAACAGAACATATCGTAAACAATGATGATAAAAACATAATTGAAGATATTTATATAAATCAAGACATAATAAAAACAGAACTTGAAATTAGCAAATTAAAAGAAGAAATGGATAAAAAAAAACTTCAAAATATAATAAACGCAAAAGAAATGCATGACACCAAAACCAAAATTGATGAACTTAAGAAAAATATCCAAAATATTGATAGCAAAAAAAAAGTATTTGCAGAATATTCTAAAAATTTAAAAAAACTAAAAGTAAAATATAAAAAAATCGAAGAACAAAGAAATATCTCAAATTTAAATAAAGAATTTTTCATAAAAGAAGAATTGTTTTTTATAAATTATATTGACCTGAAAAAAATAGAAAATTATTATTTACTAGAAATTAGCAACATTATGTCTGAAAAAATTGAGACTAAAAAAGCGGTATTTAAAACGTCATCTTCTATTAATGAAATTACAGATACAATAACAAACCACAGTTTCAAAGAAATATTAGGTAGAGAATTTTTAAAAATCAATATTAACGTCAAAAACAACCCAGATGCAAAAATCTACATAAATGAAAAATTTGTTTCAAAAGGAATCTATTACGACAATATTTTTGACATTTCTAAAATCCCAAACAAGGAAATTGAAATACAAGTCATGAGTAAAAATTTCGAAAACTACTCTACTAGAAGAACGGTAAAAAATGCAGATTCAATAACATTGAATATTGAATTAAAAAGAACAAACTCTAAAAAAGCATCAATTACAAGCAATGTAAAATCTAAAGTTTTTAAAAAAGGCATATTCATGGGAGAAACCCCAATTGAAATTGAAAAACCAGAAAATCAAGACATCATTTTGCTTAAATCTGAAGGATATAAAGATAAATTCAAGTTAATAAATAAAGAAGAAGATCAAGTAGAAATAGAAATGATAAAAACTGGCAAAAATAGACTCAGCAGCACAAGAGATAAGTTTTACATTAATCTAGCTGTTTTTACATTAAGCACAATAGGAACCATTTTTGCAGGAACATTGCTTAACAACGCAGAATCACTTTATAAAATAGCTGGCAATCACTTTATCAACAAAAATTTAACAGCTGAAGATGTTTATATGGCAAAAGCAGAACAAATGACCGCAACATTTCTATTTGGAGCAGGCATCACTTTAAGTATTGGTAGCTTTATTTCATTAATAACTCATTTAGTAGAATATATTAAAGAAGCAAATCTGGGAGAATAGATTTAACAATTAACAATAAAATAGGAGAACAAACTTTTGGGTATTTTAGAAAAAATAAAAAATTTATTTAAAAGCAATCAACAAGAAAATGTTATTGAAAACCTAGAAGACATTCTTTTAGAATCAGACATTAACAATGAAATTGTAATAGAAATACTAAACAAATTAACAAAAGAAAAAAATAAAAACGAAAAAACTATTATTGAAAACTTAAAAGAACTTTTAAGCAGTTATATTAACACAAAAAAATTTATTCTAGAAGACAACAAATTAAACATTTTGTTAATAGTCGGCATAAATGGAATTGGAAAAACATCAAGCATAGCAAAACTTGCAAATAAACTAAAAAATGAAGGCAAAAATATATTAATATCAGCTGCTGATACATTCAGAGCAGCTGCAATCGAACAAATGAAAATTTATGGGGAACAAATCGGAATCAGAATAATATCTCAAAGCCAAGGAAGCGATCCATCAGCTGTGATATTTGACAGCATCTCAAGCGCTAAGCTTAAAAATTACGATGCATTAATTATTGACACAGCTGGAAGATTGCAAAATAAAGAAAATTTAATAAAAGAGCTTCAAAAAATAAACAATGTAATATTAAAGCAAATAAAAAACGCTAACATCAATTATCAAAAAATACTTGTAATCGATTCTACTATTGGAAAAAATACAAATAGTCAAGCAGAAATTTTCAATAAAGCAATAGAAATAGACGGAATAATAATTACTAAACTAGATTCATCCTCAAGAGCGGGTACAATAATAAATACTTCAAAAATTCTTCAAAAACCTATATACTTTACTACATTTGGAGAAAAAATAGAAGACATTAAAGAATTTGATATCAATGAATATCTTAATAAATTACTATGAAAAAAAACCAATTAATACTTCTTCTATTTATACCACAAATTATTTATGCAAAAAGCTATTTTGCGTCTGATGCATTTTTCAATAAATACCAAAAATTGGATGTAAAACCAAAAACAGGATTTTACATTGAGCATCATTTTATTGATGATATCGAGAAACTCTACTTATATAAAGAAACTAATTTAATAAAATACAAGACAATTCAAATCATAGAAAATACAAGAAAAATCACATATTATGATACAAAAGATACAAAAAGAAAAGAAGAAATATACGACAATTTAAATAATAAAATACAAGAAATTGAATATGACAACAAAGGAAAAATTCTTGAAACAGCAAATTACTTTTATGAAAACGGCAACTTAATATCCAAAAATTTAAAAACAATACACCAAAAACCAAAATTAATATATTACTCTAAAGATGAAAATGGTAAATTACTAAAAATAACGGGGTCAAATTTTCAAATTTGGAATTATGGAATTAACGGCGACATAAAATCTACATATTTTGACATCAAAAAATCAACAACAAAAGTGATAAAATATGATGACAAAAAAAGAAATTTAAACAGTGCGTTAATTGTTAATAATAAAATAAAATCCAAAGAAAAAAACCAATATCTAGATGAACAAAAAATAGTAAATACCTTTGAAGAAGAAAATACAAAAATTATATCTACCTATCAAGGAAATAACCTAATTAAAGAAGAAACATATAAAAATAATGAACTTATAAAAATAAATGATTTTCAATACAACTCATCTGATATGATAATTCTTCAAAACACTAAAGAAAAGGATAAAGACCAATATACCAATACTAAAATTGAATACGAATATAGCCAAGACAATCAATTAAAAAGCAAAAAAATCTATGAAAACGATATAATTTATCTAAAAACCGAATACCACAATGATAATGAATATGAAGAAGAAATATACTACAATAAAAAGCCCGCTCTTAGAGTAAAACATAAGAATGGAAAAGTCACCGAAGAAAAACTAATGGAAACAAATTAAATGAATATAAGAAGTTTTTTGCTTAAAAGATTAATAATAGAAGAAAAAAACAGTCTAGCCCTAACAATTGTAATAATATTAAGCATTACCTTAGGTGAAATAATAATTATCCTAACAATATCAATCATGAATGGTTTTCAAAACGATTTCTTCCTTAGCATTACAAATGTAGAAAGTGGAAATTTAAAAATAGAAAATGAACTTACTCAAAAAGAAATCAAAGAAATTGAAAAAATTGAGGGAATAAAACATATAAATAAAATATACGAAACACAAGGCATTGGAATTCAAAATTATTATTATCCAACTATTTTGAACATCATTGCGGTTGATATTAAAGATCTCGAAAAAGACCAAAATTTTATTTCATTTACAGGACTTAAAAAAGCTGAACTAGATCTTAAAGACAATGAGATTATTATTGGAAATATACTCTCATACAATTTTAACTTATTCGAAAATGATACCCTGGGATTAATAATCACCGATGAAATAAAAAACCTTATATCATTAGAAAATGATATTAAAAAATTCAAAATAAAATCAATTTTCAAAAGCGATTATGCAAAAACAAATGAAACTTTGATTTTTATGAATATAGACTATTTCATTAAAAATAAAATTTTACATAATTCTAGCATTAACTACCAAATAAAAACAAAAAATTTAAATCCAAGTAGCAAATTAATTGAAAAGATCAAAGCTATTAATCCAAAAATCAAAATAAAAACTTGGAATGAATATAATAAAGAATTCTACAAAGCATTGAAAATAGAACGAAATACAATGTTAATTATTTTAGCAAGCATTTTCATTGTTATTGCCGTTAATACATATTATCTACAAAAAAGAATAATAATAAACAAGAATAAAGCCATTTCAATACTATTAGCCATGGGGCTTAGAGTAAAAAAAATAAAGCAAATTTTTTTTACTCACTCAATAATAATCTGCACTATAGGAGGACTTCTTGGATTGATACTGGGAATTTTAATCTCCTTAAATATAAATGAAATTTTAAAAATAATTGACAACCTGGTAAACACTCAAATAAATTTTTTAAATCAAATATTGGCTTTAAAAATAGATAACATTACTATACAAATAGTAAAAAATACAATTACTCCTAAATTATTTTTAAGCGATTTAGCATTTACTTTCTGCTTTGCATGCTTTTCTACAATATATTCAAGCGTGAAAGCAACAAAAAAAATTGGAAATCAAAAAAACATTGAAACTATAAATGGATCATAA
This sequence comes from Borreliella japonica, assembly GCF_900099615.1. Classification (GTDB taxonomy): domain Bacteria; phylum Spirochaetota; class Spirochaetia; order Borreliales; family Borreliaceae; genus Borreliella; species Borreliella japonica. The sequence continues at coordinate 137,106 of NZ_FMTE01000004.1, read as the reverse complement.
AATGGAAAATATATTAATTATAAAAAATCTTTGCAAGGCATACAAAAAAAATAAAACAAAAATTCAAGTAATAGAAAATTTAAACTTAACTGTAACAAAAGGCGAATTTATTTCAATTCAAGGAAAAAGTGGTTGCGGAAAATCCACTCTTTTTAATATGATTTCAGGAATTGATAAAATAGATTCTGGAGAGATAATATCATGCGGAATATTTTTGAAAAATGCAAATGAAAAAACATTAAGTTTGTATAAAAACAGACAAATAGGTTTAGTATTCCAAAATTATAATTTAATAAATGAGTTTAGTGTATTTGAAAATATAATTTTACCCAAAATTATCTCAGGCCAAGAAACAAAAGAAACCATAAATAAAAAAGCTCTAGATCTAATGAAAACATTAAAAATAGAAAACAGAGCAAACCATTACCCTTCAGAGCTCTCAGGAGGCGAATCACAAAGGGTTGCTATTGCTAGAGCGTTAATCAATGAACCTAATATAATCTTGTGTGACGAACCTACTGGAAATTTAGATTTAATCACAGCTAAAACTGTAGAAAATCTACTTATCAATACAGCAAAAAATTTTAAAAAAACCTTAATACTAGTTAGTCATAATCCTCAATTTGCGAACAAAGCAGATTCAAAATATGAATTCAAAGATAGGACATTGAAAAAAATATGATGCTTTTAAAACTAAGAGAAATTACAAAAATTGCATATATAATTTTCAAAAATTCAACAAATAAAATAGCTTTAATAGGTTCTGGAATATCATTAAGTCTAGTAATGATCCCATTAATTATCGTCTACTATATGTCTAGCAATATTATGACTTCTACTATTAATAAATATATTGAAAGTGAAGGATTTTCTACACAAATAGAATACAACGACACAAATAAAATCCATTACTTAAAAGACAGATTAAGCTCATTTAAAAAAAAATATAATTACAAAGATTTAAATTATTTTTTTGAGAAAAGAACTTATGGAATTATTGGAAATAATAAAAAACAAGGTGTCTTAATAAGAGCAATAGAAAATGAATTCATATTGGAAAACAAATCAATAAAATTAATAAAAGGTAGTAAAAATTTAAAAAAGGATTCTATACTTATTTCAAATCAAATAAAAAATAAACTTAATTTAAATCTCAATGAAAAAATTGACATTTTGATTCCAAATACAAAAAACAATACAATAATACCCAGAATAAAAAAGTTTAATATCTCGGGAATAATTGAAACCGGGCTAAAAGATATTGATAATAATTTAGTGTTAATTTCTTTTGAAAACGAAAATTTAATGTCAAAAAAGTTTTCAAAAAGCATAATTGGACTTGAAATAAATTCCAATTCCATAAAAACCAATGAAATCTTGAAACAGAATTTAGAAACCGAATTTCAAGAATTCCAAATAAACACATTCTATGAACTTTATTTAAATAAATACAATAATCTAGATATAAGTAAAAAACTTTTAATATTCATTATGGCTTTGATTATAATATTTGCAAGCATTAATATATCTTCGTCCCTTTCAATGCTTATTTTTGAAAATAAAAAGAAAATTGCAATACTAAAATCAATTGGAATGAATAATTTAAACATAAAAATAATATTTCTTTTAATATCACTCACATTAAGCACCACCTTTTGTGGGATTGGAATAATACTTGGAAATTATTTAACACTTAAAATATCTTATTTAATAAACTTTGTTGATAATATTTTAAACTTTTTTTTAAAAATATTTGGAGAAGAAAATTCTGAAATATTAAACTCAGAATACTACGTATCTGAATTTCAAATACATTTAAGCTTGAGCTTTAGCTTAACACTTCTTGGCTTATATATGCTAATAAACATTTTAACTACACTGATTCCGCTTAAAATTGTCTCAAATTTAAAAGAAAAAGAAATCTTAAGATAATTTTAAAGCTCTATTTAATCATCACATTATAAATTTTAATAGATGAAAAATCCTTTTCAATTGTGGGATAAATCTCATTTGGGAAAATAGTACTAATTGTGAAACTCTGTTTGGATTTAGATTTTAAAAAAGAATTGGCAGAAGAGATTAATTTACGTCTCAAGGACCTAATAGTTCTTCCGTCCTTATCAATATAACTAATTTCAATTTCCAAATCTTTAATAACATCTTTTGAAGAATTGAAAACTTCTACCACAGTATTTGCCTTACAAATTCCAAAGGACTTTTTAAAATAATTTCCAATATATTTAAATTTCAATATAAAAGAATCTGAGTCAAGATTTACACCAATTTTATCATCAACATTTTCAAAAAAATCAATTTCAATAATATCTAATACTACTTTTTTAGGATTAACATCAATAGCTCTTGGTATACTTGATATAACATCAATTGGAATATAAACATTTTTACCCCATTTTGCAAAAAAATCACTTTCTTTATTAAAAACCTGATTAAATACAGATTTGCCAAGATCATCGTAAACTGCAACTCTGTAAGAAATCTTTTTAACAGGATACGTTGTTGAGACAATTCCCGCTTTAAGCTGATACAAATGTGCATCTTCAAATACCAGAACTTTAGCATCCTCTATTTCTATGTAATAGAAGTCTTTGGGACGTGAAATAAGATCAACAGCCTCAACTACTAAATCTTTAGCCATAGTAATAGGGGGAAGACCTTGAGATGCGGTAGAAGAAGTAAATTTTTCTTTTAAAGCCATTTTACCATTTCCATTTACACCAACGAAACTTTGAAAAGATCTGTAAGTAATCAAAGAAATAAAAAATATCAAGATAGAACTCAAAGTTAATATTAAAATTCTACTCTTAGATTTCTTAGATTCATAATAGTCTATTAAATCCAAATCATTTCTTATTCCAAATTCTTTTGCTTGTAAACTTACATGAATCATTTTTTTTTTAGATTCTTTAGTATTTACTTTATCAGCAATCTCTTTAAAAAGAGAAAAAAATAAACTAAACATTGATTTGTCGTGAAGAGAATAAAAATAAATAGATTCAAGCTCTCTAAAAGCAACACCTATCTTCCCCATATCGACAAATCTTCTAACTCTCACATAAGATCTTCTAAAATAAAGCTCCATATTTTCAATATCATTATCAGAAATATCTGATACTTCAATAATATTTTTAATACTCTTTTTGCTTAAAATTTTATTTTTATGCTTCCTAAGTTTTGATAAATAAATCTTAATTCTATCTTCAGACGTTTTGCTATTCATTATCTTCTAATTCATCAACTTTTTTTAAAAGCCAATAAGCAATATTTCTAGCAGTAATCTTTGTAATAGAAATTCCTATAAAAGAGTTAATTAATACTATTTTACCCTCTTCTCCACGTTTTAATTCTTTTGAAGCCTCTTCTAAAACACCTTCTTTGGTTTTAGTATAAGCAATCTCCTCAGAAATCTCTGTAGACTCGAAAACAAGATCACAAAAAATCTCTCCTGTATCAGTTACATTCCCATAAATATTATTAATAGGAACCAATTTATAATCTTCGGCTTTTTCAAACCTATAAATTACTTCTTTCATATAAACGAGTATATCATAATCAAAAAACATAACCAATAAACAAAATTTATACAAAAAAATAAACTTCAATTTTTAAAAAAAATGATTATTAATTAATAATCATTTTAAACTTTTTTTTGTAGAATGAAAAATAATGCTATAATTATTAAAAGCTAAAAATTAAAACAAAGGAACTTGTAAGGATTATGGATTTCAAACAAATAAAAAATAATGCCGAAAAAGTCGAGTTTTTAAGAAAAGATTTTCCTATTTTAAATAAACAGATTGACAATAAACATATAATTTATTTTGATAATGCAGCAACCTCTCAAAAGCCTAAAAAAGTAATTTACTCTAGCATCGAATATTATGAAAATTACAATGCAAATGTACACAGAAGCGGTCACAAATTTGCAATTCAATCAAGCATAAAAATAGAAAAAACAAGAGAACTTGTAAAAAATTTCATTAATGCAGAATCTGCAAACAATATAATATTTAACTCTGGAACTACGGACGGAATCAATACCATTGCAAACTCGTTTTTTTACTCAAAATACTTTAAAAAAAAAGATGAAATTATTCTTACAACTCTTGAACACAATAGTAATTTACTGCCATGGGCAAATCTTGCAAAATTAGCTAATCTAACAATTAAGCTTGCTAAATTCAATGAAATGGGAATTATTACCCCTGAAGAAATTGAAAAACTTATTACAGAAAAAACAAAGCTTATCAGTATTTCCGGAATAAATAATACCCTAGGAACCATTAATGATTTAGAATCTATTGGAAAAATCGCAAAAAAATATAATATAAGTCTTTTTATAGATGCTGCACAAATGGCACCTCATGTAAAAATAGATGTCAAAAAAATTGGTTGTGACTTTTTGGTATTTTCTGGGCATAAAATGCTTGCCCCAACAGGAATTGGAATTTTATATATTTCAAATAATATGGCTGAAAAACTTCATAGCTCAAAATTAGGAGGAAATACTGTCGAAGAAATATTTATCAAAAATAAAAAAATTAAATTTAAATCACTCGATGCTCCAAATAAATTTGAATCGGGAACCCCAAATATTGCAGGAATTATTGGACTTGAAGAGGCAATAAAATATATCAATAATATTTCTATGGATTTTATTTTAGAACATGATCAGCAATTAATAGAATATGGGATAAAAAAATTACAAGAGATTGATGAAGTTGAATTTTTACTAAATACAAATCTTAAAAGAAATTCAATAATATCATTTACAGTAAAAAATATTCACTCACACGATATTGAAACCTATCTAGATACAATGGGAATAGCAACTAGAGCCGGAAAAACTTGTTCTTATGTAGCATTTTTTCCAGAAAATTTAAACAAAAACCATCTTTTAAGAATTAGCTTTTATTTTTATAATACACAAAAAGAAATTGATATTTTCATATTAGGATTAAAAAAAGTAATAAAAGAGCTTTCATAAAAATTTAGAAAATAAACTTCATATTATCTTTTATTATTGATTTAATAAATCAAAGAAAATAAAATTAAATTATGCTCACTGAAAAAATTAAAAGAAAATTAGTAAAGCTTAGTAAGATAAATAATTATATAATGCATAAAGTAGAAACAAATCAAAATTTCAAACATCAATCTAAATGCGGGGATCAAATTTTATTCCAAATAAAAAAAGAAAATAACGGAAAATTTAATTTAAAACATCATGCATCTGGATGCATGATTTTACTTGCAAGCGCCAACGCTTTAAACAAATTGTGCAATAACAAACCAAAACCCGAAATCCTAAACTTAGTGCAAAAAGTGATAAACAATGATTTTGCAAATCTAGACGAAATTGACGCAAGTTTAAAAATTTTCAACATATTTACAAATACAAATAGAAAAGACTGTTTTTTACTGCCATACAAATCATTAAAAGATAGTTTGGAAAACTACAAGTCTTTAAGGGAAAGCTGTTAGATGAAAATCTATTCACACTCATCAATAGGATACGAAGGAGAACTAATTGAAATTGAAATAGACATTAAAAAAGGAAGCTCTGGAATTGACATCGTGGGGCTTGCTGGAAGCGAAATTAAAGAATCGAGAGAAAGAGTAAAATCAGCTATCAAAAATTCAAATTTTCATTTCCCTAAAAATAGAATATTAATAAATCTTGCACCAGCTGGAATTAAAAAGCTTGGAACAGCTTTTGACCTTTCAATTGCTATTAGCATTATTAAAATCCAAGAAAACAAAAATAATAAAAATTTAGAAATCTTAGTATTGGGAGAATTGCAATTAGATGGCAAAATAAGATCAATAAAAGCAGTTTTACCAGCAATTGCTCTTGCCAAAGAAAACGAAATAAAACTTGCAATAGTTCCCTTTGAAAATTTAGAAGAAGCTTGCCTAATAGATGGTTTGAATATTTGGGGTGTTAAAGATTTAAAAGAAACCATAAAAATAATAGAACAATTAAACGACAATATACTTCCCCCAAGAACAAATGTTAAACCACACACAATAACTGAACAAGATTGTATTTTAGATTATGACTTTAAAAATATAAAAGGACAACAAAGAGTAAAAAGAGCAATTGAAATAGCAATTGCTGGTGGACACAGCATAATGTTATTTGGTCCACCTGGAAGCGGAAAAACACTCAGTATTAAGTGCACTCAATCTATTCTTCCTCCACTTACAAACAAAGAACTGATAGAAACAAATAGAATATGGTCAATATCGGGGAAATTAATAGACAGAAAGATAATAAAACAAAGACCTTTTAGAAATCCTCACCATACTGCTAGTAAAGAAGGAATAATTGGGGGAGGTTCTAATCCTTTACCTGGAGAAGTGTCTCTTGCCCACAATGGAATATTATTTCTAGATGAAGCTTTAGAATTTAAAAAATCCATCTTACAATCTTTACGTGAACCTATTGAAGATAAATCAATTTCAATCTCAAGAGCAAGTTCCAAATTATTCAAATACCCTGCCAATTTCCAACTAATGCTTGCAATGAATCTTTGCCCTTGTGGAAATCTTGGCAAAAAAAACACAGATTGTTTTTGCTCACAACAAGAAATTTCAAATTATTGGAAAAAACTTGGAGCTGCAATGCTTGATAGAATTGATATTAGGGTCCCAACAAGAGCAATTACTAATGAAAAATTACTAAGCGAAAAAAGCGAAAGTTCAAGCGAAATAAAACAAAGAATAATAAAAGCAAGAAACATTCAAAATATAAGATACGAAAATTTTTCAAATATAAATAAAAATTCTGATCTTAATACCGATCACATTGAAAAATTTTGCGAATTAAGTGCAATATTGAAAAATGATTTGATTTACATTCTAAACAAACTCAACATATCCTCAAGGGCAACGCATTCAATATTAAAAATTGCAAGAACAATCTCCGACTTAAGGGAAGAAAAAAACATTTCAAGAGAAGCCTTACTTGAAGCAATTGAACATAGAAAAAACGGAGAAAATATGCTTGAAAAATAAAGACCCTCAAATATTGGGGGTCTTTAAATTAAAATTTCACTTCTTAAAACTAAAAAGTTATTTTATCAATATAGCTTTTAAGCTGATTAGCAGAACTGTTAAAACTATCAAGCTCTTTGGAGCTTATCTTAAAGTTTAAAACTTCTTTGACTCCTTCTTTACAAACTATGGCAGGTGCTCCAATATAGATATCTTTAACTAATCCCCCGTACTGGCCATTAATATAAGAAGATATTGGCAGGATAATATTCTGATCCCCAATTATTGCATTTACAATATTCTTAATACCAAGCCCAATAGCATAATAAGTTGCTCCCTTAAGATTAATCACCTCATAAGCAGCATTTACAACCTTTTTATGAATTTCATCAAGCTCTAGCTCAGTTATTTTGCCTTCAGTAAGGTATTCTGATAAAGGCTTCATTGCTATTTTTGTTTCATCCCAAGTAGCAAAAGAACTATCACCATGCTCCCCCATAATATATGAATGTACATTTTGAGTGTTCACATTAAAACGAGCACTTAAAAAATATCTAAGCCTTGAAGTGTCAAGAATAGTACCGGTGCCAATAACCTTATGAATAGGAAATTTGGAATATTTCATTGTAACATAAGTCATAATGTCTACAGGATTAGTTGCAATGACAAAAATACCATCAAAGCCACTAGACACAACATTGGTTACAATATCTTTAAAAATTTTAGAATTTTTATCAACTAAATCAAGTCTTGTTTCACCAGGTTTTTGATTAAGTCCTGCTGTAATTACAACAATATCTGCGTTAACACAATCTTTGTAAGTCCCAAACAATACATTAATATTCTTCTTTAAAAACATTTGGCCATGATTAAGGTCCATGACCTCACCTTTTGCTTTATTTTCATTAACATCAATAATTACAAGTTCATGTACAAGCGAATTGTCTATTGTCAAAGCATAAGCAAAGCTTGAACCCACTCCACCAGCTCCGATAAGAACAACTTTATTAGACTTAAGCATAAATTACTCCATATAAATTTAAACTACATACAACTAATTTTAAATACGTAATGACAAAAATATTTTATCGCATTTCTAAGGGATTTGCCAATCACATACCTTAAATAATTAAAAATATATTTAATTATCATTATTAGATTTCAGAACTGCAAGAAAAACACTTTGTGGAATCTCAACATTTCCTACCATCTTCATTCGCTTTTTGCCTTCTTTCTGCTTTTCCAAAAGTTTTCGCTTACGAGTAATATCACCACCATAACACTTGGCAGTAACATCTTTTCTAACAGGAGAGATTGTCTCTCTAGCAATAACGTTAGAGCCAATAGCACCTTGAATAGCTATTTTAAATTGTTGCCTTGATATTTCATCTTTCAACTTTTTACAAATCCCAGCAGCCTTAGTTCTTGCACTATCTTTAAAAACCAATTGAGAAAGTGCATCAACCTTATCCCCATTTACTAATATATCTAATCTTACTAAATCCGTATATTCATAATCTAAAAGTTCATAATCAAAAGAAGCATATCCACGACTTACAGACTTAATCTTATCATAAAAATCAAAAAGGATTTCGGAAAGAGGCATTTTATAAATAAGCTCAACTCGCTTAGTATCAAGATAAATTAAATTTGTCTGCACTCCTCTTTTCAACAAACACACACTCATAATATTTCCTAAAAATTCTGTAGGAACAATAATATTAGCTCTAATATAAGGCTCAAGCACACTTTCAATAGCTTCATTTCCAGGAAATTGTTCAGGACTTTCAATAAAATAAGATTCTCCCTTTTTAGGAATTATTTTGTATCTAACAGAAGGAGAAGTCAATATCACATTTAAATCAAATTCACGCTCAATACGTTCTTGAATAACCTCTAAATGCAAAAGACCGAGAAACCCACACTTAAAACCATGGCCAAGAGCCGATGATGAATCTTTTTCAAATGTTAACGATGCATCATTAAGCTTTAATCTATCCATTGCCTTTAAAAGGTCATCATATTGATTGGCATCAACAGGATACACTGAAGAAAACACTACAGGCTTAATTTCTTTAAATCCCTCAAGGGGAGATAATGCAGGACAATTGCAAAGAGTTACTGTATCTCCAATCTTCACATCTGATATATTTTTTATTCCTGCAATAAAATATCCAACATCCCCTGCTTCTAACCTATCTTTTCTTTCAAGAGATATTTTAAAAACCCCAATCTCCTCAATTAAATACTCACTATCGGTATGCATTAACCTAATTTTGTCGCCTGTCTTGATTTGTCCTTCGAAAATCCTAAAGTGAACAACAACTCCTCTATAAGAATCATAATGCGAATCAAAAATTAATGCTCTTAATGGATCCTTAATACTTCCTTTAGGAGATGGCACATGCTTACAAATAGCTTCAAGCAAATTATCAATTCCTATTCCATTCTTAGCAGAAATCAAAATAGCAATTTCTTCATTTAATCCTAAATCATTTTTTATTTGCTTTTTTACAAAATCAATATTAGCATTTGGAAGATCTATCTTATTAATAACAGGAATAATTTCTAAATCATGCTCAAAGGCCATATAAAAATTAGAAACCGTCTGAGCTTGTATTCCCTGACTTGCATCAATTAATAAAAGAGCGCCCTCACAAGATGAAATTGCTCTTGAGACTTCATAAGAAAAATCAACATGACCTGGAGTATCTACAAAATTTAACTCATAAAAATCACCATCATTACTTTTATAAGTAATTGTTACTGCCTGACTTTTTATTGTAATTCCTCTTTCTCGCTCAATATCCATACTGTCAAGCATTTGACTTTTAAAATCACGATCAGATATTATTTTGGCCTTTTGAATAAACCTATCGGCTAATGTCGATTTACCGTGATCAATGTGTGCAATAATACAAAAATTTTTTTTACAAATACTAATACGCACTCCCCCAAACTACAAATCAAGATTTAAAATTTATATTTTTTTTAAATACAGAATTTTTAATTTGGCTTCTTGATTTAGCAATATAAGGAGAAAATCTTGGCGCAAGATCCACTATTAATTTCCAAGTATCTATTGCTCTAAATCCATAATTACCATTAGAATATGAATAGGTAGCAACAGCAACATTATAAATTATTTCCCAAAAATCTGTTGATTCAAAAGCATTTTTTATTTCCTTATACTCATTAATTTTTTGAACAAAAGACCTTAAATTCCTAAACTGATACACAGATTCATAATAACAAACATAATCATACATTCTTGTTAAAATCCCCACTGCAGCTATAAGTCCATGAGTAATTGAAAGTTCATAAGCCCTTAGGCGCAAATAAACTTTTGACAATAATTGGTGAGTATCAATAACATTGTAGTTCTTAAATCTGTAAAGATTAAAAGTAAAATCAATACCAAAAGCTCCTCTTACTTGTTTTAAATAAGAAGTTAAATAAAATGAAACATTAAATTTATTATTTGGTGTAGTATTTTTACCTTGAGAATAATCATGATAACTATAATAATCTTTTTTGGTTGAAAACTTATTTAATATATCATTTAAATAATCAATCGTATCAACATAATTATTCTCAAGTTCGGCCATTTTGGCTAAAGAAAAAAGTATTTTTTTTTCAAAAGATTCATCTATCAAATAATCTTTATCTTCAAAAGACTTATAAAGGTTTAATTTTTCAAGAACAGTATTGCCAGACATCCCATAAGCTACTGACAAATAATAGCTGGCTTCGGGATAAACACCTTTTCTAAGCAAAGCTTCCTGCAAATAATTAATAGCATGTGTAAGATTAGACTTACTAAATTCAGATTTAGAATAAAGAAATTGTCTACCTTTTTCAAGCAAAATCCAATAAGGAAAATTTTTATTATTTGAAGAATTCAAAGAAACAGAAAAAGGCAAAACAAAAAAAATAAAAACCAATTTTCTCATAACAACAAATATATTAAATTAACTCATAAATTACGAGAAAATTTAATATTAAAATAAATAATAAATCAAAATTAAACAAACTTAAATATCATTAGAAATACCATTACAAAAAGAGCAACGGATTCTATTAAGCCCAAAACTAATAGGTATGTAGCAAATCCTTTCCCAGTCTCAGAAAAAGCATCACAAGCACCTGCTGCTGCCTTACCTTGAGCAAATCCAGAAACAGCAATCGCAAATCCACCACCAAGACCAGCTCCAAGCAGCAACCATGGATTAGTCTGCATCATTACCTCATATAACGTGTTCATTAAAATATATCCATATATTATTTGAGTCAATGGTGCTGAGACAAAAACAATCAATAGAAATGGCGCTGGTTTTCCTTGCATATAGCACCTCTTCCATGCTCCAATAGCAGCACTACCTGCTGCTCCCATACCCAATGCAGAACCTATTGCTGAGATTGTCAAAGCTGAATTAACTCCTATTAAACCTATATCCATAAGTACTCCTTTTTATTTTTTTTTTATTTTTCTAAAAGGCTTATAAGCGTGCCCACTCCATTCTTGCCCTAAATGGTTCGAAAATTCAAGCATATTAAGCCTTACCCCATGAACAATCACTGAAAGCAGAGATAGCATTATATTTAAAATATGCCCAAAAAGTATAACAATAATCCCGGCCACTATAAAACCAATATTGGAAGATTTTAACAAAGGCATTGACATAGCATTAAAACTTGCTGAGATTGAAAGCCCCGCAAGTCCAACTGCAAAAAGCCTAATATAAGATATTATATCTGCAAACCCTGACACAGTGGTTAAAAACTGCTCTATAATGCCCCCAAAACTTTTCAATATGCACTTGAAAAAATTTGAACCATCTTGCTTGCCAAAAACAAATACAAGCGCAACACCAAAATATATTATATTATAAACAGCATTATACATGGGAAATCGAGATTGACTAAGTATTAAATTCAAAACAAGATAATAAAGACCAGATATACATGTAAGCCAACCAATCTGTGCAATTGAATGAACATGGGGCTTTTCTTTTACTTGTCTGAAAAAATTCCAAACATGAGCTAATGAAATTTGCAAAACTCCTATTGAAAAGCAAATAAAGATAATATTTTGAACACTATTTTTCTCTGTCAAATAACTAACTTTAAATGAATTCAAAATAGGAAACATTTCAAGAACTAAAGAACTACCAAACCAAGTCCCAGTCATAGAACCATAAAGTATCGATGCCACACTAAGATAAAATATTAACCCATGAACTGAAGTTAAAGGCTTACCTTTAAGAATAAAACTCAAACTAAGCAAAATTCCTATCAAAAAAAATATCACTCCATAAGCTGCATCACCTATTATCATACCAAAAAACACAAAGAAAAATAACATAAAAATAAAACTTATGTCTCTTTCTTTATACCCGGGAATTGTCTCTAAAATACTAAAAATAGGAGCAGCTAAATTGGCGATTCCTTTCCTTTTTATATAGGTTGGAATAATATCGTTTTCTTCAGGATCTGCAAATTGAACTGCAAAACCTGCTTTTAACACAGAGCTTTTAAGAGATTCTTGACTTTCAGCTGGAACAAATCCTGTAATATACGAAAAATCCTCAAAATCGGTTTGCATATCAGCTAAAACTTGCTCAAACTCTACAATTTGATCATATTTTTTTATTTCATCCCTTAAAATATCAATATATTTATTAAAAAGAGAAATTTGGGTCAATTTTTGATCCAAAATCTCATCAACAACCTTTAATTTATTATTAATATAATCAAGATCAAAATTAAACTTAAACTCATCAGCAATCTCAATTTTTTGTTCAAACTCACCAACACTTACAAAATAAGAAGTGTTTTTTACATTTTTAATCAAAAAAACATTAACATTAGGATCTTTTAATAAATTTTTATATTCACTTTTTTGGATTTTAAAAAAGTGAATATAAATGTTAGATTCTTTCAATTTGTTAACATTCTCTAAAGAAAAATTCCCCCAAACAGAAATCAAACTCCTTTCATGCAATAAGGATCGTTTAATATCTTGAAATTCTTTAATCTCATTACCTAAATTGACTATGCTCTTTGCAATATCCAAAAAATTACCATTAGAAGATTTCAAAGCCTTAACACCTCCATCTTCTCTAAGTAGCGAAAAAGCTTGCATTAAAATTTGCCGATCATCAATGCTTTTTTTTAAGGAATCCGAACTTTTATTACAATAATTAATATGAACTGCTCCAAAATCTCTTAAAATCTCTAATGATTCTTTTTTATATTTTGATAAAGTCAAAAGTAGAATTTTTTTCATTTTTACAATCATAAGCTTGTTCCTATCTTTTTTTATCAATCAAATTAGACTTAGCAATTTTACCTCTTACAACAGCTGCAGTTTGCTGATCTCCAAGATATATATTAATTTTTTTTATATTAGCTTTAGCTGTTGGTATCATCACTTTCTCAAATAAATTAACTCTTTGGGATGTTACTCGAAACTCTTTTAAAAGCAAAGCGATTTGTTTTTTTAAAATTTTAAGCTCTACATCAATTTGAATCACAATTTTAAGAATTTCAATCCCCTTATCTACCCAATAAGGAGTAAAAAGTAAATCATGCCTTATATCTTCATATTCAATAGAATCAAATATAGGAATTGCAACCCCTGCAATATTTAAAGACTTCTTTACCACTGTTTTTACTTGAATCCAACTCTCAAAAGGAAATTTCTCGCCAAAAAGAGAAATCCAATTTGAAATACTATCCTTAAGTTTTTGTTGCTCAAGATTTTTGATTTTGTAAGAATTCTCAATTCTAACAATTTCCATATAAAGCTGTTGCTTCTTAAGCTGCAAAGTAGGCAAATATCTATTAAACATTTTAAGTTCATCTTTTTGCTTTTTAAGATCATTTTTGGTCAATTTAATTTTAGGCATAATCAAAAGGTCTCTTTTTTAGGCCAATATTTTTCAATAAGGTCTGTTTTTATTCCTGTTTCTTTTGGACTAAAACAACTAGCAAGAATATCCCAACCCAAATCTAAAGCCTCTTCTAAAGGAATATTAACAGACAAATCCATCATCTTGCTTTCAAACATGTTGCTATACTTGAGTAATTTCTCATCCCACTTAGTCATATTAAATCCCATAGCCTTCTTTTCTACAGATTCTTTTGAAGATGCGTAAAGCTTAATCATTGAATCCATTATAGTCCTGTGATCGTCCCTGGTCTTACTATTTACCATTTGCTTGAGCCTTGAAAGCGATCCAAAAGGTTCTATTCTGCCGCCCTTTAAATAGTACTGACCTTCTGTAATATACCCAGTATTATCAGGAACAGGATGAGTAACATCATCACCCGGCATAGTTGTAACCGCAAGTATTGTAACCGATCCTGCACCTTCAAAATCAATAGCCTTCTCATAACGATATGCAAGCTGAGAATATAAATCTCCAGGATAACCTCTATTAGAAGGTACTTGCTCCATTGTAATAGATATTTCTTTCATCGCATCAGCAAAATTTGTCATATCTGTAAGAAGAACTAAAACTTTTTTACCCTTGAGAGCAAACTTTTCAGCAACAGAAAGCGAAATATCAGGAACAGTTAAAGATTCAACAACAGAATCATTAGCAGTATGAACAAAAAAAATTGTTCTACTTAAAGCGCCTCCTTTTTCTAAAGAATCTTTAAAAGTCAAATAATCATCATGCTTAAGCCCCATTCCACCAAGAATTATCAAATCAACCTCTGCTTGAAGTGCAATTCTTACAAGAAGCTCATTATAAGGCTCACCAGAAACAGAAAAGATTGGTAATTTTTGAGATTCAACAAGAGTGTTAAAAACATCTATCATTGGAAGTCCTGTCCTTATCATATTCCTAGGAACAATACGTTTTGCGGGATTTGCAGAAGGCCCCCCAATTTCAATCAAATTATCATCTAGAGAAGGGCCTCCATCTCTAGGATTCCCAGAACCATCAAAAATTCTACCCAACAAATTATCAGAAAATGAAACTTGCATTGAATGTCCTAAAAATTTTATCTCGTCTGACGTAGAAACACCTCTTGTACCACCATAAACTTGAAGGGAAACTTTTTCTCGATCAAGTTTAATTACTTCGGCCAGAGAACTTGTATCTTTTGCTTTCACAATAGCAAGCTCACCGTACCTAATACCTTGAGCTGTAACAGTTATTACATTGCCTGCTATAGACTCTATTTTACTGTAGACTCTTTTCATATATATATATTTCTCCAAATCCTCTAAATTACCTTTTTAAATTTACCAATTCATTCAAAGTATGCTCCAATTTATTAAACTTATGATCTTTAAAAGAAGAAAGATTCATGTCTAAAAGATTTTGCCTTAATTCATTTATAAAATCTCTTGCTTGAAGCTTATCAGAAAACTCAAAGTTAGTTTTAAGAATCTTATAAACTATATCAAACATATAATGTTGACGCTCCGCATTAACAGCAGCATCAACAGAATCAAATGAATTTTGTTGCAAATAACATGAATCAAGTAGTTCAGATTTCAAGTAAATTAAAAAATCCTCGTTACTTATGCCTTCTTCTCCAACAACTTTCATCATTTGATTAATTTCGCTACCTTTTACCAAAAAAGATCTTGCATATTCCGTTTTTTTAGGATCAATAACACCTTTATATTTACTCCAAGATTCAAGAGGGCTAATAGCTGGAAATTTCCTAGCATCAGATCTTTCTCTTGTAAGTCCATGGAATGCTCCTACAACCTTTAAAGTTGCTTGAGTAACTGGCTCTTCAAAATTACCACCAGCAGGACTTACAGAACCACCAACTGTTACAGATCCAATATCGCCATTATTAAGAACTACGATGCCTGCCCTTTCATAAAAGGAAGCAATAACAGACTCAAGATAGGCCGGAAAAGCCTCCTCACCAGGAATTTCCTCGAGGCGACCAGACATTTCTCTCATAGCTTGAGCCCATCTTGAAGTTGAATCTGCCAAAAGAAGAATATCAAGGCCCATTTGCCTATAATACTCGCCAATAGTAATAGCGGTATAAACAGAGGCTTCTCTAGCTGCAACTGGCATTGAAGACGTATTACAAATAATGCAAGTCCTATCCATTAACGATTTACCGGTTTTTGGATCTATCAACTCGGGAAACTCCTTAAGAGTTTCTACAACTTCTCCTGCTCGCTCACCACAAGCTGCAATAATCACTATATCAACATCAGCATTTCGACTTGTGACCTGCTGAAGAACCGTTTTTCCAGCCCCAAAAGGACCTGGAATGCAAAAAGTTCCTCCTTTGGCAACTGGAAAAAATGTATCTATAATTCTAGTTTGAGTCAACATAGGCTCACTAGGAATAAGTCGTTCTTTATAATTAGTAATAGGAATTTTAACAGGCCAATGAAAAGACATTGTAATATTGTGTCTTGTACCAGAATCATCTTCAATTACAGCAATTTGCTCATCAATCGAATAGTTACCATCATTTACAATTTCCACAATTTTATAAGAATCTCTTTTATAAAATGGAATCATTATTCGGTGATGAACAGTTCCTTCGATTACAAAACCCAAAAAATCCCCTGCAACAACTCTGTCTCCAATTTTGGAAGTTTTTTTAAAATTCCATTTTTTATCTTTATTCAAGGGTCTTAAATACACCCCCCTTTCTAAAAAAAATCCACATTGAACAGCCAGTTCGGGCAAAGGATTTTGAAGCCCATCATAAACTTGAGTTAAAAGACCTGGCCCTAATTCAACTGTTAAAAGCTTGTCTGTAAATTCAACTACATCTCCAACAGATATCCCTTTTGTCAATTCAAAAACTTGCGCATCAACTTCATTCCCTCTAACACGAATTACTTCGGCTTTCAAATTTCTACCAGCAGTCCTTACAAATAAAACTTCATTCATAGAAACTGAACCTTCTACCTCAATAGCAACTAAGTTACCATTCACTCCAACAACTTTTCCTTTTGTCTTCATTAAAATTCCTTTTCTAAACTTTTTCATTAGTTTTATCAATTAAATTTTGACAAATATTGTCAAAATTTTGAATACCTAATTTTTCTTTAAATAAATTATGCCTTAAAAATAACCTTAGCTTTAAAAAGTAAATTATTAATTTTTCAAAATCAAATTCATGCCCAACCTCAAGATCAGTCAAAAATTGCCACTTAAGAAGGTCAAAGCCTAATTCTATTTCAAAAGAATTTTCTTTCAAACAAATATTTCTCAAAATACTCAGATAATAACTCGAAAAATAAGAAGATTCTAAATAAAAATCCTTGGACAACCCCAATTTTTCTGCCCTTAAAGCTGCAAGTGTATACCTTATTGTATCTTCAAAATCAAAAAAAAGATCAATAACTCTTGACTTACCCTTATCTACCTTAAATTCTAGCAACCCTTTTAAAAAATTGAAGTCCTTTTTGCTTAAAGAAATTTCGACATTATTCAAAAAATCTAAAACGCTATAATTTTTTAAAGATTTTAAATCAATATAAGGCAAAGAAGATAAAACATAATAATATGAATTCAACACAAAAGTCTCCTAGACCACTTTTATAACTTCCTTAAATCTTGGATTAAGATAATCAAAAAGAATGTCTGCAATAGTTTCCACTGAAAAATCATAATACAGACCAATATTCTTTTTTTGAATCTTAAACCCTTTGCTTGTACCTTTGAAAGGCTTAATCTCTATTCCTTCTTTAAGCTTATTTCCAAGTTTTAGTCTTAGTATCTGCTCTAAGCTAGAAAAATCAGATTCATTTAATTGAACAACTAATTTTTCTTCCTTAACCCAAGAATCCGTTATTTTAATTATAAGATCTACTAAGAAATTATTGTCATTAAAAACTTCTGCTACGTTATCTTTTAAAGTATTTTCAAAAAGAGATTTAAGATTCTTCTCAACACCAATAATTAAATCTCTGATTGCCTGACGAGAAGCTTCAAGGGCATGGCATTTATAATCATTAACTTCTTTTTCTAATTTTACCTTTAATACTCTAGCATCTTCTTCTGCTCTAGTAACTATTTCTTCTGCCTCTTTTTTAGCCTTCAAAATAATATCATTAGATACTCTCTCAGCCTCTTCAAGCCCATCTTTTTTAATTTTATTTATCAGATCCTTTACTTCAAATTGCATTAAAACTCCTTATCATATAACATAAAAATAATAACTTAAAACCTATTAGCAAACAAAACTTTAAAAAAGCATACAATAATTTTCAATATCAAAAATATTACAATATCAATAAGAAATATCAAATTAGCACAGCAATGCTACTTCAAAAAAATATACTTACTCTCAATTATTGGAAATAATACAATCATTAAAAAATTGACCCAACAATTTTATAAACATTGCCATCAAGCACTATATCGAGATCTTTACTTGGAAATTTATTTCTAAGTCCTTCTCTAAAGATTTCAATACCCTTTTTATTTATCTTATCCCAAAATTCATCATTAACAAAACTTAAAGTTAATATCTCAATAATAATCAAATAGCCTCTTCCAAACTTAGATCCATAGCCTAATGTAAAAGTTGTTGTAACGCTAAAAAGACCATCCAAAAGACCGTTTGCAGTCTTACCCCTAAAAGGTCTATTGGGATGAATATCATAAGAATTGCCAAATTCCTCCTCAAGAACAAAATCAACATCAAGGCAAATGCGAAACAATATATTTTCAAACTCATTAAACTTCGTTATATTCACTTAAATTAAATCTCAACTATAGTTTTTCCTGCCCCCCCATCACTAGGATGAGCAAAATAATATTTTTTAACAAACTTCAACTCTTTTAACAAATTATGAACTTCTCTCATAAGATGACCCTCTCCTTTTCCATGGATGACTTCAAATTTATTAATGCCATTTAATATAATATTATCTATTTTCTTATTCAAAAAGTCTAGAGCATCAAAAGACCTCATACCCCTAATATCAACAGTGAAACTCAACAAGTTTTCCTTACTATAATCAATTGAGAAGCTAAAATTTTTACTGCCCTCTTTTTTCTGCTCTGTAAAGTTTTCTAAAGATATCTCTGAGCTGGAAACACTAACATTAAAAGTACCTGCATTAACGGTAATCTTCTTTTTCGAAATTCCAACTATTTTTCCTTTTACATTAGAATTAACTATTCTAACCATATCTCCTATTTTAAAATCTATCGCTATATTACTCTTACTGTTGAGAGAATTTACTTTATTTAACTTGAAGTCTATATTTTTTTCCAAGTCTGATATAAAAGCTTTATTCTTTACAACATTAATATTACCTTCTTTTATTTCTCTAACTAAATTTTCCAAAACTTTTCTTGAATTTTTTAAAAATTCATTCTGCTCATTTAAAAGTTCCATCTCAATATTTTTTTCTTTCAATAAAAGATCTTGATAAAGATTTTCTACTTCTTTTTTTTGCAATTCAATTTGGATTAATTTCTTATTCATATTTTCTTTAATTAAAAGCAAATCTTTCTCTTTCTCTATTAATCTTTCTAAAATTTTATTAACTTCTGTCTTTTGAGATGAATAAATTTCATTAGCACGAATTACGATACTACTGTCAATCAAAACCCTACTAGCAACATTAAACGCATAACTTTCACCGGGAATAGAAAAAATCAAATCATAATTAGGTTGCATTGTTTCTAAATCCATCCGCATAGAAGCATTAATAACACCCTCATGAGTATATGCAAAATATTTAAGAGCATTATAATGAGTTGATATTAAAACATAAGAATCAATATTGATTAAATATTCAAGAATTGAAATGGCAAGCGCCTGCCCTTGGTCAATGTCTGTTCCTGAACAAAATTCATCAAATATTACAAGACTATTTTTTGTAGCATGTTTTAAAATAAAAGAAATATTACTCATATGGCTTGAAAAAGTTGAAAGAGAATTAGAAATTGATTGCTCATCGCCAATATCAATAAAAATGTTATCAAAAATTTTAAAAGTGCTAGACTCACTAACAAGAATAGGAATCCCAAATTGAAACATTGCACTAAGCAGCCCAATTGTCTTTAAAGTTACCGTTTTTCCACCAGCATTAGGACCAGTAATAATTACAACACGATTCTCATCAGGAGTAAAAGCTATAGCCTTTGAATCTTTTAACAAAGGATGATGTGCATCGAAAATATTTAATACATTTGAAATTTCAGGAAATACCCCTTTAGTTTTGATTCCATAAATCGCTCGTGCTTTTAAAGAATCATAATACAAAAAATTATTATAAAGATTCTCTAAAAGAACAATATTGCTATGAACTTTACTGGAAAGATTCTGTAAGATTTTTAAAATTATTCTTTTTTTTTCTAAATTCAAATAATTTAATCTATTGTTATCATTTATAATATCATTTGGTTCAATGTAAAATGTTTCACCTGATGACGAAACAGAAATAAGATTGCCTTTAATTTTACCTTTAAAATTAGACTTAAGAGCAAGAGCATATTTATTAGATTTGTAATAAACAAAATTAGAAGCTAAATATTCTACATTCAAGCTAATTATTCTTTTTATCTGTTTTTCAACTCGCCTATTTAAATTTTTAATTTCAAATTCAATCGCATCATATTCTTTTACAACACCACTTTTCAATTCAAGAGCATCAATATCTATATATTCTTTCAATTCACTAAGCAAATTTTTTAGCTCTGGACTTAAAAATAATAAATCAGATAAAATATGAACATTAAGATGCTTGATATCATTATTTTTATGCAAAAATGAATTTATTTTCAAAACCTCATCTAAAAACCCTACAATGTCTCTCAAATTTTCAATAGAGACTCTTGAATTTTCTTTTGATAATAATGAAATGGGGCATTTCAAGCTACTTATAAAAGAATTTGGATACCCTTTATAACTCTCAAAAAGCATTCTAATAAGATTAACAAAAGAAAACATTTTCTCTAAACTTTCTCTTGTTTTTAATATTTTTTGATTATTTAGTAAATTAACAGTGTCTGGATTAGAAACGTATTTAGACACTAAAGATAAAATTTCATAAAAATCAATATTTTTTAAATATTTATCTTGCATAATTTTTATAATTTTTAAGCTCTGACAAAATCTTTAAATAGCTTTCGTACCTGAGCTTAGAAATACCATTGCCTAAAGAACTCGTAACAGAGCAACAAGGTTCACTAACATGTAAGCAGGATTTATATTTACAAAAACTAGCAAAATTTTCAAACTCTTTAAAATAATATTTAAGATTCTCAAAAGATAATGTTTCAATTCCAAACTCCTTTATCCCAGGAGTATCAATTATTATCCCGCTCTCAGAATGAAATGATATTGAATAAACAGTAGTATGTTTTCCTCTAGAATACTTATGTGAAATTTCATTTACTGATTGAGAAGCTTTTGAATCAATCAAATTTATTAAAGAAGATTTACCAACACCAGATTGGCCAATAAAAGAAGTTCTTGAATTTCTCAAAACCTCTTTTACTTCTTTAATGCCCTCAAAAGTTTTAACAGAGGTTTTTAAAACTTTGTATCCTAAATTCTTATAAATTTCAGAGAATTCTTCAACCCTTTGACTTATTCCTTTATCAATTTTATTAATCACAATAACAGGAACAATATTTTGCTCTTCTGCAACAACGAGAACTCTGTCAATAAAAAAATTTTTCATCTCAGGAAAATTAGCAGAATTTACAATCAAAACATTGTCAATATTAGAAACAATTGTCTGTCTAAGATCTGCTTTCCTGTTATATCGCCAAAGAATATTTTTTCTACTTAGTCGCTTATCAATATATACCTTACGAGAGCCATAAATATACCCTAAGACTATATCTCCCGGAACTAAAGGACTATACTCCTTACAACCCGTTTCTAATACCTTACCCTTAAAAACTCCTTCATAAATTAATTTACTGCCAAGTTCTAAAATAGAATATATATTGTTAACTCCCCAAATAACTTCAAATTCAAGATAATTCAAATTATCGTTCCTTTAAAGTGGAGATTATATTTTTTGCAAAAATTTTGATAAAAAGTCAAATTTTCATTTCCAGTTAAATAAAACTCATCTACGAAATCAACATCATTTTTATGATAATTACATTTATATTCAGAAAAATTCATTAATCTAATAAGACTTTGTGTCACCAATTCACGATTCTCATAAACAGGAATTTCTAAAAAATCTTCTATCATTGTCTTAAGATGCAAATAATGCGTGCATCCAAGAAAAACAATCTCTCTATCGGTGTTTACAACTTCAAACTTTAAAGCTTCCAAACATCTAAGAGCATCTTTTCTGTACTTATTTCCATATTCAACAAAATTAACAAGCTCTCCAGCAGCTTTAACAATTAAATCATCATGCATATTTACTTGATCCTTAACAAATTTACTTTCAATCGTAGTATTTGTCGCAATCAAAAGAACTCTTTTTAAAGCAAGATCTGAAACTGAACTTACCTCTGGCAAAGTATAGACTACTGGAAAAACAAAATTTAATTTATTGTATACGCTAACAGAAATCGTATTGCAAGCCAAAATTAATGCACCAATATTGTAAATTTTTTTAAATTTCTCAATTAAAAACAAAACTGCTTCTAAAAGATATTCAGAACTTTTCTCTCCATAAGGAAAATTTTTATTATCGGCAACATAAACATACTGACACCCTTCTATTTTACTTTTAATATATTTAAAATAAGAAAGTCCCCCTATTCCTGAATCAAAAACAATTATTACTTCTTTGAAATTTTTCATTACAAAATAATAATCACCCCTAAAAGGTAAAGTATAAATATTAACAAAGTTAATTTCAAGAATTAAAACAATAAAAATTGATAGAATGTTTTTTAAAAAAAAAGTTTTAAGCTATAATAAAATTGATTTAGCAATATTAATAAATATTTAGGATGATAAATAAAATGTTTGCAAGCATTAAAGATATTTTAAAAAATCCAATTTTAAACAGCAATGTTACAATAAACGGCTGGATTAGAACTAAAAGAAGTAATGGCAAGATTGGATTTATAGAAATTAATGATGGCTCAACGCTTAAAGGAATGCAAGCCATAATAAACGAAGAAGAAAATCAATTTGATGAAAAAGATCTAAAAAAACTAACAACAGGAGCAAGCATATCATTAACAGGTCTACTAGTAGAGAGTCCTGCAAAAGGACAAAATTATGAAATAAAAACACATAGTTTTCATATAATCGGAGAAACAGATCCAAAAACTTACCCATTACAAAAAAAAAGACATACTTTTGAGTTTTTAAGAGAAATACCTCATTTAAGAATAAGGACCAATACATTTGGAGCTATTGCTAGAGTAAGAAATAAAATTTCATACAAAATTCATGAATATTTCCAAAAAAATGGATTTTTTTATATCAATACACCAATAATTACATCAAATGATGGGGAAGGTGCTGGAGAAATGTTTAGAGTTTCCACACTAAAATTCAATGAATCAAACAATTCGCTTAGCAACATTGATTTTAAAAATGATTTTTTTGGAAAAGAAGCTTTTCTCTCTGTCACTGGTCAATTGCACGGGGAAGCATATGCAATGGCTTTATCTAAAATATATACATTCGGCCCAACATTTCGAGCAGAAAATTCCAACACCACACGTCACGCCTCAGAATTTTGGATGATAGAACCAGAAATGGCTTTTTGCAAGCTTAACGACAATATTATCCTAGCAGAAGATCTCTTAAAATATATTTTAAGTTCAATTTTAAACGAATGCTCACAAGATATGGATTTTTTAGAAAATTACATTGAAAAAGGCTTAATTAAAAAACTAGAAAACGTGATAAATTCAAAATTTGAAGTTATCACCTATACCAAAGCAATTGAAATTCTTGAAAGCTCAAAAAAAAATTTTGAAATAAAACCTTGCTGGGGAATAGATTTGCAAACAGATCACGAAAGATACTTAACAGAAGAGACTTTTAAAAAACCAGTGGTGATTATTGATTATCCAAAAAATTTCAAAGCATTTTACATGAAAATAAACAAAGACAATAAAACTGTCAAAGGAATGGACATACTTGTTCCAAGAATTGGAGAGATTATAGGAGGAAGCGAAAGAGAAGATGACTTGCAAAAATTAGAAAATAGAATAAAAGAATTAAACCTAAGCATTGAACATCTAGACTGGTATCTTGATTTAAGAAAATTTGGTTCTACTCCTCATTCTGGCTTTGGACTTGGACTTGAAAGATTAGTGCAATACTCAACAGGAATATCTAATATAAGGGATTCAATACCCTTCCCAAGAACTCCTAAAAATCTTTATTTTTAATCAGAAAAAAGGAACCGTAAAATGAGATTAACAAAATTCTACAAATTAATACTACTCCTTCTTTTTGCAACAAGATTATTTTCAGCAAAAGATGAAAAATTAAACAATAATAAATTAGAATTATTTTCGAACGTAGAAAAAAAAATAAAAAAAAATTCTAAGCCTTACGATTCAAGTTCAAACTTTAAGAAGACTAAAAAAGAATCAATTTTGAAAAAAGATACAAAAGATGAAAAAAATATAAATTCCAGCATATACATACAAAAATCAAAAAAAATTAATTACCCTAACGGAAATTTAAGTAATAATATCAATCAAAAAACTACAGATGATAGAAATTTCACAACAAATCATTATGTTAAAGTTTATCCTAGCTATAAAAATGATAACTTTGAAACAATTAAAAATACTATTAAATTCCCAGTTAAAACCGAAAAAACTCATGCGCTAATCGGTCCAATATTAAAAGATAATCTGGGAATTATAATTAAAATGTTAAAAACAAAAGGATTCAATTTAATAGAATATATAAAGGACAATAATTAAGATTTATTTTTTGACAAAAATTTGAAAATCTCATTAAGCTCATCATCTATATATTCAAAACTATTCTTATATTCACTTTCATTTAATCCTGTCAGTTCATGATTTCCATAATGAATCCAAGTATTTAGTTCTTCTTGATTGGAATATTTATTAACATAATAATCAGGAATATAATCTACAAACCCATGATCCTTGTAATCGTAAACTGCTATTTTAACATTTTTACTCTCTATACCCTTTTTTAAAACCTCGCCTCTCAAATAAACAATAGTACGACCAGTATCAAAAATATCATCAACAAATAAAACTTTATCGCCTGCCCTTAAATATTTTGGATCATAAGTCCAGCCATCTATCATTATCTTTTTTTGCTCATTGAAAATATCATAAGATCTAGCAACAACAGCAGCATATAAAAGGGGTTTATCTAATTTTACAAATTTAAAAAATTCGCTAATAATATTACCAAGATAGGCTCCCCCTCTCAAAGAGACATACATAATATCTGGAATAAATCCATCTTTATAAATTTTATAAGCAAGCTTAAACCCATTAATTCTTATCTCTTCATAAGAAATATATTTTTTCATAATTTAAACTTATTCCTTCCTAACAAAAATAAATTTTATTTAATCAAAATATTTTACTTGCAAATTAACACCATAAATATTTATATAAAATAAAAAAATTACAATCTAAAACAAAACTTAGCAAATTATACATAAAACAAAAAGAAGGCTAAGATCAGATCTTAGCCCAAAACTAAAATTTACTAAAACGAAACATCAAAAGAATCGTTTCCTCTTAAAATTTTATAAGTATTTTTTCCAATCTTGAGAGCATCATAAAATTCTCTTAAATTAGAAACACTTTTTGAATTTACAGAAAGAATTACATCTCCCGATTTCATCTTAATATTTGATGCTAAATTTTTATCAATATAATCAACAACAACACCTTTAATCCAATTTCTTAAATTAAGCTGAGCTTTAATGTCCTCAACTAATGGATATACAACAAAACCTGGAAACATTTTTGAAGAAGAAAGTTCTTTATCCTTAGGTCTAACAGCAAGAATAATTTCAATATTTTTTTTGACATTGCCTCTTAAAATTTCTACATCTACTTTCTCTCCAGCATAAAAATCACTAATATATGATGTGACATCTTGAAAAACACTCATAGGAACCCCATTAACCTTCACAATAATGTCTCCTGCTCTAAGCCCCGACTTAACAGCAGGCGAACCTGGATAAAGAGAGGCAATAATTGCAGATGAAACATCATTATCTTCAACCCCCAAGCTTTTTAGCACTTCAGAATCTTTTGTCTTTAGCGGATAAAAAGAAATCCCAAGCCATGCTGATTCAATTTTTTTACCTTTAAGGAAAAAATCTACAGTACCTTTAATATTGTTAACAGGAATTGCAAAACCTAATCCAATATTTCCACCAGAATTTGAAGCTATCCAAGCATTAATCCCAATAACTTCACCTTTTATATTTACAAGAGGACCGCCTGAATTACCTCTATTGATTGCAGCATCGGTTTGAATAAATAAATTCCTTGATTGCAAATTAGGATTTGCAGAGCGCTGCAATCCACTTACAATACCTGCTGTAACCGTAAAACTAAATTGAAAAGGACTACCCACTGCCATAACCCAATCGCCTATTTCAAGCTTATCACTATCCCCAAGATCAGCTACTTTGATAGTTGCGTCATCACTTTCAAAGCTAATAAGCGCAATATCTTTTTTTTCATCTTTGCCAATTAACTTAGCCTTGTGCTTTTTCTTATCATAAGATATAACTTCAAGTTCAATTGCCTTATCTACTACATGACTATTTGTAATCACATAAAATAACGATTTTTTTTGAGAATCTCTACCAATTATTACTCCAGACCCTGCCCAATTACTTTTTCTCTCAGTATCAAACTCTGGCATATCAAAAAAGAAAAATGGAATAGGAAAACTCTGCTTAACCACCCCTGTTACATGAACTTCTACAGACGACGGTAAAATTTTCTTGGAAACTTCCCTAAAAGAATCTTGTAAAGCTTGTACTGTATTACCTTTTTCTTCTGCAAAAACAATGTTACTTCTGCTAGAATCTAAATAATGAATTCCAATAAAAAATCCAATACCCAAAGCCAAAAAACTGAGAATAAATCCAGAAAAAAACTTTTTTTCCACTTTTATAACCTCCATATAATTACTTAATTTATAAATTAATATTTTAATTTGATTAATTTAAAATTTAAACTTCACTTAAAATTAAAGGCAATCCATCAACAACAGCAACTGTATGTTCAAAATGCGCAGAATAACTAAGATCAGATGCAAAAACAGTCCAACCATCATTTTTTATTGAAACCTTATGCCCCTTTAAGTTTACCATAGGCTCAATAGCTAAAACCATACCCTCTTGAATTCTAATGTTTTTAAAAAAAGGAGCATAATAATTTGGAACACTTGGCTCTTCGTGAAGTTGAAACCCAACACCATGCCCCGTATATTCTCTAACTATTCCAAAACCAAATGGTTTTATATAATCTTCTATTGCTTTTGATATATTTAAAATTCTATTTCCTACTTTCATCTCAGCAATACCTTTGTAAAGAGAAGTATTTGTAACTTCTAAAAGTTTATCAATACTAGAATCCACACTACCCACTTTAAAAGTTTTTGCCATATCACTATAAAACCCATCAAGAATAACTCCACAATCAATACTAATAATATCCCCGTCAGCTAGTTTTCTTTTCCCGGGAATACCGTGAATAACTTCTTCATTAACAGATGCACAAATAGTACCCGTAAATCCATGATATCCTTTAAAAGCAGGTTTAGCTCCATTTTTAATAATAAAATCATAGGCTATCAAATCAAGTTCCTTGGTGCTAATACCAGGAACAATATTTCTCTCAACTTCTAATAAAGTAAGCGCTAACAAACTAGCTGAAGCTTTTATTTTTTTAATCTCATCTTTAGATTTCAATCTTAGTTTAGTCAAAATTCAACTTCCTTTCTTCAAGTGTATCTACCATGTTTTTATAAAGCCTTCCTTCATCAGTTTCATAAAAAGAATAAGAAGCTAAAATAGATTCTTTGCCTTTTTCCATTTTTCCCAAATAAAGATAATTGATTCCTTGTTTTAAGTAGATTTTCGATACAAACTCACTCTCATAATGAGTAATAGCATCTTTATCGTAAAAACTACTAGGCAACAAAGATATTCCTTTATTAAAATATCCTTCTGCTTCTTTATAATTTTTCTCAGAAAAGCTTAAAACTCCAAGATTATAATAAATTCCAAACATATATTTTTGAGATTTATTGTCAAAAATTACCCTTTTTGAACCAATAAAATCTCTTTTAAGGAAATAATAATAAAATTTATAAAAATCATACCAATCTTGTTTATTTTCATAAAAATTATAAATTTTAAAAAATAAATCTAAATCCTTTAAATCTGAATAAAGCAACAAATTCCAAGCCAAAAATTGAGCAATACTAGAATTGTACTCTGTCTTGTAAAATAGTCGCCATAAATAAGATTTTTTTGCCTCATACTCAGAATCTGCATAATTTAATGCAAAATAAATTTTAAAAAATAAAGGATCTTCCTTATAATTAGCTATAATTTCATTAGCCTTAAAATAATTTTTAATTCTAAAGTATATATTTGCTAAATAATAATTTATTATCTTATTGTCTTTAAACACTTCACTAGCCTTATTTAAATAAGAAATTGCTCTTTTAAAATCATTCTCATTATTAGCTATAAGTGCAAGATTCAAATATACAAGAACATTATAATCGGGAAATTTTGTATAAAGCTTTAAATATTCATTCTTAGAATTCTTAATATCTCCTTTTTTAAAATAAGCATCAGCAAGCAAAAAAAGCAAAGCGGGGTCATCTCCATTTTCAATGGACTTAAGATTGGAAATTGTAAAATCTAAATCATTAAGACTGTACGAAATATATGCAAGCTCTTTGAAAAAGTTTTTGTCTTCTTTAATTTTAAAAAGTATACGCTTAGCAGCATCCATGTTTTTTTTCTCTATATATAAAAGCATTGCATTTACTAAAAATGCGTTATTTTTAAGATTTAAACCTATCTCTTCAAAAACACGAGCATCCTTTTCTCTGTAAATTTTATCAATAAATTTTCTAAAATCTAAAACCTTATTATCTGCACTTAAATTTTTCAGAAAAACTTCTTCATAAAGACCCCAATATTCTTCACTATTTAAAAGATATTGATTTGCAATTCTATAAGCATCTTTTAAAAATCCAACTTTAAGCTTAGAATAAACTTCTAAAGCTCTTAGTTTCAAATTGCCTGGTAAAACTTTAACACTAAAATTTACTATATCTCCCATAAGATGGAAGTCGCCTGTATTTAAAGCCCAAACCTTGGCTCTTTTAATAAGAGCTAGCCATTTAAATTCATTATTAGCATAATACGATGAAAATAGTATTGCTTTTTTAGCATCCGAAAATTTTTTTTTATCGATATAAAAATCAATTTCTACAATAAGCTTGCTAAAATCTTTCTCGCCTTTTAAGAAATATAAAATGTTAGGATTGAAATAGAAATAAAAACCACCTAAAAAACTCAATAATAAAAATAATAAAATGAATATTAAAGTTTTATTTTTTTTCAATACAATTCTCCATATTTTTCAACAAAGCATCAAGTATGCCATTTATAAATTTGTAAGAATTTTTACTGCCATATTTCTTGGCAATCAAAATCAACTCATCAATTACAGCACGACTTGAATTTTCAAAATTTTGAAATTTCAAAGAATAAACGCCCATTCTAAGTATTGCAAGATCAACCTTGTCCATTCGATCTAAAGACCAATTCCAAGAAATATTCCTAATCAAGCTATCAATATGCTCTAAATTATTAAAAGTACCATTTACCAAAGAAGAGTAAAATGACCTAACAGATTCATTTTCTATATCCAATCCTTTATCTTCAATATTGAAAATATCAAAAATATCGTCCATTGCACTTTGATTAATGTCAATACTATAAATCTTTTGAAAAGCCAAAACTCTAACTTCATGCATTAAATCCATACCAAAATTATATAAACAAAAATATGTTTTATTTTAGACTAGAATCCAAGATTTGTATATTTGCAGACTTATTAAGCTTGCCATACACATCTTGCTGCACTTGAACAACAATTTGCTGTTGCTGAACATTAACCATGTTATTTCTTATTGCATCTTTGACAATCAAATCTGTAGTAGGAGATACTTTATCATTCAAGCCCAAAAATCTTTGAGCATATTTTTCTGTAACTTTAATAATATGAAACCCTTCCTTTGAAGCAATAGGAGAAGATATATCGCCCTTATTAAAATTAAAAACCTCTTTTATAAAATCAGCTCCAAGAAGATTTTGAGCATTTTGATCGTCTCTTGACAAAAAGCCAAGATCGCCATTTTTGGCTTTAGAAGACTCATCATTAGAATATTTTCTTACAGCTTCTTCAAAAGTAATTTTTTTTGATCTTATTTGGCTTAAAATATTTCTTGCTTGATCTAAAACATCTGATCTTTTTTTATCCTTAGTAGAAAAAAATACATGACTAACTCTTGAAATATCTGGATTTACAAATCTAGTTTTATTAGCCTCATAATACTCAATAATTTCTTTCTCGCTAGGAGTTTTAACCTCAGAAAATTTAGGCTGAGCTTGCTTTAAAACAAGTTTTTGGGAAGACAAAGATCTTTTCATTGAAGACAAAAGCTCGTTCCAATTTGTACCTTGTTTTTCTATCATCTGCTTGATTTGCTCATCAGTAAGATTTAAAAGTCCAAATTGAGTTCTAATTGTTTGCATGACCTCATCATCTGAAATTTCAATTCCTTGCTTTAAAGCCTCTTGACTAAAAAGAACATCTGCTATTAAAACTTGCAAAACTTGCTTTTTCTCAGCATTAGTCAAATCTCGACCTTGAGTCTTTTTAAATATATCAACCTTAGAATCAAAACTGGTTTTAGTAATAATTTCATTTTTATATAAATTAATAATAGCAATAGGAGTATTTTGAGCAAAAGAGTTGATCCCCATAGTTCCCAATATTACCAAAAATAAAAAACTCTTCATAACATAACCTCTTATTAAAGAATCACTTACCCACTAATTTAACAAAATTTTACATTTAAATCTAGCTAATAAAACATTTTCATCTATACAAAAAACTAGAAATTCCTTGTCCACCGCCAACACAAACAGACGCTATTCCTTTTGTTTTATTCTTAATTTTCATAGAACGAGAAAGTGTTAATAAAATTCTTGAACCACTAACTGCAAACGGATGCCCCAAAGCAATAGCACCACCATTTACATTAATAATATCGCTAGTTATATTGTATTTTTTAAACAAGGCTTTTTCAATACTTAATGCTTGAGCCGCAAATGCTTCATTTATTTCAATCAAATCTATTTCACTAGGGTTTAAACTTAATTTACTAATAATGCCTTCAATAGCCATATAAGCTCCAAAACCCATATAAAGCGGATCAAGCCCCACACTTTTAAATCCCCCAATATAAGCTAATGGTCTTACCCCTAAGCTTTTTACTTTCTCTTCACTTGCTAAAATTAAAAAACAAGCCCCATCATTTAAACTAGAAGAATTTCCAGCGGTTACCGTGCCTGATTCTTTAAAAACAGGATTAAGGGATGCCAGTTTATTTAGAGTTAAATTATCTCTTATTTCCTCATCACTTGAGACAACTATACTAGAATTAGTCTTTTTGTCAAAAACAGTCAAAGGATAAATTTCATCTTCAAAATATCCAAGTTCTCTTGCCTTTAATGCCTTTACATGAGAATTATATGCAAATTCATCTTGCATCTCTCTCGTTATTCCATATTTTTCTGAAAGATTTTCTGCTGTAAGTCCCATGGAAATAAAATTTAGAGAATCTATTAAAGCATCTTTTTGAATTGAATCTTCAAGTCCAAAATTACCAAATTTAAGACCGCCAAATCTAATCTTCCTGGGTAATAAATAAGGAGAATTAGTTAGATCTTCTACTCCTCCGGCTAAAACAATATCATTGTTTCCAAGAACAATAGAATTAAATGCAAGCTCCAAAGCCTTAAGGCCAGAACCACAAACTTTATTAACGCTAAACGCGGGCACAGTATTGCCTAAACTAGACTTTAAAGCAATTTGCCTTGCAATATTTTGACCAAGTCCTGAAGATATTACATTCCCAATAATGACCTCATCCACTTCACATAACCTATTTCTTTCAAGCAAAGCTTTTACAACTTTTGAAGATTCATCAATAATGTCCAAACCCCTAAAAGAACCTCCGAACTTGGTATTGGGTGTTCGAAGTCCATCAATAATAGCTACCTTTTTCATCAAAACCACTCCTAAAGCCTTAGTAAACTTCATTGAATTATACAATATAATAGCTCGCTATAAAAACTAAGTTTATTAAATAAAAATAAATCATTTAGCCTGAATTGCTTAATAAATAAACTAAAATGTTATAATCTTAAAATGCACTTTAAAAAAATAATTTTCATAGTATTTATAATTTCTACTTTAAAAGCTTATTCTTATAATTATGCAATCCAATACAAAAATGAAGGTATTGACAAATACTATTTTGAAATACTAAATGATGGATTTGGATTTTCATTAAGCGATTTTTTTGATGATTTAAGAAGCGGTTCTCTAATTTTTACCTATGCTTCTAAATACAATTTTATAATGAATTTAGAAGCACACATGTTAACTTTTAGAGGCTATAAAGACTCACCAAAATCTTTAATTAGCAGAACAGACTTAATTGAAATAGGTTTTATGTATTACTTTCCAATCTTATTGCTAATTAATGGAAAAAATTTTGGAGAAATAGATTTAGGAGTTGGAATTAAAAACTTATTATTTGGAGACTGGGGGGGGCGCTTAACACAAGGTATAATACACCTCATTTTAAATCAACACCGTCCAATTCCAAGTATAAAAAGCTACGATAGCTACAATTACAGAGGATTTTTAAGCTTTGCTATAAATTACTCATACATGAATTTTTTAAATTTAGAAAATTATATAGATTTATCTTATTTTGCAGATTATTTTATCAAAAACAGTATTGGAATTACCTTAAAAAATGAAAATATTGGATTTGATATAAAACTTTACACCCAAATTCAAAATCAAATTAAAAGCCTTAAAACATATTCAAAAATACAAGAAGCAGAAACGGGAATTGGAATAAATTATAAACTTTACTCTAAAAACTTTTTCATAACAAACAATTTAAACATTAAAAATTTTTCAACCAAAGAAAATTTCTTAAGCGTTGGAGGATTTGGAATAATCATTACGCCTGAAGAATACACAAAAATATCGGAATTGAAAAATGAATTTAATATTTTAAGTAATAATTTTTACTTTGGATTTGATATCATGATTCCATTTAAAATAAGAAATTCAATATTTTATAAAATAAATGAAAATATTAACTATTACTTTTCAATAGAAACAAATTATTACACCAATTATAATGAAACTAATAGCTTTACAAATCGATTGTCATCGGGCATCATGTATGAATTTTTACCCCAAAATACATTCAATCCTTATCTCATTTCGGGATTATTTTTTGCCTATAATCAAAACAACCAAGATATTAAAAACATCTTCAGGCCAATAAGAATAAACAACATTATTCAAGGTGGAATTGAAAATGAATTTGGATTCTTGTTCAAAATGCTAAAATACCATAACACAGAATATATTTTCAAAATATATTCAAAAATCAGTTATGTCCCTCTAGCTTATAATCTAAATGAAAAAAAATTAGAAAAACATTCTATTAACTTTAATTATTTAGGAATTGGGATAGTTATTAAATAGCAACATTAAATTAATACTGATGGTCTTTATTAACAAACTTAGTAATGTGTGGTAAAAATAATATGTCCGCCCTACCTGTAGGGCCATTTCTATGTTTTGCTACAATGACCTTAGTTTCTATTGGCTCTATCTCAGCAGAAGACTCAAATTTAAAATCTTTATCTCTATGAAGTAAAATTACAATATCAGCATCTTGCTCTAATGCTCCTGATTCTCTTAGGCTAGCAAGATTAGGTTCACGCCCCTCTGTATCTCTTGTAAGCTGAGATAACGCAATAATAGGAATCTCAAGTTCTCTAGCAAGCTCTTTAAGAGATTTGCTAATCGAAGCAACTTGTTCATGCCTTGGAAGATTTTTTGTTTCAAAAGAAATCAGACTGATATAATCAACAAATATTATATCTATACCATAAAATCGCTTAAGCTTTCGAGCTTGAGTTGCTAAAGTTAGCAAGCTAATATTAGGAGTATCTTCAATATAAAGCTCAGAATCACTAATATCATTTACAATATCATTTAATGATTTTATCTCTTGTCCAGATAAAATGCTATTTTGAACTTTAAAGCTATCAATACAAGATTGAGACGATATTATTCTTTTTATTAAAGCATCCGCTGTCATTTCAAGAGAAAAAAATCCTACTTTTTTCTTTCCTTCTTTTCTCAATGCTATAGCAGACGCAATATTTAAAGCAAAAGCCGTTTTACCAATGCTAGGACGAGCTCCAACTATAATAAAATCACTGTTTCTAAACCCCCCAATAAGAGAATCAACCTTTCTAAAACCACTTGGAATGCCAAAATTTGCTTCCTTTTTCTTCATGCTACGTTCATATATCTCATTATGAACACGTTCTGCAATAACTTTAGCATGATAGAGGTTTTTACTAGAATAATCTAACTCAATTGAAAGAATCTTTTGCTGAGATTCTTCAACAATTTCATTAATAGTTTTTGTAGAATCATTTATATAGTCATTAAGCTCTTTAGACACATTTAAAATGCTTCTACGAACACTCTGTTCTTTTACAATTTTGGCATAAACATTTATAGTTCTATCTGTTGGCAAATAAACTGAAAGTGAATCTAAATAATCTGGCAAATTGATTAAATCTTTTTTAACCAAAAGCTGTGTTTTTGAAACATGCTTAGATACTTCTTCAAAAACAGTAATGGGATCAATATTTTCCCTTTTTTCATAAAGCGAAACCATTGCTTTGAAAATCAGCTTATGAGTTTCATTGTAAAAATCATCAGCTCTTACATGAAAAGCAATTTGCTCTAACTTATCTGAATTATAAAATATACTAGAAATTACCGCTTTTTCTGCACCATCATTAAAAAGAAGTGCAGAATTTGAAAAAGCTGCTAAAGCCACAAACTACACCTCGCCTCTTTCAGCTTACTCATCTACTTTATTTAACTTTTTATTTAAAGACTCTTTATTATCTTGCTTTTTTTCTTCCTCTTGCTTTTTTTCTTTTTTTATTTCTACTTTAATAATAGAGCTAATGCCTTCATAAAGCTTAATTGTCGCATCATAAGTTCCAAAAGTCTTTAAAGTTCCACGATGTATATCTATTTTTTTCCTCTCTATATCAAAACCAAGTTTAAAAAGTTCATCAGCAATATTCGAACTGTTAATACTATGAAATAACTTACCAGAATCATTAGATTTCATAAAAAATTCCAATCTAACAAGATCAAGCTTAGATTTCAGTTCGTTGGCAACTTGTTTTTTTGCTTCTTGCTTTTTTAATATTGATCTTCTTTTTTGATTAAAAATCTCCACATTATGTTTATTTGAAAAAACTGCAAAACCTTGGGGCAGCAAATAATTTCTTGCAAATCCATCCTTTACTTCTACAATATCCCCTTCTCTTCCAAGATTAACAAAATCTTCTTTTAAAATCACCTTCATAATTACCTCTAAACAACTATTTTTTCACAAAAGGCAACAACGCCATATATCTTGCCCGTTTAACTTCTAATGCCAAACGCCTTTGATGCTTAGCAGAAGTTCCAGTAATTCTTTTAGGTAAAATTTTACCTTGCTCGGTAATAAACTTTTTAAGAAAATCAAAATCTTTATAATCAGGATGTTTGCCAGAATCACAAAATTTACATGACTTTCTCTTAAAAAACCTGAAATTTGAATTTTTTTTAAAACCGTCCTGCTGATTTTCAAATCTTGAATCTCTTTGATTTGCATCTCTATCTTTATACATAAACTTAAACTCCATTAAAAAGGTATATCTTCATTAAATTTATCATCAACAATGTCAATATCCTTGATTGCATCTTCTCTTTTATATTTTGTAGAATTATTAATATCTGAATCTTGCATTTGAAAAGTATTAGAACCCAAACCTGAACTAAACATTTGCAAATTATCTACAAATATATTCACCTTACTCCTCTTATCACCCGTATTTCTATCTTGCCAGCTTTCATACTTAAGAGTTCCACTTACCACAACTTGTTTCCCCTTTTTCAAATACTCATTGAGACTTTCGGCTCTTTTTGAAAAAATAACACAATCAAAATATTGTGGATAATCAATCCATTCATCATTTTTCTTCATTTTTCTATTATTAGCTAAAGAAAACCTAAGAATGGCCATTCCACTTTCTGTATAAGAAAGCTCAGAATCTCTTGTAAGTCTGCCAGACAACACCAGTGAATTAATATCAGCCATTTAAAACCCTCTATTTTTCCTAAATATCTGTGCTTTCAGAACCTGTTGGCATTTCAACTTTAGAACCACCTTTAAAACTGTCTTTGTCAATATTATCTCTAAATTCCCTAAAATTTCTTCTTTTAATTTTTCTAGTATTGATCTTTCTAACTATTTTTACCAAAATCATATACCTAAGCAAATTTTTAATTAACTTAAGCTTCGATTCAAATTCTTTTAAATTGGCACCTTCCATACTAAATTCTATTATTTCATAACGACCTCTAGCTTGCTTTTTGATAGGATATTCTAAAGCTCTCTCTCCAATAAAATTGTTAACAATATCAGTTGCACCAAACAATTCTAAAGATTTTTTAACCTCTTCTAAAGAACCTTTATACTCAACTTCTTCACTTTTAAACAAAAAACATGCCTCATATCTTTTAATCATTACTAAAACTCCTCATGGTCCATCGCGTTGCAAAATATGCAACGAAGGTTAGTTAGTAGTATATAAAAGAGAATAATTTTTTTCAACAATAAAAACTTTATTTATAACAAAAAAGAAGATAACTAGAACATGATCTTAGCTCTTAATCTTCTTCTTCGCTAAGCTTATAAGTTTTTCCCGATTTGCCTTGCTTTTCAAGTTTTCTGTCTTCTTTCATTTCAATATAAGTCTTAAAGCCTTTTTTTACATTATCAACTGCAATCATAACGCTAGCTTCAAAAAGACTTTTTGGAGAATAGGTATCAATAGCCTTTTTAATATAATATACATTAGATCCACAAAAGAGCTGCACTTTATTATTAATAAGTCCCATCTTAAGAACTCCAGCCTCTTTAAGTAAATCATTGTCAACAAGCTCAGTATTAACAACATCTACATGCAATCTTGTAGAACAAGCATTAAGCTTTGTAATATTATCAAATCCACCAAGACCTTGAATTAAAAGATGAGCAATCCCAAGACTCTCTAGCTTGCCTTCTTGACCTTCAAAAAATGGATCGTCTGCAACAAATATCTGAAAATCAAAATATCTATAAAGCCAACTAAAAGTAAAATAATAAAGGATAAAAAAGACTACTCCTAAAGGTAATACACTAATCCAATTTGTCTTAGAATTCCCTTGAAGAATTCCAAACATAAAAAAATCCAAAAATCCCGTAGAAAAGGTATTGCCAATCGTAACATCAAAAAAATTAGCAATCAATAATGCAAATCCTGAATAAATAGCGTGAACAAAATAAAGCAAAGGCGCTGTGAAAATAAATAAAAATTCTAAAGGTTCAGTTATTCCTGTCAAAAAAGCTGTCAAGGCCCCAGAAAAAAGAAGTGCTGCAACCTTGCTCTTATCTTCATGAACAATGCCCTTGTAAACCCCTAATGCAGCTCCAGGAAGCCCGAACATAATAGAAAGATAAAATCCACTACCAATCTTAGCAAAACCTGATGAAAATTTAATAAGTGATGGATCTAATAACTGAGCATAAAATATATTCTTAAGACCTCTAAAAGTATTGCCATTGATTGTCTCCACCCCCCCTAAAGAAGTAAACTCGAAAGGAAAAGATAAAATAGAATGCAACCCCAAAGGCAATAACAACCTATTTAAAAATCCATAAAGAAAACTGCCAAAATATTCAAATCTAAAAACAAGCATACCCAAAGATGCAATCAACTTATCAAAACTTGACCAAGCCAAACAAAAAAATATAGCCAAAATAACACAAAAAGGCATAATCATTAATATAGGAACAAAATGGCACTCTGAAAAAAAAATAAAAGGCTTTGGCAGCTTTATATTATAAAATTTGTTATGCAAATAACCAACTAAAAGCCCTACTGCTAGAGAACCTGCAATTCCCGTATTTAAAGTTTGAACGCCAAGAAAATTTATACGCCCCATAGAAGACATTGTATCTGCTTCAACAAGTCCTGAGAAAGTTTCAATAAAATAATTTTCAGTAATATTGAACGTCAAATAACCAACAAGTCCTCCTAAAGCAGCTGTTCCCTGACCCATTCTTGCAACTCCAATAGAAATTCCAATAGAAAAAATTAAAGGCATATTGAGAAGAATAGCATTGCCTATAGCCTTCATTAAACCTATAACATCTTGAAAAAAAAATTTATCAACGTAAACAATATTAGAAGGATTTGAAAATACAGAGCCAATACCAATTAATAAGCATGAAACTGGTAAAATAGAAATAGGCACTCGTAGTGCTTTAGAAAATTTTTGCAAACTTGAAAAGTTAATTATTTTAATAAAATTAATCATGCTAAGCCTCTCCAATGCTAATTTCAGCAAACACTATTTATTATAAAGCTTTTTTACAAAAAAAAAACTTTACTTATAAAAGAAGCCAAATAAATAATAAGATTGGATAAGTCAAGTAAGATTTAATTTGATCTTGAGAAAAACTTACAATTAAAGTAATGTATTATATATTTTTTTATAAACAAAAAATGATCAAACGGAGGCAAAATTGTGATTACAGAAAACAAACTTAAAAATTACTCATTAAGCGATGCTAATACAAGTAAAATACCGAAAAATGAGCTTTTTAGCTCTATATCGCATCTTTTTGGAATTATTTTGTCTATAATCGGAACAACAATCCTTATTACAATATCTGCTCTTAAGAAAAAAGATCTACATATGATTGTATTCTTTATTTACGGATTTTCAATGACTCTATTATATACAATGAGCACTCTTTACCATATATTTCCCAAAGGAAGCAAAATAAAAAGAATCTTTAGAAAATTTGATCATATTTCAATATTTATTCTAATAGCGGGAACATATACTCCTGCATGTGCAATCCTTGTACCAAACAAATCAGGCCTAATAATATTATGTACAGTCTGGGGTCTAGCTACAATCGGAATCATTTTCAAAGCAGTATTCACAAATAGCCCTGGATGGTTTAATGGATTTATATTTATAACCATGGGGTGGATCATTCTTTTTAAAATTAAGCCCATTTACGAGTCCCTTAAAGGAAAAGGATTTTTTTGGCTAGTTTTTGGTGGAATTGTATATACAATAGGCGGAATAGTGTATATATTGAGTAAAAAATTCAATCCAGCAATTAATATGAAAATGCATGATGTATTTCATATATTAATAATAATCGCATCAGTATCTCACTTTTGGCTTATGCTAAAATACATTTCTAATTTTTAATTTAATATATGTAAAAACCCTTTCAAATCATTAAAAAGGCCTAAGCCAAAAAGAAACAGCGCTAAAAAAATGCCAAAGCTATAAAAAGAATAAATGGTCTTGGCCTTAAATCTTTTCCCGCGTAAAAGTTCAATAAAACTTATAAAAATTTGTCCCCCATCAAAAACAGGTATTACAATAAAAAACAAATTCATACCAGCAAGAATTAAACTCAAGACAGAAATGCTATTAATCCAATACAATAGCCCCAAAGAATAAGATGAAGAGAGAATACCCACAATCCCAACAGGACCTGACACACTCTTAGAAGTATTTAAAAAATTTGTTATCAATAAGAAAATAGAATACAAAATATCTTGCAAAGTATTTACAATCTTAAAAAAAGAATTTTTAACAGCACTTGAAACATTTTCTACTTTAATTATTCTTTTTAAAGGTGATAAAAAATATATGCCAATCACTTTATTTCTATCTTGAAATACTAATTTTGAAGAAAAAATTTCTCCATCCCTAACAAACTTAATCTCCACAACATCTGAATTTAAATTCTTAAGCAAATCGTCTAAATCTCTTTTATTTTTCAAAAGAATATTATCAATGCTAATTATTTTGTCCCCCGATTTCATTCCCGCAATCTTAGCAGGCGAATTTAAAACCACATCTGCTATCACAAGATCAATCCAAGGACCAATTTCTTTTAAAAAATCTTGCAAACTAACAATCTCTTCAAAAGTAATATTTTCTTTTTCCCTTAAAACATCAAACGTAACTGTGGATTTTTCCTCTGGAATAATATTTCTCAAATCAGAGAAATATTCAATTTTCTTATTATTAACCTTTAATATAACATCACCATCTCTAAATTTATCTTTTAAAAAAGAATTTTTATTTAAAATACTAATCTTTGAAGAATGATCAAAGTATATAACACCCATCATGCTTATAAAAATGAAAACAATAAATGAAAAAATCAAATTAAATAAAGGCCCTGCAAAATATATTAAAATTTTTTTAAAATGTGAAATTCCAAACAAAGAATCTTTATCTGCTTCTAATTCCTTATTTGCCTTAAGTTCCTTTTCTAAATGATCAAATCCTTTAAGCTTGCAATATCCCCCTAAAAGGATTGGAGAAAGTCTATACTCAGTATTATTAATTTTAAACTTTAATATGCTAGGACCTATACCCACGGAAAAAACTTCAACCTTAACTTTAAAAAGTTTAGCAAATAAAAAATGCCCTAGCTCATGAATAAATATTATAAAACTAAGAGCTAGTACACTAAAAAGAATATACATAATTCCCTCCAAAAAAAATCATCAAGATATGTATAAATAAAATATTGGGCCCGTCAAAAGAAAGGAGTCAATCGAGTCAAGAGCACCACCTCTACCAGGAATGATTTTTCCAGAATCTTTTACTCCGGCACTTCGTTTTAATCCAGATTCAAACA
The DNA here is from genome assembly GCF_900099615.1 of Borreliella japonica. Lineage (GTDB taxonomy): Bacteria > Spirochaetota > Spirochaetia > Borreliales > Borreliaceae > Borreliella > Borreliella japonica. Next base: position 96,000 of record NZ_FMTE01000004.1, on the reverse strand, counting down.
AATCACCAATAATGGTAAAAACTCCAATCAAAATACCGAAAATAATAGATTCTCCGTAGCTTAAATTTATTAATTTAAAAACTACCGCAAATATAGCAGTAAACACAGAAAACAAAATACCCCCAAGAAAACCCATTAATGTTTTATTCGGACTAATAATAGTAGGACGATAGCTGTTTTTTCCTAAAAAATAGCCAAAAAGATATGCAAAAGTATCGTTTCCACTCACCATAGCAAAAAGTATTAACATTAAAAATGGAGCCTTGGGTAAAGTCGTAATAGAGACTGTAAAAGACATTAATACCCCGGGATATATAAGTATAAAAAGTATTGACGTTGCTTGAGACAAAAAGTTTCCAATCTCATGTTCTTTAATAAACACTAAATTAACAATCCAATTACTAAACACTAACGCTATAACCAAGTAATATACTACATTAATGCCTAAATAAAAAACATTAAAATGAATATAAGTTAAAATTGGAGGAACAAACCCTAAAAAAAAAGATAATATGCCTGAAAGTCCTGACGATTTGTATTTTAATAAATCATTAACTTCTTTTGCTGCAAAACCACTAAATATAAAAATTAAAATATTGAGAAATAAATAATTTTTAAAATCTAAAAATATTAAAAATAAAATTAAAGGAACAAAAAATAGAAATGTTCCCAACCTTGCAAAAAAAGCGAATCTCTTAACCTTACTCAACAAATCATCTCCCGAAATTTCTTCCTCTAAATTTAAAACATTCCAAATCCTTACTATACCTATTGTCATAATATTCAGGCCACAAAACATTTGAAAAAATTAATTCAGAATAAGCAATCCTCCATAAGAAAAAATTACTTATTCTAATATTTCCACCTGTACGTATCAAAAGATCGAGATCGGGCAGTTCTGGATTGTCCAAAAAATTAGAAAAAGTATTCTCGTCTAAAGATTCTAAATCAAAATCACTTGAAACAAATTTCCTAACAGCTCGAAGTATTTCATTGCGACCCCCATAATTGATTGCTAAATTTAAAATAAGGTTGTTAAAATTTTTAGAAAAGCTAGTAGAATCTTTTATCGAGCTTTTTACTTCTTCACTTAAAGACTCAACATCTCCTGAAACTACTATTTTTATTCCATTCTTTTTGTAAAAATTAAATTCAGCCCTCAAGTAATTAGCAATTAAAACCATTAAACTTTCTATTTCACGACCATCCCTTTTCCAATTCTCAGTAGAAAATACATAAAAGGATAAATACTTGATACCTACTTTTAAAGAATGCTTAACTATTTCTTTTGCCCTTTTAAGCCCCTCTTTATAACCTTCCAAAGAAGATAATCCCTTGCCTAAAGCCCACCTTCTATTACCATCCATGATAATTCCAACATGAATTGGAAAAGAACCTTTATTCATGGTTTTAAACTTCCATTATTTCTTGAATCTTAGATTCTAAAATCGTATCTATCCTTTTAATATAAATATCTGTAGATTTCTGAATATCATCTAAAATTCTTTTTAAACTGTCCTCTGTAATTTCCGATTCTTTTTCTTGCTTTTTAACCTTATTGTTTAAGTCCTGTCGTATATTTCTAGTTGAAATTTTATGTTCCTCTGCTATCTTTTTAGCATGCTTTACAATATCTTGTCGCCTTTCACTAGTTAAAGCTGGAACTTTGATTCTAATAACCGAACCATCACTTGAAGGGTTCATAGAAAGATCCGAATTAAGTATGGCTTGTTCTATTTTATTTAAGATGGTTTTATCCCAAGGTTGAATAACAACAAGTCTTGCTTCAGGAATTCTAATACTTGACACCTGGGTTATAGGTGTTCTTTGACCATGGTATTGAATAAAAATTTTATCAAAAATATTACTACTAATTCTACCTGTTCTTAATGCTTTATATTCACTATCAAGTGATAAAAGAACCTTGCTCATCTTTTCATCTAGAAAAGCCTTATAATCTTCCATATAAACTCCTCCTTACTGATAAAAAGTAGTAAATTATTTACCCTATTCTTAAATACTTAAACTCAACTATTTCTATCTTGCTTGAAATTGCTTTTGAAATCTCTTCCAACATTTCCCTAACAGTGATTTTATCATTTTTTACAAAACTTTGTTCAAGAAGAGAAATTTCAGCAAGATGTTTTTTTATTTTTCCAGCAACTATACCCTTGACTATACTTTCTGACTTATCACTAAACTCTAATTGTTTGGTAAATATCTCTTCCTGCTCTTTAATATAATTTGGACAAACATCATCATTTCTCAAATAAATAGGAGCAAACGCAGCCACATGCAAAGCTAAATCCATAGCAAAACTTTGCAACATTTTATCTTCAGTTTTAGAAAAATCATCTACTTTTAATTTAACCAAAACACCTATCTTAGATTGTTCACCATGCAAATAAATTTTTACAAATTCATTAGATTGAATTTCAGTAATAAAAATTTTTTTAACTTGAATATTTTCTTTTATTGTAGCTGCTAGATTTTTAAGCTCTGACTCTTGAGAAGTAGTTAAAGAATTTCTTCCGCTTTCTACCAATTCCTTAATTAAAGAATTCCCCAAATTAACAAAATTATGGTTTAAAGCAACAAAATCTGTCTCACAAGAAACAAGCAAAAGTCCGGCATGAATATTGTTCGAATATGAGAATACTCTACCTTCTTTTGCATCTCGATCAAGCCTTTTTTCAGCAGACGCAATTCCCATTTCTCTAAGTTTTTTTTTAGCCAACTCAAAGTCTCCGCCAGCAGCAGACAAAGCTTTTTTACAATCTCCAAAACCAGCATTGGTTTCTTCTCGAAGCTTTTTTACATCCTGAGGACTAATAATGCTCATAAATTATTCTCCCCTTTTTCAATAGAATCACTTTTATCATTTTTAATTTCAATTTCTTTCATCAAATCTTCTTCATTTAAATTTTCAATTATTTGAATACCAACTTCTTTATCACTTTCCAAAATAGCATCGGATATTATTTTTGTAAACAAAGCAACAGAACGAATAGCATCATCATTACCAGGAATTGGACAATCAATAACATCTGGATTACAATTTGTATCAACCACAGAAATAATGGGAATTTTTAATTTTCTAGCCTCATTAATAGCTATTTGCTCTCGCTTAGGATCAATGATGAAAATAGCACCAGGAAGTGTTTCCATATCTTTAATACCTGTTAAATTTTTAGCTAATTTTAATTTTTCACGATTAAGCTGCGAGATCTCTTTCTTACTTATCATGTCAAAAGTTCCATCAATTTCCATCTTTTCTAGCTTTTTCAATTTTTGAACAGATTTTCTAATTGTATTAAAATTAGAAAGCATACCCCCAAGCCATCTATTGTTTACATATGGCATATCACTTCTTCTTGCTTCTTGTTCGATTATCTCGCTAGCTTGCTTTTTAGTTCCAACAAAAAGTACCTTTTTACCATCTTTTATCACCCTTTGAACAAGCTCATAAGAATCTTTAATACCCTGCAAAGTTTTTTGAAGATCTAAAATATGTATTTCATTTCTCTCAGAAAAAATAAATCTTTTCATTCTAGGATCAAGTCTTTTCACCTGATGACCAAAATGAACTCCGGCCTCCAACAAGCTCTTCATCGTAATAATTGCCAAATCAACCTCCTATTATCCTTCTCTTTTACTCACTATGACAGCACATAGCGGAAATTATCCCTTCTTTTATAAGAATATAATAAAACAATCCAATTAATAAGTCCACTACATTGAAAATAAACATCATTATCTTTGATAAAATTATTAAAAGCTAAGATGATATCTGATTTTTTTAAAAAATCATTCTCTTACAAATCGTTCTTATTTCTTTCAGAGAATTTAATCAAACCTATTAAAATAACTGACCCCAAAATAGGAAATAAATAAAGAATAAGATCTATTCGTCTTTCATAATAATCAGAATAGAAAAAAGGAACAAAAAACAAAAATACAATGCCGCCTAAAAAACTTATTAAATAAACTACTAAAAACTTGAAATTCAATATGTTTAAAAACATAACAAAAAAGCTTACCAAAAAAGAAATAATAATGTTTGTTAAAATCAAATGAGAAAAAAATACTATCATGCTCCTCCCTTAAAATTAACTAGTTAGATAAACTAAATCCTGACAAATCTCCAAGATCAATAAGAACACTATAAGCATCGTCAACAACGTTGCCTACACCCATAACAAAAATTGCCAAATTATATTTAGGAGCAATATCTTTTGTAAAAAAATCATCATTTATATGTTTTAAATCCATTGGTCTTTTCTCTTTGTCTAAAAAATCAGACTTTTTAATAGATTTTGAAAAACCTATATATTCCCCTTTATCAATGTAGGATCTATATATGTTTGTCTTCTCAAGAAGAACAGGGGACGAAGAAGTGTTTCCATTTCTTACAATAATAAAAGCCTCGCCGGGAACATCTTTTCTTAATTCTTCAAAATTTATTTCAAAATACAAAGGCAATTTGTTATCAACCCATTCTTTATTTAATTTAAAAACAGGCTTACCCGAATAAATAGTAGAACTCAAATTTATTTTATAAAATCCTCTATTATTAAATTCACTAACATTATCAAAAACACCTTTTAAGGCTTCAAAATCTCTTTCTACGCTTTTTTGAAAACTATTTATATGATAATTAGCACCTTCTGGATAAAACTTGTAGTATATATCAAAACCCCTTAAATTTCCAGCCACTTGATCGGAAAAGTAACTTGCTGGCAAAAAAAAGGCTAAAGAATCTCTTGAAATTCGATTATCAATTTTTTCAGGCGGAGGAAGTATTAAAATATTGTCAAGACCACATCCAAAAAAGCCTAAACAAAATGCAAAATATAAGATAAAAAAAATTATAAAACCTCCTATCAAAAATACAAATTAATTTTGCCTAAGTTCTAAAATTTTATTATTTGCTATATTTATATATAAATTATTTTCATAAGGAAATTTGATAATCTCTTCATACACTTTCACAGCAAGATCTTTATCTTTCTCCTCAATCAATATTGCCTTACTCAAAAGAGCCCTTACCTTTAAAAAGTCTAAACTAGTACTATTAATAAGATTCTCATAAACCAATAAAGCATCTTCTTTTAATCCCATTTTTTCATAAACCGCAGCTTTATTAATAAAAGCAATTTCACTTTCAATACCTTTTGCCTTAATAACAATATCTAAATCCTTAATAGCCTCGTCATACTGTGCTTGACTTTGCAAATAAAAAGCTCTGGCCAAATAAAACCTTGGAATAAAGTAAGATGAAATTTCTTTTTCCTTTGAAATAAGCTCCTTTATCCTAAGAAATATTTTTTCCCTCTCTTTTGTATCATTTTCTTTTAAATAATTATTTAAATCCTTTTCAAGATTTTCTACTATTTCTCCACCACTCTTTACATAATCTTTGCCTAAAGAATTATAAAAAACAACAATAACAGATGCAAACATAAAAATAATAACAATAAATAAAACTAAAAAATTATTCCTAGTCATTATTCATCCCTCTTTAGCAAATTTTCAAATGGCTTATAAGATTCGTCATCATTGCCCTTAAATAAATAAGAAGAAATCTCCTCTCTTGATCTTTGATTCTCATACTCTCTATAAGAGAGCAACACCGATCTGTCTTTAGAATCAATATTTGTTATTACCACTTTAAGCTTATCTCCAATGCTTAATTTTTCAAAAGTTTCTAAACTAGATTCTTTTGTATCTCCTAGTTGAATTTTGCTAATAAATCCCATTATTTTATTATAAACTCTTACTTGAAAGCCTTTTGACTTTTTTTCTACAATCTCAACCTCAATAGCATCACCTTTTTTGTAACTTTTAGAGAAATCTTCCCAAGGACTCTCTTCTAACTGTTTGATTCCCAATCTAACATTTCTCTTTCGTCTGTCAACCTCAAGCACTTTTCCATTCACTAAATCCCCTATCTTGAAATATTTTTCAGGATCAATCTCTTCAAGCCAAGAAATATCAAACTTACTCACATAAGCATCTATACCTTCTTCAATATTTACAAAAGCGCCTGTTTTCGTAATATTAGTAACAACACCTTGAATAACTCTTCCAATAGGATATCTCTCAGTTAATCTCTCCCAAGGATTCTCATTGATCTGTTTAATACCCAGCGATATTTTTTGATTTTCTTTGTCTATTTCTAAAATCTTAACTTCCACTATCTGACCAAGTTTTATTAATTCTTGAGGACTTTTTATTACCCTTATCCAAGAAAAATTACTTATATGTAAAAATCCTGACAATTCGCTATCAAGCTCAATAACAGCTCCAAAGGGTAAAATTTTTACAACTTTCCCTTTTACAATGCTATCAATTTTATATTTAACTTCTACAGAATCCCAAGGATTTGCTTTTAAAGCCTTAAGAGATAATTCCATTTTACCTGTTTGTGGATTTATCTTAATAATTTTCAATTTTAACTTATCGCCAACTCTAACAAAATCTTCAATATTTTCAACTTGATTAAAGGCAATATTTCTTTTATGCAAAATTCCTGTAACAAAATTTTTAATTCTTATAATAGCACCATACTCTGTAATACGATCAACCACCCCATCAACTACATCTTCTTCATTGTAAGAACTTACTAACTCTATTCTCTTAGCAAGATCTCTTTCTCTTTCTAAAGTTCGCCTATCAAGAATAAGTCTCAAACCATCTGATTCGCTTGCTTCAAGAATATAAAATTCAACAATAAAACCTCTTTTTAATTTCTCATCCTTGGATTTAGAGCTCAAATAAAAAGGCATAAAGCCAGAAACATTTTCATTAATTTGAATCTTATAACCATTTGAAAGCTCAGCTAACACTTTACCTTTAATTACTTTTTTATTTTGAATATATTCAGCTACTTTATCTTGAAAATTTAAAGAATCAAGCTTTTCAACGCTTAAAATCAAACCCAATTCTCCACCTATTCTTACAACAATTGCTTCAAGTTTATCACCAATTTTGGGAACATCTTCAAATTCTTCAATCTTGATAAAACCTTCAGATTTATAACCTATATCTACTAGAACATAATCCTTCATAATGTTAACAATCGTCCCAGAAACACGGCTTCCAAGTTCTACTCTTTCAAGTACCTTTAAATAATTTTCTTGTAAATCTTTTTGATTTTCCATTCTCACCTCTCTCTTACTTTTTTCAAATTAAACTTTTCTATTATAATATTACATACATCGTCTAATCCTTTGTAGCTTGTATCAAGGTAAAAAACCCCTTTTGATAATTTTAACTTACCATATTGTTTTCTCTTGTCAACATCATCTCTTATTTTAAGAGTACGCTCTAATTCTTCTAAAGTTTCATTTCCATTTCTTTGCTTATACCGCCTTAAAGCTCGAACTTTAACAGAAGCATCAAGATATATTTTGAATTCGGATTCTGGAAAAACAACAGTAGTAATATCTCTACCTTCTATTATATAATTATCATCGCTAAATTTAACAACCTCTCTTAATTTTTTATTCACAATATTTCTTATTCCAACATAAGAAGAATAAAAAGAAACTTGAAAATCAATCTTATCGTTTAAAATTTGATTTTCAACATTCTCTCCATTAAGAAAAAAGCTAGAATCATTAAAACTTATATCATTCTCAAGGGTCAAATTTAAAAGTCTATTCTCACTAATAAAATCGCAACTATTCATAAGAGATCTTTGGGCAATTAAAGTTATTATCCTGTAAAGATAACCAGAACTGATAAATTTATATCCCAGTTTTATACCAAGCTCTCTTGCAATTGAACTTTTTCCTGATGCTGAAGGTCCATCAATTGCTATTATCATTTGACCTCTCCAGTCTGGATTTTAACCTATTTATTTTAACCAAAGGAACAATTTTTACTTGACCTTCCCTTAAACTATCCAAATTAATATTGCCAATTCTAATTCTATGAATTTTTTTTAAAAAAATATTTTTGCTTAAAAACACTTTTCTTATTTCCCTATTTTTCCCTTCGTCTAAAATCAATCTAGCAGAATTTTTATTTAAAATTTCATAAGATTTTAATTTAAAAAAATCTTTTTCTACCTTTATACCCGATTTAAAAGAAATAAGCAAATTTTCATCAATATCTTTTTTTGATTCAATAATATATTCTCTTTCAACTTTTAGCCTTGGATGAATAATATCATTTGCAAATTTACCATCATTAGTGAATAACAAAAGTCCAGAACTTTTAAAATCAAGCCTGCCAATTGAAAATACACGCTCTTTAAATAAAGGCTGAACCAAAGATATTGCTAACCTTCTTCCATTAACATCAAAATTGGAACATAAATAATTTCTAGGCTTATTAAGAGCCAGATAAATTCTACTCTTGCTTTGAAAGTCTTTAAAAACATAAATCTGCTTCTTATAAATTATTCTGTCTCCTAAAGATACCTTATCCCCAAGCTTAGCAATAGAGCCATTAACTCTTACAAGCTTTTTTCTTATCAACTCTTCACAAAATCTTCTTGATCCTACTCCCTTTTCAGCTAAAAATACATGAACTCTGGGGGACTTAAGTGCAATCATTAATTTTACAACCTCGATACAATACTAACTTATTATTCAGATATCCTAAATTTATAATATTAAGCATTTTACACTCAAGAGATACCAAAAAATAAGAAAATCTCTCAAAAGAATAATTGTCAGCATTAAAATCTAAAAGAGAATCAAAAATTATGCTATTCTCTTTATTTAATATAGAAATAATTTTCATTTTTTTCTCAAAAATTTTCAATTCATATTTATTGCAAGCAACTTTAAGCTTCTTATTACGCAAAAAACTTTTATTAACAACTTTTTCCTTCAATTCACTAGACTTTTTCTTTAAATTTTTCTTTTTATTATTATCATTAGCAATAACACTACTATTTTTAACAAAATTACCACTATCGCCAAAAATAAAATCTTCAATCATTTTTGAGTCATATAATTTAAAATTCTTTATTTGATTTAATTGTAAATTTTCATTTTCTCTATTCTTGTTATAACCTATTAACCTTTCCACAACTTTACGCTCAGCTTTATCCTTGTATTCAAGCTTAAATGGGAATAAAATTTGAGTTTTCCAATAAAACAAATTATTAGCAAGATAAAAAAAATCAATCAATCCCCTAATACTTATATTAAGGTCGTTTGAAGCAACTATAAATTCTTCGATTATTTGATTTAACCTCAAAGTTCTTAAAACGCGTCTATTTACATTAACATATTCAAAAAAAAGCTCTATTCCGCCTGTAAAATTATCAAGATTTATAGAGTAACTACTTAATTCTGACATTTAAAACTTTCCCTACTGCTTGAATTCATCTTCCTTGAATTCAATAGAATTGATATCCTCTTCTTGAACAAAATTATTAAAAATTATTTTTCTAAGCCTCTTATCTAAATCATTTGCAAGTTCTACTTCTTTACTAAGATACTCAATAACGCTCTCTCTCCCCTGTCCAATCTTATTATCTCCTAATGAATACCAAGAACCTGTTTTTTGTATTAAATTATGCTTAATAGCAGCATCTAAAATGCCAGCTTCTCTAGAAATACCTTTCCCAAAGTAAATTACCAATTCTACCTTACGAAAAGGTGGAGCAACCTTATTCTTCACAATCTTAACTCTAATCTTATTGCCAATAACATCATCACTTGAGCCCGATCTAGTTACTTGTTCTATTTTTCGAACTTCAAGCCTAATAGATGAATAAAACTTTAAAGCGTTCCCACCAGTAGTAGTCTCAGGATTTCCAAACATAATACCAATCCTCATTCTTATTTGATTAATAAACATAATACAAGTATCAGATTTAGAAAGTATACCTGTAATCTTTCTAAGAGCCTTGCTCATTAACCTTGCTTGAAGACCAATCTGAGAATCGCCCATTTCTCCATCTATCTCTAATTTTGGGGTTAAAGCTGCTACAGAATCAACTACAATTAAATCAATACCACCACTTCTGATTAAATGCTCGGCAATCTCAAGAGCTTGCTCACCAGTATCGGGTTGACTAAGCCAAAGTTCTTCAACATTAACTCCCAAAGCCCTTGCATAAATGGGATCAAGAGCATGCTCAGCGTCAATAAAAGCAGCTATGCCCCCTTCTTTTTGCACCTCAGCAATCGCTTGAAGAGTTAAAGTAGTCTTGCCAGACGACTCAGGACCAAATATTTCTATTATGCGCCCCCTAGGATATCCACCAATGCCGAGAGCTTCATCCAATACAATAGATCCGCTCGACATACTATTTATGCCTTTTCCGACAGGAGATTCTCCCATCTTAATAAGACTTCCTTTTCCAAAAGTTTTTTCTATTTGAATTCTTGCAAGCTCAACAGCTTCCTCTTTGCTTGCTCTCTCCATACTAACAATAATTTTTTCTCTTTTTCCCTTTAACTTTGACATTCTTAAATTTTTCCTAGCTAAATTTTATGGGTTCTATTTTCTTTACAAAATATCTAAAATTGGTATTATTTATAATAAAATTAAGACTATCTCCTTCCTTAGAATCAAGCAAATTTTCTCCAAAAGGTGATTTATATGAAATAATACCTTCATCGGGATTTGACTCCCAAGGCCCAAGTATCAAATAAGATTCATCTTTACCCGTAATTTCATTTAAAATAACCACCTTAGTTCCAAAACCAACAATAGAACTTTGAAGGTCTTTAGTGTCTATAACTTTTGCATTCTCTATTTCCAACATTAAGGAGTTTAATCTTTTTGTCAAAAACTGTTGTTTTTCCTTAGCAGAATGATATTCAGCATTTTCTTTTAAATCTCCAAGTTCACGAGCTTTACCAATCTCTTTCGAATTTTCTGGAATTTCAACTTCCTTTAAATACTTGAGCTCTTTTTGCTTTTTATTTAAAGAACTTAGTATAGTTAAAAATCCAATTTCCATTCTCTCTCCTGCAAGCTGAATCTTTTCATCTTCAAACTCAACAGAATCAAATAATTGCCTTATTATAGATTTAATCTCTAAAAGATCTTTAGGAGGAAAATCTTTTACATAAAAACAAGTCATATAAACTCTCTTTGCAAGTTCTTCATCTCTTACACTCTCTAAAACCGATTTAAGATATCCATCTTTAACTAAAAGATTAATTACCATTTTATAAATTCTTTTACTTGCAACAGAATTATTTTTATTATTAATTTTAATAACACTGTCTGTTAAAATTTTAATCAAATTAGCCAAAAGATCGGAATCTGAATAACTCAATTCAATAAAATAGGTTTTGCAGTGCTTCAAAATCCAAATATAAGCATCCTTATAGATTTTATAATTTTTTATAACATAATTAAATAATTTTTCCACTTCTCTGGGATCTTCCTTGTAAAGCGATTCAACCAATTTCTTATTAACAGAATGGGGAAAAAGTTCCTTATAATACAAAATCCAATTACTAAGTTCTCTTTTGATTAAAACAACCAATTCTTTTTTAATTTCTGCATTCAAAATTGAATCAAAAAGATCTACTATTCCTTTTGAATACTCCTTTAAAAGAGATTCTAAATTAACATCTTTTTCTATATTAACTTTTGATGACAATTCTTCAGAAAAATTACCCAAAGATTTAAGAATAACGTAAGAACTTATAACATGATGATCAACCTTTGTAAAATTGTTAACATAAATTAAAAAATAGTTAAGCATCTCTTCTTCAATATGCAAATCCTTAACAATTCCTTTAACATTACAATAGTTTATAAATATCTCGTATCTTTTATAAAAATCTTTCTCAATCTTAAATTTATCATACATTTTTTCATTTAAATTGGAAGATCTCTCATTATATATATAACAATCAAGCTTACCAGAATCCATAACAAAATGGGGATTGTCCTTTAAGATTTGCTTTGCTTTCAAGCTCCATGAATTCCATGAACTTTGAGTCATCAAGCTTGGCACCAACTCTTTTTTTATTCCCTTTAAATCAATAGCTTTATAGCTTTTTATAATAACTTTTATAGCCCACTCAATATCTTTTTTTACTCTATCTGCAAGCTCCTCTTTAGGCGTTATAGCCTTTAATACCCTAATATCCTCTCTACTAAGAGGAGAAAGAGCCGACATCGCCATATCAAAACCAATAAAATGACCTCTTTTGGAAACAAAATCAACCGTAATACCATGATCATTTACATCCCTTACTATTCCAACAGACCAAGTCTGGTGATAAACAAAATTACCCTTTGCAAAAAACAAATATTTTTCAAAGTCTGAGTACACCTCAACAAAATTTTTATCTAAGTTTTCAATATCAGACTTTACAAGATAATCCTCAATATTCTTTACATCTTTATATCTTTCTCTTAAAAATTTAACTAAATTTTCTCTTGCCTTATAATTTTTATTGTCAAGCTTTAAAATACCTTTTAAAATTTCTATTGTCTCGTCAATATTATCAGTCAAAGAATAATGATCAAATAAATCTTCATAAAGAACTATGGCTTTTTTAAATCCAAGATCTTTTTCAATCTTTTGTAAAATAAGCAAAAAAGAATCAAAATCATCTGAAACATAATGAATAAGCTTTGCCCATACTTCTCTAATTCCTGACATTTGTTTTTTATCGATAAAACGATAAATAGCTTTTCTAAAATAAAAAATTGATTTTTGCAAATCAATAGTTTCATAATAAGTAGCAAGTTGCCTTACAAACACAGTGTCGTCAATATCTGCTTCAACAATTCTAGTCCAAATGCTTGGAAGCTTATCATTTTCATTGTTTTGGGCATATATTTTTGCAAGAGTATAAAGAGCATGCTTATTTTCTGAAATAAAAAGCATTTCATTGCATATATGCTCAACAAGAGCCCATTTTAAGTTTTGAGAAAATAAATCAATAACAGCAAGCAAATTCATGTCATTTAAAGGCCTCCTGCTATATATGAGCATTCCAGAAATATAAAGACCTGCTATACTTTTTTTAACATCTTTTAAATGCCTGCCGCAAATATCAAGCACATCCTCTGTTAACCCCTCATCGATTATATTATCTATCAAATCATCCAATTCTTTTATTTTAGCAAGAGAATAATTACTAACAACTATTCTTGTCCACTTATCTTCTTGTAAAATACTATCTAATTTATCTATGGTAACATTAGACATTAAACTCTCCTAATATCGATTTTTAGCATCAAGCAACTAATTTACATACTGTTGATAAATTCCCAAGTCTATTTCTTTTATGTATAACAAAATCTCATCAATACGTGCTCTATCTTCTTTTATCCTTACATAATGATCAATAAGCCAAAAATACTTATTAATAAGCCTTGGAAGTAATATGCTCTCATTTATTGATCTATAAGACTTTTCTTTAAGTTCATTGCGCAAATTGTAAACAGACTGCTTCAGCTGTCCAAGCTCTATAGGTCTTAATTCTCTTTTAACATTAAAAACACCATTAAGAGAGCCATAAACAGGAATCCATTCTTTTATAAGATCATCTGAAATATTTCTGTCAGACTTAATAAGATCAATTAATCTTAAAATCATATCGGACTCAAGAGAATATATATCTATCTTTTGAGGATTGATAAAAAAAGCTTCTCTGAATAAGACTTTAGCCTCTTTAATTTCATCAACCAGCGCATAAGAATCGGCAAGCTCTGCAACAACATCTGAATTTTCCTTAGCATTTCCCAATATTTGCAAAAAGACATTAATTGCTCTCTCGTAATTTCCCATACCCTTATAAGACTTAGCAATTTTTATTAAAAGGTCCAAATTTTCTGGATGCAGTTTGTATATGTTTTTATATATGTAAAGACAAGTCTGAAACACAAAATATTTTATAGAATTACGACCTTGCAAAAAATTACAACCCATCTTTTTCAAATATCGTCCTGCAAAATTATTCCACTCTCTTATTAAAAATTCTGCCTTTTCATAATCTTGTCCTATTCTATCAAGGCTTTCAACCTGACCATTCCAATACACAGAACTTTTCAAAGCCGTTAAAATCTCAATATTATCAAAATCAAGAGAATGAGCTTCTTCAGATTTTACTAAAGCTTCTTTAAAATTGCCTTTTCTAAAATCTAAATAAATCTCTTTAATCAATTCAACGATTCTTTCTGATGACACATCCCCACCATTTTAAAAATATATACAACCACCCCGTTACACTTTATATAATTATATCATTTATCAATTTTTAGTCAAACAAGAAATTAAGGCAAAATAACAATATTCTATTTATTATTCTTTCAAAAGAAAATCTTATATTATAATATTAAAAAGAAAATTGTGGGGTCAAATTCTAGCTATATGGAACCTAATAAAATTATTAACAAGGCTATTTATTACTATAATTCAAAAAAATATTCACAAGCAATAAAGCTCTTAGAAAAAGAAATTTTTTTCTACAAAAATTACTATTTATATCACTATGTCTTAGGAATGTCTTACCTTCGTATTGGAAATCTCGGCAATGCTCAAACATATCTTAAAAAAGCTTACACTTTAAATCCTAGTGAATCAAACATAAAACAAGCTATTGCTATACTTTTAGCAAGCCAAGGTAAAGAAGAAAAAGCTATTCAAATATGGCTTAAAATGATAGAAGAAAATCAAGAAGTAGATCAATCAGAGCTATCTCTTGAAATTATCCGAAAAAATCCTATCAAAGGATCTATTTTTTTAAAAAATAGCAACCTATATGAGAAATTGTTTCCGATAATCAAGGCAATACCCGATAAAAATTTAAAAAAAATAATCATAATAATTGCCATTGGGGGAATTGTACTTATTTCAATCTTAGCAATCTATTTTATTTTTTATGAACAAAAAACAACAACATCTGCAAATCGAAGAGAAGAAATAAACAAAAATTTAAACAACATTGCCGCTTACATTGACGACATTAAAATAAATAACAAAGAAAAAATAAAAAACGAAGAAGGCCAATTTATATTAATACTAACCAGCGACGAAATTAAAAATTCTTTTGAAAAAATTAAAATTTATTTAAAAACAGGAAAAGATAATTTTGCAAGAATAGAAATAAATAAAATATTAAACTCAAACGCATCAGAATCCATAAAACTAAAAGCCAAAAACCTTGCAAGTTTTATCTCAAGGCCAGATTTTATTAGCTTTAATGAATATTTAAACTTAAAAGATATTAAGAAAGATCCATCAATCTATTCAAACGTATATGTAAAATGGGAAGGGGTAGTAAATAATGTCGAAAAAAAAGACAACATAATTCAGTTTGACTTTTATGTGGGATACAACAAAAATGTACTCTTAGGAATTATCCCAACAAAAACAACCTTTGATATTGATATTGATTTTAAAGACAATGTTGAAATACTTGGACAAATAGAATTCAAAAATAACAAACTTACCTTAAACGCAATCACAATTAGAAAAATAGATAGAAACGAAAATTAATCTTAATATCTTTGTCAAAATTTTTAAAGACAATCAAAATTCAAGATTAAAAAGGAGTGCACAGCAACTTTTCATTACATTTGATAATATTTATTGACTCTTCAAAAGAAAGTAGCAACTCTTCTTTTTTTGTCAAATCTCTTACTTTCATTTTATTTTCTTTATATTCTTCTTGACCAACAAAAACTAAAAATCTTATCTCTTTGCTTAAAGCATATTCTATTTGTTCTTTAATATTTTTACCATTTTTATTTTTAAAATAGACTTCACAAGAAATATTTTTAACCTTAGAATAATCATGATTTCTAAACCTAGTAGCAAGTTCATAATAATAATTTTGCAAAGCACTATCTAGGTTTACAATTAGAACCTTAGATCTAGCCTTGGTGACAAATATTTTAACATAACTAAACTTTTCAAGATCAATTATGTCCTTTATTCTATCAACGCCGAAAGATCCCCCAACTCCTGAAATTTTTTGAATAGAGTTTGAGAACGAAGAAACCAAATTATCATATCTTCCTCCACTGCAAACACTTCCCATACCACTACCAAACACCTCAGATTCAAAAACAATCCCTGTATAATAATCAAGCCCACGTGATATTTTAAGATTCAAGTTAAAAGAATCTTGAATTTTCAATAAACTAAGGTGACTAAAAACATCTTCTACTCTTTTAACAGAATCGTTGTCACCCAAAATACTTCTTAAGGCCTGTATTTTATCTTTAAAAGTACCTTGCAAGTTTACTAAACTCAAGATTGAATCTACTGCTTCCTTTTCGATCTTAAGAAGCAACGCCTCTTTAACCTTGTCAATTCCTATTTTATCTATTTTATCAATATTTCTTAAAATAAAAAGAGATTCTTCTTTAATTCCCAACTTTTCAAAAAAAGAATTTAATATGCCAAGATGAGAATAATGAATAATAAATTTTTTATTAATGCCTTCTATAAAATTCAAAAAAATCTCTTCAAGTCCATAATACACAACAGAAAGAATTTCCGCATCGCCTCTAAAACTGTCTTCTCCGACTATATCAAAATCGAATTGCATAAATTCTCTGTATCTACCCTTTTGAGAATTTTCTCCTCTAAAAACTTTTCCAAATTGAGAACGTCTGAAAGGAAATTTCAAATCAGAAATATTTGTAGCAACAAATCTGGCAAAAGGAACGGTTAAATCAAATCGCATGGAAACATCTCTGCCTCCATTATCTTTAAACCTATAAATTTGCTTTTCAGTCTCATCACCACTCTTTTTTAAAAGCAACTCTGAATATTCAAGAACCGGCGTATCTATTAAATCAAAATTATAAGAATTAAGAACGCTAAATATCTGCTTAACAATATGAATTCGAATCAAAGAATCTTTAGGCAAATAATCTTTAAAGCCTTTTAAAGTTTTAACATCCGTCATATTATACCCTCTGCTATATAGTAATCTACTTTTTCAGAATATAATAACATATAATAATATAGATGCAAAAAAAAATGAATAATTTTTTGTTTCATATGGCCATAAATAAATTTAAGAGGACCACAATTCATGACCAAAAGAATACTTAATAACAAGTATCGAGCAAAGACAATACTAACAATATTCTTGGGCATAACTTTGCTAACTATTTACAAATACTTCACGTTAATGGTCTTTAATAACAGCGCAGATAACATGATACCTTTAAAATCAAACGATATTGTCAAAAGAGGAACAATTTATGATAGAAATGGCAAACCAATAGCATTCTCTTCGAAGTCCTACTCAATAGGAACAAATCCTCAAAAAATAGAAAATATTGTCAGCACGTCTGAAACTCTTGGCGCAATACTCCAAATTGATTCAAGAATTTTAAAAGAAAGGCTTTCTTCCAATAAAGGATTTTTATATATAAAAAGAAAAATAAAAAGGGAAGAATCAGATTTAATAAAAAGAATTCAAGCTGAAGGCAGGCTCTCAAACATTGCTTTATATCCCGATTACACAAGAATTTATCCTTTTCGTCATACCACAAGTAATATTACTGGCTTTGTAGGAACAGATAATCTTGGCCTTGAAGGCATTGAATTTTCTCTAAATAGCATATTAGGAAAAAATAAAACAAAACAACAATTTTTAAATGAAGAATTAGAAACAAATAACATCTACTTAACAATAGATATGAATATACAACAAGGTGTTAGCAAAATAGCTGAAAAATACTTTAAAGAAAATAATCCTGAAAGTTTAATTACTTTGGTAATGAACTCTCAAAATGGAGAAATATTGTCTATGGTTCAATTTCCTCAATACGATGCAAACTTTTATTCTGAATATCCTGAAGAAATACGAAAAAACCTTTCTTCATCGTTAACCTATGAGCCTGGAAGCATTAATAAAATTTTTACAGTTGCAATAATATTAGAAAGTGGAAAGTTAAATCTAGAAGAAAAATTTTTAGACAATGGAATATATCAAAAACAATTTCCATCAGGAGAAAAAATTACAATCAAAACATTAAATCCTCCCTATAAACACATCGACTCTACAGAGATTTTAATTTATTCATCAAATGTAGGAATAGCTTATATTACCGAGAAGGTTAACAATGAATACTTCTATAAAAAACTTTTGGATTTTGGATTTGGGGAAAAAGTTGGATTTCCATTTCCCGGAGAAACAAAAGGGCTATTAAATCATTATTCAAAATGGTCAGGGCGCAGTAAAGCTACAATTGGATTTGGGCAAGAAATAGGAGTGTCTGCAGTTCAAATATTACAAGCTGCAAGCGTACTAAGCAACAATGGAATAATGTTAAAACCTAGAATAATAAAAAAAATAAGCAACAACAAAGGAGAAAGTATTAAAGAATTTGGTAAAGAAGAAATAAAAAGAACAATATCCAAGAGTTCAGCACAAAAAGTTTTAAAAATGATGAGAGAAGTTGTAAACAAAGGTGGAATTCCAAATCTTAAAATTAAAAATCTTGACATTTCTGCAAAAAGCGGAACATCTCAGGCTATTGACAGAAAAACCGGAAAATACTCAGAAAAAGACTATACATCCTCTATTTTGGCAATATATCCTACAGAACAACCAAAATATATTATTTATATTGTATACAGATACCCAAAAAAAATAATATATGGAACAAGAATAGCAGCTCCAATGGCAAAAGAAATAATAGAATTTATTGAATACCAACAAAATACAAACGTATATAAAAAAATCAAAATGCCATCAAAAATTAAGATTCCTAAAATCACCACTAATGATAAAAACAACGCATATTTGCCAAATTTTATCAACCTTTCCAAAAGAGAAGCAATAGACATACTAAAATACTATAAAAATACTATGAAAATAAAAATAAATGGCAACGGATTTGTTTACAAGCAAAGTACACCCCCCAATACAAAATTAGAAGATATAGAAGAGCTTGAACTGCATTTAAAATAATCAGGTAAATAAATTTTTAATTTCATTTTTATAAAAATTTAAAATATAGTTTCGCTTAATGTCCATTTTAATCGATATTTCTTTGCCAACTTCAAATGGTTTTTCTAAAAGAGCAAACTTTAATATCTGCTCAAAAGGCTTAAATCCATTAGCCCTATTGATTAATTTTTTTATTTCATCATTTATAGCCTTAAGAACAATATTATTTGCAATAATTTGACGTCTATTATTAGCATCAAAAATTTTTTGTCCAATACTTTCTAGATATTTATTTATTTCTTCAAAATTTGGAAGAATAAGGGCTCCTAAAAATTTCTGATCTTGCCCTACAACAACCGCTTTTTCTATTAATATTGATTCTTCAAGCTTAATCTCAATTGGAGCAGGCTCAACATTCTCTCCGTTATTCAAAACAATCGTATCTTTTTCTCGACCAATAATTTGAACAACATTGTCCTTAGATAATTTTGCAATATCACCTGTGTTTAAAAAACCATCAGAACCAATAATTCTGCAAGTTGCTTCTTTATCCTTGTAATACCCAAGCATTACTTGAGGGCCTTTTACAAACAAAATTCCTTTTCCAGGCTTTTTAAGTTTATTCCCATCAGCATCTCTAATCTCAGCAACAGTTCCAGGTAAAATTTTACCACAAGTTCCAATAATCACTTTTTTATACTTATTAGAAGCAACTCCGGGTGAAGTTTCTGTCAATCCATAAGCATTAGCAAGCTCAATACCAATTGAATTAAAAAATCTAACAACAGATAAAGGCATACTACCACCACCAGTAATTCCAACAACAAAATTATTACCTAAGATTTTATTTATTTTATTAAAAATCAAAATATTTCCCAAAACTTTAAAAGGAAATAAGCAGATTAAACCTAACATTCCCAAAATTTTCTTTATAGGGGAAAATAAACTAAACCCATTGTCCGGATAAAGCCCCATTACAGCCCTATAGCAAATATCACTAAGAAATGCCAATTTTATAAAAAAATGAAAAATTATCCTAGAAACAAACGGCTTCTTAGAAACTTCTTTGTAAATATTTTGCCTTATTGCAATCCAAAGCCTGGGAACAGCTGCAATATAATGAGGATTAATATTCCTAATATCATCAAGCATTGCTCTTGGAACAATAGTAGAAAATAGACAAACCATACCCTTGAGAAAAATATTATAAGAAAAAGATCTTTGAAAGGAATGCCAAATTGGCAAAATACACATAAATATTTGACCCACTTGCGTATCAACCATTAAACTAAAACTAGAAACCTGATAAAGAAGATTAGCATGACTGAGCATTACCCCCTTTGGATGACCTGTTGTTCCAGAAGTATATATTATCGTTGCCATATCATTAGGATCAACTTTACTTGCAATGTCAATAATTTCTGAATCTTTTCTTAAATTATCTCCAAATAAAATACAATCGTTATAGGTATAAATTTCAAAATCACCATATTTTAGTATATCTTCTTTGTTCAAATTTTCAATAATAATAAATATCGGTTTTACTGTAAATTGGATTTGAACAAACATATCAAGAAGATTTAAATTTTCTAAAATAACTACACCTGGAAGAACAGAATTAAAAATAATTTCAGCTTCAAAAAGTGTAACATCAGAACCTTTTGGAATATCGACAGCACCCAAAGATAAAATTGCAAAATCTATCACGGACCACTCGGCTCTATTCTCAGAACAAATAAATATTTTATCTTGATACTTAACATTGATTGACTTTAAAAAGGAAGCAAGCTTTAAAACATTGTTTTTTAAGTCGCCATAAGTAACATGGGCATATCCACTGCAAAATTTATATACTTGAGCAATTTTATCCTTTTGTTGATCAGCTACCTCAAAGAATGCCTTTGCTATTGACATATAATCCTCCTTTTAACAAAATTAATATGGTTTATTATATCATTATTAACCATAAATTCATAAAATTATTTATAAAGCCTCCTACTGCAAAAACATACAGAAAGCCAATAAGAATAAAAACCTAAAAAATCGCAAAAAAATTTACAAAATATTTAACAAAAAAAAATAATTTAAAATCTAAGAGTAAATTTCTGTTTTAACATTTTTGAAAGTAATATTTTTTTCTCAAAATATCTAAAACACTAAATATCATTGAATTATTTTTGTTTATCAATTTAAAACAAAATGTCCACATAACCCATCAACATAAATTTGATCGCCTATCTGCAACATTTTTAAAAATTATATTTTTATGCCCAAATCTTAAAACATAATTTTTATTATCCAAAACAATAAGTGAAATTCCACTCTTAAAAATTAATTTCTCAAAATAAAAAAATTAATCCCCTCTGTAGGGTAAGAGCGATTTAAATCATCTACAATATCCTTCAATCTATTAACAATAGATTTATTGGAAGTATAAATAATCAGAATAAAATTTTCTTCAGGCCAAACACCATTGCCATGCTTTTCCCCTTTCTTACCTTTTCCATAAACATTTTCTATCTTAGAATAATATACAGACTCTCCTAACTCTTGCTCTATTTTTTCCATACATTCAAAAATATCAAGCTCTAAAGATAAGTTGGAAATTATTTCAATCCTATACCTATAAAATTTAGCCATATCAATCCTCATCTTCTTCAAATAGATTATCATAACTACTTTTAGTTGAATCATTAATTTTGGATGATTCAACATCTACATTAAACGACACTCTTTTAAACTTAGATTTAAAACTTGAAACAATATTGGAAAAAATTTCAAAAAGCATGGGAATAAAAAATAAAGTAAGAAATGTACTAGCTGTCATTCCGCCAATAAAAGTGAATGCAATTGGTTTTAGAAGTTCATTCCCACTCCCACTAGAAAATGCCATCGGAATAAGCCCTATTACTGAAGTCAAAGAAGACATTAAAATTGGTCTAAACCTTGAACGGCAAGATTCAATAATTGCTTCTCTTAGACCAAATCCCCTCTTGACCAATAAACCGGTATAATCTACAAGAACAATTCCCGTATTTACCACAACACCAACAAGCATAAGCATCCCAATTGCAGCAAAAATAGAAAGTTTTTCTCCTGCAAGAAAATGTATAAGCACAACCCCTATTGCCGTTAAAGGAATTGTAAAAATAACAATAAAGGGTTTTAAAAAAGATTCAAATTGAGAAGCCATAATGCCAAACACAGCAATAATAGCCATAATAATGATTATTTTAAACTGATTCATGATATTTGAAAATTCATTATACTCTCCTTCAACCTTAAGCACTGTGCCCTCTTTATGAGGAACTTTATTGTTAATAAAATCTATAACTTTTGCAGTTACTTGGGTTAAATTATCATTTGGAGAAATACCTGCATTAAGATAAATAGTTAAAGCTTGATTTTCTCTGTAAATAGATTCGGCTTTATTGGTTTTTTCAAAGGTAGCTATTGATGAAAAAGGAATTTTAACTCCAGATGAATTTGTAATAAATATCTTTTCCAAATCTTTTAAACTTTTAACATCCATTCTATCAAGCTTAAGAACAATATCATAATTAAGCCCATCCTCTACATATTGCCCAGCAACAACACCATTAATATTGGCTTTCAACTCATTTAAAATGGCATTCATGTCAATACCATAATTGTAAGCTAGCTCTCTGTCTATCTCAACACCAATTTGAAGTTGAGAATCATTTATACTAAGCCTTGGATTTACAAGTTCGGGAATTTCTTTTTTTAACATGGAGACTAAAATTTTTCCATAATCTTTTATATATTCGAAATCATTCGCTGAAATTTTAATTTTAATAGAATCTCCACCACCTAAAGCATTACCGCTGGAAGGCTCAATATTAAATTCGGGATAAAGATTCCCAATACGACTTATAATTTTATACTTAATAGCATCGTAATCTATGCTTTCGATTAACTTATCTCTTGACTCTTCTTTAAGAGGAAACAATACGTTAAAAGTTATTCTGTCAGCATTCAAAGTAGAAATAATACTTTTATATCCTTTAGCTTCGTTTTTTACAATTTCTAAAAATCTATTAGAATAAAATTTTGCATATTCCAAATTAGTTTTATGAGGAAAATTTAAATTAATAACAATAGAATTATCTTTTCCTCTATCAAAAGTTGTCACATCTAGCAACAATCCTAAAAACAAACTACCAATAAAACTAAAAAAAACAATCAATCCAAAAATCAATTTGTGATTTAAAACTATATTTAATAAATTGATATACAAAAATTCTAAAAAATAATAAACACCAGCAAAAAAAGCATCAATTTTCTTAATAAAAGCACTCTTAATATTTTTTTGGAAGCTTGTGTATAAACCGACATAATGGCTTGATAAAACGGGAACCAAAAAAATAGCAACCAAAAGAGAAACTCCTAAAGAAATAACAATTGTAAATGAAAAGTCTTTAAAAAAATCTCCATATACCCCAAGTTCTGATTTGAAAATAAGAAATGGACCAAAAACACAAATGGAAGTAAAAGTTGAAGACGTAATAGGCAACATCATCTCTTGGGCTCCAAGGATAGAAGATGAAATAAGCTTTGCTCCTTTTTGCCTATATTTATATATATTGTCTATTACAACAATTGAACAGTCAACAACCATTCCAACTCCAAGTGCAAGACCTGCAAGACTCATAATATTAATAGAAACATCTACAAAATACATTAAACAAAAGGTCAGAATAATTGCTATTGGAATAGAAATTCCAATAATTATTGTGGCTCTAAAGCTTCTTAAAAAGAAAAAAATAACAAATATTGCAAGCATAGCCCCAAAATAGGCTGAATTTACAACCGTTGAAATAGACGCTTTAATAAAATCAGTACTATCAGAAGCAATTTCCAATCTCATATCTTTGGGCATAGATAATTTCAATTTTGCTATTTCACTCATAACAACATTAGAAACTGCAATAGAATTGGCATCACTACGTTTTTGAACCGATAAAGAAATTGAAGGCAACCCATTATATTCAACATATTCTGACAAATCTTCAAAATCGGTTTTAATATTAGCAATATCTTTAAGTTTTATCTCAATAGCAGATGAATTTATGCCGGAAGAAACATCGGGTATCTTGTAAGCTATGACTACATTACCAATCTCTTCAATTGATTTAAATTTTCCAGACACTTGAACCAAATATTCTAAGTTGTTCTCTAATATATTACCAGCTGAAAGTTCAAAATTTTGAGATGCTATAATCGAAGATATTCTTGACAAAGAAAGTCCATAAGACTCTAATCTGTTTTGAGAAACTTCAATTAAAACACGTTTTTTACTCCCGCCATTAACAGTAACAATTGCAACTCCATCAAGCCTTTCAAGCTCAGGTTTAATAATCTCATCAGCATATCTTTTAAGCTCAGAAACTGGCCTTACAGAATTAATAACAATTTCCATTACAGGAATATTTTTAAGATTATATCTGAAAATTCTGGGTGTTTGTGATTCACTGGGTAATGAAGATTTTGCCAATTCAAGAGCATCTCGAATTTCATTTAAAGCCAAATCTAAATCGGTTCCATGATAAAATTCAAGCGAAACGGTACTATTTTCTTTAGAAGAAACGCTATATATATTTTTCAAATTCTTTACCGAACTCAAGCCACTCTCAAGAACTCTAGAAACACTCTCTTCAACTTCTTTAGGAGAAGCACCGGGATAAACAGTATTAATGCTTATTTGGGGAATATCAATTCCGGGTAAAAGGTCTACTTTCAATCTTGAAAAGGTATATAAACTCATCATCATTAACAATGAAAATAAAATCAACATTGTTATTGGTTTGCCAACTATTCTCTTTACCAACATAACAAATCTCCTAATAAATTAAATATTGCTTTCAGCTGAAAGACCCTCTTTTGTATCTACCAAATTTATTAGAGCTCCATTAGAAAGAGCAGACATACCTTCTACTACAACTAAATCATTTTCTTCAACCTCGCCCGAAAGAGCTACAATGTTATCTATCTCAAAAAGTACCGTAACAGGCAACATTTGAACACTTTTACCCTCTAAATCAAGTTTAAATACAAATTTCTTACCTTCTCTCTCGACAACAGCCTCTCTTGGAATCTTAATTACATCTTTAAAACGCTTAGTAATAAGTTTGATTTTAGAAAACATGCCAATAATCAGTTTATCCAAATTACTACCAATAGGTGTAAGATATACCTCAATAGCACGGCTTTTAGAATCTAAAACAGGAGATATCTCTGAAACTTTAGCTTTAAACTTTTCATTAGGATAAGCTCCAACCTCAATAATAGCATCATTTCCAACTTTAATATTTGAAATGTATTTCTCAGACACATAAGTTAAAATTTGCTTTGTATCTATCCTTCCTACTACTGCTATGCTGGACTGAGAATTAACTGTTTCGCCAATTTTTTTTCTAATATTTAAAATATATCCTGAAATTGGCGCTCTTACTGGATTTTTTAAATATACAGAACCGGGTCTTGAAGGATCAAGAGTTGCGACTATTTGCCCCTTTTGAACATAAGCTCCAAGTTTTATTCTCAAAGAAGTTATTTTGCCCGCGGTATCTGGAAAAATATCTGCCTTAACTTTTGTATCTATATCTCCATTTAAAGACAAATAATCGCTCAAAATTCCCTTTTTAACTTTTATGGCAATTACTGGGAATCTATAAGAACTTTCTTCCTCCTTGTCAATATTTTTGTCATCAGGCTTGTTATTACTTACACACGCAACTAAAACTAAAACTAAAAAATATTTTTTTAAAAATAAGTTAATATTAAAAATCAAATTCATAAAAACACCTCTTAATCTAATGAATTTATTAAATTCTTATATTCAAGTATAGAATTGGAATAATTCAATTTATCTTCAATGAACTTCAAATCGCTCTGCTTATAAACAAGCTCAATATCATTCAATTTAGAAAGATCTATTACTCCGGAATTAAAAGCATTAAATGCCATTTGATAATTTTTATTAGCTAATTCTACATTAATTTTAGAAGCATCAAGAATCGTTTTATACCTTCTGATATCCTTTCTTTTTTGCACAATACTAGATTTTAAATTTCTAATTTTATCTTCAATATTGTTTTGCAGTATTTTTAGTTGGTAGTTGTTATCTTGTATTTTTGTAAAACTCTTTGAAAATGGAAATATTTCAGTTAAACCATAATTTAAACTAAAAGATGCTGAAAATCCACCTGAAAAACCTTTGGAATTTTCATGAAATGATCTATAAGGAGAATAAGAAAATGACAAAGAAATGCTTGGCAAAAAAGTATCTAGCCAAAGCGAACCGATAATCTGTTCTGTCATTTTTAAGCGCATATTTAACTCCTTAATTTCTAATGATTCGTTAAAATTTAATTCTTCATTAAATAAGGAAAAATCTATTGTCTTGTCTGACAATTCTCCAATAATTTCAAAATCTTGATCCGGATCTAATCCTATTAATAATTTGAAAATTTCTTTTGATTTTTCAAAGTTAATAATCTGGCCATCTAAATCTGGTTGAGATTTTTTATACTTAAGCTGTGCATCAAGGAAATCTATTTCTGATATTAGTCCATTATTGTAAGCAATTCTGGCTTGTTCAAATTTAAGTTTACTATTTTGTATTTGACTCTCAAAAACTTTCAAAGTACTCTTTAAAGCTATCAATTGATTGTAAGATTTAAGAACATTTAATTTAATATTACGAACAGCACTCTCCCTTTCTATTTTTGCATTTTCATACTCTAGCATAACAAGTTCTATTCTCTTTAAAACAGAAGGCGATAAAGAAAGACTAATCCCAACTCCCAACCCCAAGCCCCAATAATCTCTCTCAAATTCACTAGAATCAGAAGGATTTCTACTAAATGTAGAGCTAAGATTAACATCTGGAACAAAAATATTCCATGCATTGTTTTTATAAAGTCTTTTTATATTTTCTTTGTATCTAGCATTTTCTGAATCTAAACTACTTTCTAATGCCATATCTACAGCCTGTTTAGGTGATATTTGAATAATTTCAGCAAAAGAAAAAGAGACAGTCATAAAAATTAAAAAAATTTTTTTAATTTAAAGCCCCCTTTATAATAAAAATTAAACTTTAAATTTATAAAACTTAAATGCTATTTATTTTAAAGTTATAAAATCTAATTATTATTTTTAATTCATTTGATTAATCATTATATTATAATACAATTCTAAATATGAACATTTTCAAAATTTTCTTTATCTTAAATTATACGCTTATTTTTTTAATAAAAATTTACCAATACACTTTATCTAGACTATTTGGATTACAATGCATATACCAACCTACCTGCTCAAAATATTCAATTGAATGCCTTAAAAAATACAATTTTCTAACAGCTTTAATATTAATGACACTAAGAATAATAAGATGTAATGCATTATTCAAAGGAGGAAACGATTTTATTCCTAAATACAATCCTATTTCAACATCTTTAAAAGAATTTCAAAAAAGATTAATCAAATAAAGCCTTATATTTTTCCGGGACCCACATCTTCACAATTTCTTTATTATTCTCAACAAATTCAACTGCATTGCGATACTCTTTGCCTGGCTCTTTATCATTTCTATCCATTAAAGGTAATATTAAATCATCATTCCAATAAAAATGATCAAAAACATAATATGCATCAAGATCATCATCTTCAAGACCAAGCCTAACAAGAGTATGCACACTCTCAACTCCCCCCATAATTAAATCAGGATCATCAAGAAACTTAATATCATACCTAGAAAAAGCCCAATGGGGCTTCCACAAAGGAACTAATACCCACTCGTTTCTCTTTATTGAAGAATCCAAACTTGCTAACATAACACTCTCGCTTGAAGGAACTAGCTCATACTCTTTACTTAATCCATAATAATCAAGCGCTTGTTCTGTAACAATCTGAGTTCCAGCACCAGCATCTATGCCAATCATTTTGTTCTTAAACTTATCCCCTTTACCTTTAAGCTCGCTAATGCTAAAAATTGGAACATAACTTGGCACTACAAACCCCTGAATGGTTCCTTCATAATTTGCTCCAAGATCGACAAATTTTGTTTTCAGCTTTTCGTAATAAAATTTATCAGCTGTAGGAAGCCAAGAAGATACCGTGCCATCTACTTTTCCCGATGCTAAGTATTGATACATTACAGATGTGGTAACTGAAAATATTTCTGCATTGTAGCCCATTTTCTCAAAAATAACCTTTAATACATTTGTAGCTGCTGTTTCTCCGCCCCAATTCACATATCCAATTTTTACCGATTTTAAATCCTTTGAAATCTTCTTTTCATCACAAGAAAAAAAAATAAGAAAAATACAAAATCCAATGAATAATTTATACATAAAATATCCCCCATTTATTTATTATACATTTCCAAAAATCTTTTAAATTTATTCTCTTTCTTTCCCCCATAATGATCTGTATTCAAATAGCTAAATTTAATAAAGATAGATTGCATAATCCTATCTAAAACAATAGCTATAATAACAACTGCTAATCCAGATATTAAACCCTCACCAAAATTCAATCTTTCAATAGAGTAAATCACAGTTCTGCCTAAGCCAGACGATCCAACCATTGCAGCAATTACTATCATAGATATCGCCATCATTATTGACTGATTAATACCTTCGATTATACTCTGAAGAGAAAGGGGAAGCTGAACCTGCAAAAGAATACGCAAATTACTACTTCCAAAAGACTTGGCAGCTTCTATTACCTCATCTGAAACTTGGACAATTCCTAACCTTGTATATCTAATAACAGGAGGCATAGCAAAAATTATTGTAGCAAAAATAGCAGAAGCTGTGCCCATTCCAAAAAAAGGAATAGCGGGAATCAAGTAAATAAACGGGGGCATAGCTTGCATTAAATCTAGAATGGGTTTTAAAAAAACATAAAATCTTGGGAAATATCCCCCAAAAATACCTATGGGAATTCCCAAAATAACAGAAACAAATACAGAAACAAATATAATAGCTATTGTATCCATTGAAGCTTCCCAAAGATTAAAATACAAAATAAAAAAGAATCCAGGCAAAATTAAAAATACCAATCTCTTTTTCAAGAAAATAAAACTTAGCAAGCATACAGTCAAAATAAAAAGAACGGGATTAACAAAAAGAAATAATTTTTTTAAATTCTCATATAAAAAAATTATACTTTTAGAAAAACCTACCCCATCAGAAATTGAAAAATTATCAACCAAAAAATCAAAAAAATTATCTATTTTTAATATAAAAAAATCTTTACTCATAAATTTCTATCTTGACAATAGATCGGAAATTTCATTTAAATTAATATATCCGACAATAGCTTCCTTTTTTTTTATTATTAAATAATCTTGCCTATTCAAGTATCCAACAATTTTTTTTATCTCATCATTTAGCTCCAAATTCAAAGATACAAGATTATCATATCTTTTATTAAGAGCTTTATCATATAAGCTAAAACTTTCACCTTGATGCTTAATAATAACATTTAAACCATTATCACTGCCAGAGTTTAAATCAAAATCATCTTTTAAAATATCTTTTATTTTTAAAATATTTAAAACAGGTAAATTTTTGATAAAATGAGATATAAAATCTGTACTAGGATTGGCTAAAATTTCCAAAGGCTTGCCAACTTGAATAATTTCTCCATCTCTCATAAAAGCGATTCTATGTCCCAATTTAAAAGCTTCAATTAAATCGTGAGTAATAAACACAACTGTTTTTTTAAGCTTAGCCACTAGCCTTAAAAGCTCTTCCTGCATTTCTCCTTTAATTAATGGATCAAGAGCCGAAAAAGCCTCATCCATTAAAAGAATATCTGGATTAACAACCAATGCTCTTGCTATTCCAACTCTTTGCTTCATTCCTCCAGAAAGTTCATTAATGTACTTATATTTCGAATCTTCTAGCCCTACAAGATTTAATACCTCAATAGCACGTTCTTCTCTGATCTTCCTGGGGATGTGCTTGACTTCAAGTCCATAAGTAACGTTTCTCAATACATTCATGTGGGGGAAAAGTCCGAAGTTTTGAAAAACCATTGCAAATTTATCTTTTCTTAAATTAGAAAGATCTTTGCGATTTATTGTATTCATTTCCATGTTATTTACCAAAATAGATCCCGAATCTATTTTGTAAATACCATTTAAGCACCTGACCAAAGTAGACTTGCCACAACCTGACATACCCATAATAACTAAAATTTCATTTTCATAAACATCAAGATTAATATTGGCATTTGCAATAAAAATAGAAGATTCTTTGTAAATTTGCATTCTATCTTTACCATCTTCATAATCTTTTATAGCTCGACTTATCTGCTTTTTGTCAAAATAATAAGAAAATACTTTATAACAATCTTTAATTCTAACAGTAGCCCTATCCAAAGCAAACTCCTCAATAAGTCCGAATTATGCTTCATAACATGTCATTATAAATTATACTAAAATTATTAAATTTTTTACCGATCCGAAATAAAAAAACAAAAGATCCTTTAAAGGATCTTTTGTTAATAATTTGTACTAATTAAATTAAAATTTTACCTAAGCAATGACAAAACATATTGAGGAACTTGATTAGCCTGTGCAATCATTGCCATTGCAGATTGTGTTAAAATGCTATTAGTTGTAGCAGCTACAACCTCATCTGTCATTGTAGCATCTTTTATTTGAGCATAAGATGCTTTTAGATTTTCAATGGCATACTCAGTACTATTCTTTATAGATTCAAGTCTATTTTGGAAAGCACCTAAATTTGCTCTTTGATCACTTACCATTCTAATAGCATTTTCTATTTTAGCAAGTGATGTATTAGCATCAACTGTAGTTGTAACATTAACAGGAGAATTAACTCCACCTTGAGAAGGTGCTGTAGCAGGTGCTGGCTGTTGAGCTCCTTCCTGTTGAATGCCTTCTTGAACAGGCGCAGCCTGAGCAGTTTGAGCTCCCTCACCAGAAAATAAATTTGCAACATTAGCTGCATAAATATTTACAGCAATCGCTTCATCTTGATTTGCTCCCACATGAACTCTTAAAGTCCAAGAAGCTTGGGATCCTGAAAGTGACGCTGGAGTGTTAATTTTTGCAGGTTGCATTCCGAGTTCTTCAGCTGTTTTTACATTTTGGGAAGCAGATTTGTTTGACAACATGTGCATTTGGTTATATTGGGCTTGATCAGCAATTCTATTAATTTCGTCTGTAAGCTGTTCTATTTCAATTTGTATAGAACCTCTATCTGAGTCTGAATATGTGCCGTTACCTGATTGAACTGCTAATTCTTTCATTCTTACTAAAACTTTTTCTACTTCATTCAAATTTCCCTCTGTTGTCTGAATAAAATTGATAGCTTTTGAGGTATTTCTAGAAGCTTGGGACAAACCTCTTATTTGAGCATTAATTTTGCCAGAAACTGCCATCCCAGCAGCATCATCAGAAGCTCGATTGATTCTGTACCCACTAGAAAGCTTCTCTTGAGTTTTACTAAGATTAGCAGCATTAATGCCATTATTTCTTGAAGCATTAATAGCTGATGTATTATGATTTATAATCATATATCATTCCTCCATGATAAAATTTAATTATTTATTTTTGGCAAATCCTTTTGCCTTTTAAAAAGAATAGCACAAAAAATTAAAAAAAAGAAACTCGCATAACAATAGCATTAAAATAATTACTATTATCTATTTCTTTGATTAAAATCAAAAGCCTTTAATGTATTTTCTTGATCTTTCATACGCTTAACGGTAAAATCCAAGGTATTAAGCTCGCCTTCTACTTTTCTTTCTCTATCATCGTACTTCTTTTTATAATCTTCAACTTTATTTTTTTGATTAACAATTTTCAAGTCGTAATTTTTTATTTTATTATAAATAACTCCTCCAGAAGTCACAAGAGGCGACAAACAATCCCCTAGCATTTTAGCAATCCCATTATCGTATACTCTGTCACCATTAAGATCAAATAAAAAAAGTTCTCTAACATTATCAATGTTATTGCGAATTGATTCATCAAACTTTTTCTCATCAAGTCTTAAATATCTAGAAAGCCCACCAGAAGAAGAAATGGAATTAGTAAACACGCCCATCTGATTAATTATTGAAAAACTAGGATCACTAGTAACATAAGGCTTAAAAATTATTGATTCTAATCTGGACTTAAGATTTTTTAATAAAAATTCAGACCTTAGAATACCTAAATTTTTATAAGCCTCTTCTTTTTGAGATTCAGTAAGATAAGTCAACTCTTCAACTATATTAGACTTTTGATTACCAAGTTGATCTTCATTGGAGCTTACAATATTAATCTCAGCAAGAACCTCATTATAAGCACCAATAAAATCCAAAAGAACTCTCTTAATCCCTTCGTAATCGGGTTCAATTTTAGCCTCAACCGTATCACTTGAAGCTTTTTTTAAACTTAATGTCACATTTGGAACTAAATCATTAATAACATTTGAATCTCTCTCAACATCTACTCCATCAAATTTAATTTTTGCATTCTCAGCAAAACTTTTGGCATTTATTGGCAAATAACCGTCTCTATTTTTTGGATCAAAAACTTCGACATTGCTAATCACAACTACCTTATTATTTGCTTTATTTTCAATATTTATTTCTTCTAAATTAGAAAAAGCTCCAATATCAATTTCAACTTCTTCAAAGTTATTTGAAATATTTACTGGAGGAAGCTCCAAAGAACCTTCCTTGCTAGATATTTTAAACATATTCATTTGAATATATTTTTTTTCCAAAGGAGTTTTTAAATCAGATCCAAGGTCAACTACACTATCTTCACTGTCAACTTTTGCATCCTTAAATGTAGCCTCTCCGGGATTAAAAATAATCTTACTATCAGACTCTTCTAAACCTGTATCAAAATACTTAACTTCAAATTTAATTTTACTCCTAGATGTAATTTCAATATCTTCAGGAATTTCAATCGACACTTCTGAAAGCGGATTTAAAACAAGGCTATTGTTCTCAAAAGCAAGTCTATTATTACTACTAAATTGATTTACAACAATTTCTGAAAGGTCAGGATTAAAATTGGTTTTCAGTTCACTTAAAATGCCAATTTGCTTGGCAAAAGATAATCCTTCTCCTTTGATAACAAGTTTATTTTCTTTACCTTCCTTTAAGGATTGCAAAATAAAACGACTATTCCCATTTTTATCACTTTTCACTATTTTTGCAGATAAAAAACCCTTTCCCTTGTTATTAATATCCTTAACAAGTAAATCAATGTTACCATTACTTTTTACATCAATTTCTTTCTTGCCAACTAAAAATATATAATCTCCTTCCGGAATTGTAACTTTTTTAGGATCAAAATTTGAAGACAAAAACACATCAGCTGATGCTATTTGATCAATAATCAATTTGTGAATCTCATTCTTGGATCCATATCGAGTGGATAAGGTTAAAATTTCGCTATTACTAGAATTCCCTGACATTAGATTAAAAGGGCTGTTAAGTGAAGTAATCTCTTTTGCAAGAGAATTTAAAGTAGAAATTTTCCTATTGATTAACTGCCAAGCACTTTTTTCTTGCTCTAAAGATTCAAGTTTCTTAAAAGAAGAATCAATTTTAGCTTTATCGGGTTTAAGCATGGATTCACGAATTTCTTTAGTATTATATTTACTCTCAAGCCCTGGAACAAAAAATCCTGATGCCATAATAATGTCCTTTACGGGATATTATATCATTAATAAAATTTAAAATAAAATATAATAAATTTAAAAAACATAAATTTTTAACTATCTAAACACTTTAAAATAAAAAAAATAAACATTAAAAAAGACTAATGTTTATAGTAAAATAAATTAAAAGGAGCATGAAAATGCCAAATTTTTGCTTATTCAATTCAAAATCTGTTTTAACTGGAATTGACAAACTGGATAATTCAGCAGTCCTGATTAAAGATAATAAAATTTTTGATATTGTAACATCTGATAGACTTAAAAAAATGGATCTTGAAGAATACCAAATGATTGATACAAAAGGCAATTATATAACTCCTGGTCTTTACGACAATCATATTCATGGATTTCACGGCCATGGAACAGACAAGTGTTCAACAGAGTCAATACTTAAAATGTCAGAACATTTAGCACAATACGGCGTAGTAGGATTTTTGCCAACTCTTTATCCAAGACCTATAGACGAAATGGTTCAAACAATAAAAGCTTGCACAGCAGCAATTGGCAAAGAAAAGGGAGCTAAAATTCTAGGACTTCACCTTGAAGGGCCATTTTTTTCCCCGGAAAAAAGAGGGGCACATCCTGTTTCTTATCTTCACGAACCTAGCATTAAAGTTATGCAAAAACTAATAGATGCAGCTGGTGGAGTATTTACAGGTTCAAACGGAAGAAAAAAAACACACATAAGCACGATGACTGTTGCTCCCGAGCTTAAAGGCATGAGAGAGCTTGCAATATTTTGCCTTGAAAACAATATAAACCTTCAAGCGGGACACACAAACGCAAAATACGAAAATATGATCGAAGGATTTCAAGTTGGAATACTCCACACAACCCATTTTTTCAACGCAATGTCAAAACTTGACCACAGAAATCCAAATGCAATAGGAGCAGTACTAATACACGGAGATGTTTCTTGTGAAATTATTGCAGATGGTCATCACATACACCCAAAATTAGTTTTAATGCTTAGAAAACTTAAAGATATAAGTAAAATAGTTCTTGTCACTGACGGACTTACTCCAAATTTTCAAACTTCCGGAAAACTAATTGCAAACGGAGATGAGGTTTATATTGCAGAAGATGGATTATTCCACAGCGTGAAAAGCAACACAATAGCTGGATCAGCACTTACAATGATACAAGGTCTTAAAAATTTAGTAGAATTTGGCTACAGCTTGAGTGATGCTGTTCAAGCAAGTTCCTACAACCCAACAAGAATCCTAAACATTGAGAAAAAGGGGTTAATATGTCATGGATATGATGCAAACATAAATGTCTTAGATAAAGATTTTAATTTAAAGTTAACAATGATAGAATCTAGAATAATTTTTAATAATCTCTAATTTTAACCCATTTTAAGGAGATCACAATGAGATTAATAATCAGACCCACATATAAAGAAATATCAAAGTGGGCGGCTAATCATGTAGCACAAAAAATTAAAGAATTTTCTCCAACAAAAACAAAGCCATTTGTTCTTGGGCTTCCAACAGGAAGCTCCCCAATCGGCATGTACAAAAGTTTAATTGAATTGAATAAAAGTGAAAAAATTTCATTTCAAAATGTCATAACTTTTAACATGGATGAATATATAGGAATTGAAAAAAATCATCCTGAAAGTTACCATTCATTTATGTGGAAAAATTTTTTTTCTCACATTGATATTAAAAAAGAAAACATAAATATACTAAATGGAAATGCTTTAAATCTCAAAAAAGAATGTGAAGAATATGAAAAAAAAATCAAATCTTTTGGAGGTATCATGCTTTTTGTAGGTGGAATCGGGCCTGATGGTCACATTGCTTTTAACGAACCGGGTTCCTCCTTAACATCAAGAACAAGAATTAAAACTTTAACTCAAGATACAATCATTGCTAATTCAAGATTTTTTGAAGGCAATGTGAACAAAGTTCCCAAAAGCGCTCTAACTGTTGGAATTGGAACAATTATGGATTCACAAGAAATTTTAATAATAGTAAACGGACATAACAAAGCAAGAGCATTAAAGCATGCTATTGAAAAAGGGGTTAATCATATGTGGACAATTAGCGCACTTCAATTACATAAAAATGCAATCATAGTATCTGACAAAGATGCAACTTATGAATTAAAAGTTGGAACAGTAGAATACTTTAATGACATAGAAAAGGAAAACTTTAATAATGATTTAAAATAAATTGCTCAAAGAGTCAGAATTTTATTCTAACTCTAAAATTAAAAATCTTTATAAAAAAAACTAATTGTTAACTTCGGTGTAAATTTTTGAAACTTCTTCCCAATTTAAAGCCTTTAAAAATGCATCAACATATTCAATTCTTCTATTTTGATATTTAAGATAATAGGCGTGCTCCCAAACATCAATACCTAAAATCGGTTTATAAGACTTCATTAAAGGACTATCCTGATTAGGCATTGAAATCGCTTTAAGACCACTATCAGGACACAACACTAACCATGCCCAACCACTTCCGAAAATTTTCATTGCAGTATCTTTCAAGATAGACTTAAGAGCATCCAAGCTTCCAAAGGTTATATTAACATCATTTTCAAACTTTTCCAAAAGATTACTCTTGTTGCCTGGTTTTAAAGTTCTAAAATATAGAGTATGGTTCGAATAGCCCCCAGCATTATTTCTTATTAAAGTTTGAAATTCATCTGGGAAATCATGAATATTTTTCAATATGTTTGATACGTCTTTTAAATGACTTTTTCCCATTTTTTCAAAAATAGAATTCAAATTCATTACAAAACCATTATGATGCTTGCTATGATGAATTTCCATAGTTTTAGCATCAATATAAGGCTCAACAGCATCATAATCATAACCAAGTTCTGGTAGTTTAAACATAAAAACCTCCTGTTCTAGCTTTTACCGTGACAATTTTTATATTTCTTTCCACTTCCACAATAACAAGGCTCATTTCTACCTATTTTAGGGGAACTTCTAATCACTTGAACATTAGAAACGCTTTTATTTTCATTAATAACAATTCCTGAAAGTTCTTTATGAATTGAATTAACATTCTTAGACTTCTTTACTGACTTAAAATCAGAAGAATGGTTATCCAATTTTAGTTGCAAAACACGTCTTATGGTAGAAACTTTAATATCTTTAATAAGTTCACTAAATATTAAAAACCCTTCTTCTTTGTATTCCGTAATTGGATTTTTATTAGCATAAGATCTTAAATATACAGCCTCCCTTAAAGAGTCCAAATTTGCAAGATGCTCTTGAAATTTAAAATCAATATTTTTCAAATATTCATATCTTAAAAATCCATTAAAAAGTTCCTTACCAATCAAACTTTCTTTCTCATCTAAATTTGCCTTTGCTATTTGCATTAGCTTAGCCTTTAAATCAATAGAATTGATATTTTCAATAGAACCAAGACTCTCGAGCATATAGGCAAAAATTAAATTTATTTCATTTAAAAAAACATTTGAAACTACACTACTTTTTGTTCCCTCAAGCAAAAAACTAAGATATTCTTCTAAGGCAATAAGAATACGGTCCTTAATAGCTGTATCTTCAAGAATAGAATTTCTCTGAGCGTAAATAAAATCTCTCTGTTTTGTAATAACATCATCATACTCTAACAAATGTTTTCTAATTTCAAAATTTCTGTCCTCTACTCTTTTTTGGGCATTAATCAAAGATTTAGTCAAAAGAGAATGTGTAATAGGCTCCCCCGTTGCCATTCCAAGCTTACCCATTAATGACCTTAAATTGTCTCCGGCAAAAAGACGCATTAAATCGTCTTCAAGCGACACATAAAATCTTGAACGACCAGGATCACCTTGTCTTCCGC
Organism: Borreliella japonica; assembly: GCF_900099615.1. GTDB lineage: Bacteria > Spirochaetota > Spirochaetia > Borreliales > Borreliaceae > Borreliella > Borreliella japonica. Next base: position 58,602 of record NZ_FMTE01000004.1, on the reverse strand, counting down.
TACGCCCACGAAGCTGATTATCTATTCGTCTTGATTCGTGGCGTTCACTACCAATAACATAAAGACCTCCAAGACTTTTAACCTCATTATAGTCTTTTAGGTAATTTTCCCTTTCATTCTTAACAGCTTCTTGAAATTCTTCAAGACTTACATTGGTCCCAATTTTTTTTCTAACCCTGTGTTCAATATTACCTCCAAGTTTAATATCCGTACCACGACCAGCCATATTTGTTGCTATTGTAACCGCATGTTTTGCCCCAGCTTCAGCAATAATAAATGCTTCTCGAGAATGATTTTTTGCATTAAGAACTTCATGTTTAATCCCTCTATTTTTAAACATAGCTGATAAAATTTCAGATTTTTCAATAGAAACAGTTCCCACTAAAACCGGTTGCCCCTTCTTGTAAGTTTTATAAACCTCATCTGTAATCGCATTAAACTTAAATTCTTCCGTATAATAAATGGTATCATCCTCATCTATTCGTGCTAACAATCTATTTGTTGGAACTACAACTACATCAAGATTATATATTTTATGAAATTCCTTAGCTTCTGTATCGGCTGTACCTGTCATACCAGAAATTTTATCAAACATTCTAAATAAATTTTGAAAAGTAATAGTTGCCATGGTCTTATTTTCATTAGCAACTCTAACTCCCTCTTTAGCCTCAATAGCTTGATGAAGTCCATCAGAATATCTTCGCCCTGTTAAAACTCGACCAGTAAATTCGTCTACAATCTCAACCCCAGAATCACCAACAATATATTCTCTATCTTTTAAAAAAAGCAAATGGGCTTTCAAGGCTTGAGTCATATAATGAACATAATTAAAATTTGAATCGGTATACATAGACCCACTAATAATGCCTTTGGAAACTAAAAGCTGTTCAAGATTATTAAGTCCTTTAGCGGTAAAAGAAATTCTTTTAGCTTTCTCATCAATAGTATAATCACCATCAAGATCGTCTATTTCTAAAGGATAATCACCTGTTTTGGGATCTTTGGCACACTCTTTTAAAAACGACACAAGAGAATTAACCTCAAGATAAGCATTGGTGTTGCCCTCAGTAGGCCCTGAAATAATCAAGGGAGTCCTTGCCTCATCAATTAAAATAGAATCAATCTCGTCAATAATACAATAATTAAACTTTCTTAAAGATTTTTCATTCAAGTCATAACGCATATTATCTCTTAAGTAATCAAAGCCAAGCTCATTATTTGTAACATAAGTAATATCTTTGGCATATTGAGTTTTTCTTAGATCATAATCCATATTAGACAGAACAACCCCAACACTAACACCTAAAAGATCAAAAACCGGCTTCATCCAATTAGAATCACGCTCTGCAAGATAGTCATTAACAGTAACAATAATAACCCCATCTCCTCTTAAACTATTCAGGTAAGCTGCTTGAACTGAAGAGAGGGTTTTTCCTTCTCCTGTTTTCATCTCTATTATTTTGCCTTTGTGAAGAGCAAGCCCTGCGATGATTTGCACATCATAAGGCCTTTCTTTAAGACGTCTTCTAGCAGCTTCTCTAGAAAGAGTAAAAGCTCGCTCTAAAATATTCTCTAAAGAATTACCCGATTTTAATTCATCTTTAAGTTTTTCCGTCTCTTTTGAAAAATCTTCATCTGCTAACAACAATGCCCAACGCTCAAGCTTATTAATATTTCTTAAAATTGGAAGATAATCTTTTAAATCTCTTTTACTTTTTGAGCCAATGGTTGTCTCAAGTACTGCTTTTAACATGTTAGGCATTAATTCTCCTAAATAATTGACTTAAAGTCATTTTTCATTTTAAATGATAATATAAAAAATATGAAAAATTACTGTAAAACTTTTATATTAAGTTTACTTCTTGCAATTATATCATGCAATACTAAAACTTTAAACGAACTAGGAGAAGAACAATTTAAAATACCATTCGGAACACTTCCTGGTGCAATAATGCCCCTGGATAACAAATTTACAAATTCAAAATTTGATATCAAAACATATAATGGGTTAGTGTACATTGCAGAAATAAAAACAAATAAATTAATGATTTTTAACTCGTACGGAAAACTAATACAAACTTATCAAAATGGAATATTTAAAACAAATTCCGATTTAAAAATAAAAAAAATAGATTTTGAAGGAATTCAAGCAATATATCCTTTAAAAGATTTTATTATTGTTGCAGACAAACTAAATAACAAAAAATCAAAATTTAATCAAAAAGAAAATATTGCATACTTTATGAGGATACTAATATTAAACAAAAACTCAACTGTAGAAATTTTGGGCCAAGAAGGTTTAAACAGTACTCCATTTCCACAAATTTACGATGTTAACGTTGATGAAAATGGAAATATTGCAATAATATCAATATATAGCGAAGGCTATATAATATATTCTTATAACAAAGAATTTTCTCCACTTTATAAAATTTACGTCAATAAAAACCTACTAAAAACAATAGACACTCAAAAGAAAAAATACAATATTTCAATAGACAAGGTTTTTTTTGAAGTTAATAAAAAAACTCTTTATGTAAAAATTACTTACTATGAAAACATTGGTGATAATGAAAACATAAACGATCTTGGAATTAAAATTAAAGATCAATATATCTATAAAATGAGTTTAAAGAAAAACAAAGAATTTGAATTAATAAATAAAATCGCTCTTCCTAAAAACTTACTAGATGATAAACAAGAAAGCTTTATTAATGTTATAAAAATACAAAAAGATAAAATAATAGCATCTACTAATATGAAAAATTTATCTAACAATTTAATATGGAAATTAGACAACAAAGGCTTGATTAAAGAGCAAATAGCTTTAATTGAACCTCCAAATTTAACATTTCTCTCTGAAAGCTTATCTAAAGATGGGATACTTAGCATACTTTATGGCGGAAAAAATGGTGTTAGTGTTTACTGGTGGAATTTAAATACGTTATTAAAATTATGATTATAAAAAGGTTAGATATGCAAATCTAATGAAAAAGATTAATTGTAATCAACAACTAGAAATTGAATATCAAAAAAAATTGAAAAAACATATCATTATTGGAATAGTCTTTGTTATAATTCTCTTATTTTTTAAAATTTTACTAATTCCCAAAATTCAAAATCACGAAAATAATAAAAACAATATTAAAATGATAGTAAACTACAAACAAGAGAAAAGCAGATTATCGATAAAAATAAACATAAAAACAAAAAAAATCTCTAACCTAGGAAAAGCCAAACTAGATATTTATCTGGACAATAAATTAATTGAAAGCAATATGATTTATATAAGCAGTAAAAACTTTACAACATATGCTAAGATAATCTATCAAAATGAAAGTTTATTAAGTATAATATTAAAGAGTAATGGCAATAATAATGTTTTTTATAGCAAAAGAATAAAATCTAGAGGATAAAATATGATGCAAATATACTTTATGTCTGTTTCGCTTAACATCTTAGGAGGAATAATACTTGCATTCCCAATATTAATAGAAAAAATAAAATTTTTAAAAATTTTTGAAGATTTTGTAAATTTAATAAACGACAACAAAAAGGTAAAAAGCATTTTTGGATTATTATTTTTAATAACTAGCACCCTTGAAATAATTAGGCCCTACAAATTGCCAATAATTGGAAACTTGATTCCGGCTGTAAGTTTATTTTTAATTGGATTTATTTTGTTTTTAAAACAAAAATTACCAACAGAAGTTCAAAATAATGAAAAATATGGAAAATTTCAATCAATACTTGAGAATAATCAGCAGATAATTGGCATTATATCAATCATTATAGGAATAATTCATTTTTTAGCAGCAGAAATACCTTTATTATAGGATTAAAAATCAAAAATACAACTTTTAAAGAATAAAGATAAAAAAAACAACTTGACTTTGACATGAGTATTCTGTATTATAACTTATTGTAATTTTAATTACCGCTCAATAAAAATTACAAACGGTATAAAGGAAGAAGATGTTATGATATTTAAAACATGTAAACGCTTGAAGTTAATAATGATGCTTATGTTAATATTAGGTTGCGCTTTTTTTAAAAAACCACAATCTGTACAACAAGACAGTGATGTTGGAAAGCCAATAAGCAATGAAAAATCATCTGAAAAGCCACAACCTTTGCAGCAAGACAGTGATAGTGATATTGGAAAACCAACAAGCGATGAAAAATTACATTTACTATTGGGCAAAATTTTGAATAAAAAATTGCCAATCATAAATAGCAATCATGACGTAACTTGGATAAAAACAAAAGCAATGACAATCTTAGATGAATATGGACAAGCAATATCAGAATTTAAAAACAAATTTGGATATTCTTATATACTATCTCCTATAAAAATGGACGATAAGTATAGTAGTTTCACATCGCTATTAATACTTTTTGAAACAACTAAAAATGGAGATAAAGAATATGAAATTGAAGACATTAAATTTATAACAGCCGGTTCCAACCTAGAGCTTAAAAATCCTCTTCTAGTTGTTGAAAATTCACAAGAAGAAGGATATGTTACTGCATACCCATTTGGAATATTGATGAGCGATGAACTTAAAAATGCTTTTAAATTCACATATCAAAATGGTCATTGGAATTATATGCTTGCAAATTTAACCGTCAAAAACAAACTTACTCAAAAAACTAAAACTTATAAAATTTCCCTTAATTCAAAATTAATTATCGACTTTTTAAAAGAAGTAATAAAGGAAAATTCTATCTTAAAAGATACTAATGGGGATCTATTTGAAGATATATAAAATAAAAAAAGGAAATATTTTATGAACCTTAAAAAATTTATTTTAATTGCAATAATTCTTTCTCTAGCTAAAAATGTTTTTTCTGAAAACGAAATTAATATCTTCGAAAATAACAATTATATTGTAAAGGAAAATATAAAAACAGAAATTAAAAAACTAAAACAAAATTTTTTACTAGTATCTGTTGATATTGCAATTAGCCAACCTTACATGGAATTAGTAGATCTGAATGGAGACCTGATAAAAGAACTTGTTGGAATTAGCTATACATTTATAAATGCATTTTCAAAAATTGGATTTTCTGCCATTATTTCGTTTGACCTATCAAACGAAGCTTCTGAGAAATACAAAATTACAAAATTAGAATTCTTAAGTCCAGATAAAGGCAATTTTATCGATCATCTAAGCAGTCTTGCCAGTGGAAAGCAGCAATCAAAAAAAGAGCTCGCAAAAGATGCTTATTCTTTTGGCACACTACGAACTGAATCTCTCTCAAAAACGATTTCAGAATATTACAAGAACAACAACTGGTATTACATCTTGGCAGCAATAACAGTAGAAAATAATATAAATAAAGAAGCTAAAAAATATGAAATTAGAATTAACCCCCAAATATATAACGATTTCCAAAAAAAATTGAGATTACATTTTAAAAGCAACAAATTAAAAAAATTTCCAATACCCGTTATAGAATAAACCAAAAATAAATAGAAAAAAGATTTTACTTCTCTAAGAGCGTTAAATGTATAATAATAAAACAATGAGCAGTAATAAAACAATAATAATAAATTTAAATAATTTAGAGCATAACTTAAATTTAATTAAAAATAAAATTGGTGAAAAAGAAATAGTGGCTACCTTAAAAGCTGATGCATACGGTCACGGACTTATAAATATATTTAAATTTCTAAAAACAAAAAAGATAAATTATTTCGGACTTTCCAATATTGAAGATGCTAAGACACTTAAAAAAATTGATAAAACTATAAAAATATTAGTATACACTAAAGTAGATAAAAAAGAAATTAAAAATTTGATTAAACTTGAGCTATTACCATTTGTTGCTGATTTTGAATATCTATCTTTAATAGAAAAAGAATGCGCATTGCAAAAAAAGAAAATAAAAGTTCACTTAAAAATTGATATTGGCATGAATAGATATGGAATAGAAATAGATAGCGCCTTTGAAATAGCCACTTATATTCAAAATTCAAAATTTCTAGAACTAGAGGGGGTCTGCTCACATCTTCCAGCAACAGAAAATTTTAAAACCTCACAAAAACAAATAAAGCAATTCTTATTTTTCCTAGAAACGATTAAACAAAAAAATATAAATCCAAAATTTGTTCATATTTCTAATTCGGGACACATTATCAATTACGAAATAAATCCACAATTTAATATGGTAAGACCGGGTCTTATTCTTTACGGTTATTATCCATCACTAAAAAACAAAAAAACTACACTAAACTTTAAACCTGTATTAAATTTATTTTCAAAAGTAATGTTTATCAAAAATGTAAAAAAGGGTGAAAAAATTTCATATTCAGGTTTATTTCAAGCTAAAGAGGATATGAAAATAGGAATTATCCCAATCGGATATTTTGATGGAATACCCCAAAACATAAATAATAATTTTTATTTTTTAATAAACAATAAAAAATGTAAAATAAGGGGAAAAGTTTGCATGAATCTAACAATAGTAGAAATCCCTAAAAACCTAAAAGTTAAAACAGGTTCAAAAGTAGAAATTGTATCAGAAAAATTAAGCATAGATGAAATGAGTAAATTTTCCAAAAGAAGTCATTATGAATTATTATGTAATATAGGAAAATATGAAAACAGAAAATACTTAGATTAAATTGCCCAAAGAATCAAATTTTTGGAAATCTATTAAATTACCTCTAGCATCATAAATCCATTTATAAATTGAAAATCCCCCAACATCATCTCTTAATCTCAAATCCGGACCATGATTTGATTGTTTTGATATTTTCCCAAACTTATTATATTCGTATTTATAAACACTAACCCCATGAATATCGTCTTGCAATTGTCCCAAGCTGCCAAAATTTTTTTGAGAAATAAGTCTATTTTGCTTATCATATTCATATAAATATTCAAAAACAAAATTACAATCAGCAACCAAAACTCCATCCTTAGAATAATTTTTCTTTGAAATCATATTACCATTAGAATCGTAACTAAATTTATACTTTGAAACTCCTTCAAAATCATCTATTGGATTAACAAAATCCCCACCAAAATGTTCCTGAGCAATCAAAAATCCTTCTTTATCATAAGAGTATCTGTAAATCATCACACCTTTAGCATCAGCTATTAAATTAAAATTTTTATCAAAAAAAATATTTTCTATTAAATAAAACTTGTCGTCATATTTATAACTATAAATAGCAATGCCTTTAAAATTATCCATTATTTCATACTTTTCCTCATAAACAGTTGGAATATCTCTATTATAGTTTTTATTAATTTTATTACTATAATTTATTATTCTTTTTTCATTATTTTGGATATAAAAAATAGTCTTCTTCATGGCATAACCATTTTGACTAATTGTTAAATTATTGTTATTGTCATAATTATATTCTTTGTAATAACAATCCTTATCTTTAAAATAATAGTCATAACGATAAATTGCTACATTATTTTCATCAGGAGTTAAGTTATTATTAATATCGTAATTTAAAACCTCAATAACTTTTCCATCAATATCATAATGATATATTTTAGTAGCTACAGAAAATGGATTTGAAACAATGTAAGCTGATTTATCAAGATATTCCTCTTTAATAAGATTATGATTAGCATCATAAGTTAATCTAAACCCACAAGTACCATTTTTTGAGCTCACAATATAACCATTCTCATCGTAATACAAAACCGTTTTAACAAATTTGGAATGATCATAACTAACCCTTGTAAAATACACATTATTTAAATCTTTAATCTGAATCCCTGATTCATTAAATCTGTAAACACTAAACACCCTCTCATTATCATATAAAAAATGATAATAAGAAACATTATATCTATCTCTAACCATTTCATTAGATCTATTATAATTAAAGATATTCTTAATCCTGCCATCACTCATATACTCTATATGTTCAATGTAAACACCATTATTATTTTTAAAAGCAAGTCCCCTATTTAGAAATATGCGCCTTTCACTGTGTTTGGATCTTTCTATTTTAATTTGATTTGCATTAAAAAAAGAAGGTATTAAAATACTAAGCTTGCCAATATAATCAACGAAAATAAGATTATTATTGCGATCATAAGTAAATTTATATCCATACTCTTCCTCAGACTCTTCTTTTGTAATCTTATATTTACCTACTATATTGTAATTGACAGAATAATCCGCAAATCTATAGTAAACTTCTTTTGAAAAAAGAAAAGTGCTCATAAAAAATATGATAAATAACATGAATAAATTCCTTGATAAATCAACCTTATTTTGATAGATTTATTATACAATAAATCTATCAAAAAGGAGCTTTAAAATGGCAAAGATTTCTAAAAACGCTCAAAGAGGGGGTTCGAAAGAATTAATAAGTCGATGGGGAGGAAAAATTTTAATGAAATCAAAATTTGAAAATGGAAAAATAAAGCATTATGCAGAATGTCAAACTTCAAAAAATATAGCAAGAAAGCCAAAGGATTTATTTTAACAAATAAATCCACTTACTTATAAATGCTATTTTTTTTGTATCCTATCACTAAATTTGACCCATGCTTCATCTTGTTCTTGTTTTGTATAGTTCTTATTTACTGTTTGTTTAGTCGTTGCACCTTTTTTAGGAAAAGAATTTCTAACTTGCTCTTTTATTTCCTCTCTTTGTCTTCTAATTTTTTCCAATTGTCTTTTAACTCTTTCATTTGAATCAAAAAGACCACTGCCACTTTTATTCAAACCAACCCTAAAATCCAATCTAGACAAAGCCTCTTTATAACTTTGATGCTTGCCTGTCAAAAACAAAACAATTCTTTTAAGAAGACTTAAATCCTTATAAGCAGCATTCAAAAGCGAATACAAATCAAGTTTATATATTTTATATAAAGGCAGTAATTCATTACTATTCTTGAAATATTTAGCTGCCTCAACTTTAATCAAATCTTTAAGATGGACTTGGACACTTTGTGTTTTATAAATTCTTCTGTAATGAGAAACAATAAGGTCAAGAAATTTGACTTTATTTTTTAAACAATACTCATTCATAATATATCTAGATACCAATCTGCTAATAATTTCTTCTAAGCCTTCCTCTGTAAAAATAGAAGAAGGATCATCTCCGAAACTAAGAATTTTAAATATGCTAGCTCTCAATTCACTATTAAGAAATTGCAAAACCTTCTCATATTCTTCTAGAAAAAACTCATATGCAAAAGGTTTGTACAAATGAAAGTTTTCTTTTACTTGAAATATTTTTGGCAAAATATCATGAATTTTGGATTCAAAAAAGTACATATTAGCAACTAATAAAAAATTTTCAGGATCATTCAAGCCTTCAGAATAAACTCTTAGAATACTAGAAAACTCTTTCGCATCAATTAAACCTTTTTTAAACTCCAAAGTCTTCTCAATTGCTTTCAAAGCTTCATCAATTTTAATAGCTTCTAGAGCCTTAAGCTCTTCTAAGTCTTTTTCATTTTTAATAAAAAGATTAAGAAAATCCAAAAAAACAAAATGATTTTTTGAGAAAGTGATTCCTTTTTTGCCAAGAACTTCATCCTTAATTTCAATAATGCCAGAGATAATCTTGGAAATAGCACCAATAATATTCTTACCCTCTTCTAAAGCTCTCTCATAATCACCAAGCTTTAATCCTTTTACTCTAACGAAAACATCTTTTACAACATTATTAGAAGCAATATCGAAAAATATTTTTTTAACAAACTCAATAAAATACAAAGCCCTGTTTGATGGAATTATCAATGATTTCCAAACCAATATTTCTTTCAGTTGTGATTTTGTTTCAAAAAATTTGTAATTAATATCTGAATCTGTAATAGTTATAAATTCATTCTGAAAAACCAACAAACTAGATTCTATATTTTTAACAGTAAGCAAAGAACTAAAAAGCTCTATTCCTATATAAGTTTTCAAAAATAAATCGTCAATAGAATAATAATAAAAATCATAACTGGCCTCATCGGTCAAAATTATGCTATCTGGTAAAATTTCTCCATTCTTTGCTATTTTATTAGTAATTATTCCTCTTTTAACTTCATAAAGTTTGCGAAATAAAAAATCAAGTTCTCCTTTTAGACCTCGTATTTTTACAGAATACTCTTCTATAAAAGAAGAATAATCTATAGCGCCCTTTTTATAAGACAGAATAGTTTTCAAAATTGATTTTTGGGTATCAGAAGATATTCCTAGTTGAGAAATCAAAATATCTACTTCTTTGCTAATCATATAAAAAATTTCTGGTAATTTTTTCATACTGCTCCTTATATTACATTAAAATAATAAACCATATTACATTAAAAATAATTAACAAGCTAAAATTTAGATCATATAATCAATAAAGGTTAAATAACATTAAATTATACAAAATATATAAAAGCAAAAAAATTAAAGAAATGCCTCTGCTGAAAATCCCCTTAAATTTCACCACTAAGAACAAAACTAAAGTTATAAATACCATTATACTAAAATCTAAAATATAAATATCTTTCAACAAGATAGGTCTAAAAAAACTACTACTAGCTAAAATAAAACCGATATTAAAAATATTGCTACCAACAATATTCCCAAATGCAATGTCTGACTCTTTTTTAATTATTGCAAAAAGAGATACAACAAGCTCTGGCACACTTGTCCCAAAAGCTACAACTATAATTCCAATCAACTTTTCACTAACATTAAAAACATTATTGGCAATATAAAGAGCCCCATCCACCAATAATTTCGATCCTAAATAAAGGAAATACATACTAACAAAAAAGCTTAACGCATTAAAAAATACAAAATTTAAACTCGGATTTAAATTGATTACTCCTTCTTGAAAAGAATTTTCCAAACTGAAATGCGATTTTTCTTCTTTATAAAAGAAGAAAAGATAGGACAAAAACAAAATCAAGATACTCAATGAGCTTAAACGATTATAAGGCATTACAAAAAAAGAGTAAGTTCTCAAATCAAATGAAAGCAACAAAAGAAGAAACATTAATAAAAATAGAAACATAAAAGAAAGCTTAAGTCTTTTAAAATCTGCCTTAATCCTTAAAAATAATCCTGCTAAAGGCAGGGCAAGCAACATATTGATAATATTGCTTCCAATAACATTAGAAACAACAATTTCGTTTTTACCCCTAAAAGCTGCCACCAAACTTGTAAAAAGCTCTGGAGCGCTTGTTGAAAAAGATACTATTGTAACCCCTATTAAAAGTGTTGGAACTTTTAAATAAGTAGCAATGCTAACCGAACTTTTTAAAAGTAAATCACCACCAAGATACAATAAAAAAATACCAATTCCTACATAAAAAAATTGAATTAACTGTTCCAAATGAATCTCCTTTATAAGAAACAGTAATTAAAAAGAATCTAAATATTCTTTCAAACTACCTTTAATCATATAATAAACATTAGATGCGTTCCAAAGACTAAAGCCACTACCAAATGACTCTTTAACCCCTTTAAGCTGAAACTTCAAATACTTAAAATAAATCTCGTCATCCACAAACCTTTCTTTTCCTAACAAAAAAGCTTGAACATAAGGCCTAATGACAACCCTATCTAAAGAAAACATAAATGCTCTATCGCAACCCTCTTTATAAATCTTATAAGCTCTTTTTGTATAATAAGAATTGCTTGGCAAAAAATCATTAGTATAGTGTGAAGGATAAAACATAGGAGATATGACATCAACATAATCTGACAACATTGCAATATTTTGACCAATACTATTAGTAAGAAACCAACCGTTGTACCCATAAATATCAACAGAAATAGGAATATAGAGCTGTTCTCTTGCCATAATCAAAAAAGATTCAAGAGCATCAACAGGTCGCATCTCATACTTATTCATTCTTGAAGTTGCAAAAGATACAGGACCATCTGACGGAAATCTAATATAATCAAATTGTATCTCGTCAACTCCAAAAGATTGTATTTCTTTTGCAATAGAAATATTATATTCCCAAGTAGCAGGAGAAAAAATATCTACCCAATGCTCTGCTTGCACATATTTTACAAGACCATTAGAATCAATTTTTTTAATAAAATGAGCCCAAGGCTTATTGGTCCTTTTATTCCAAAGAGCATGCTTAAAATCATTATAATAATACAATTTTGCATCTTTAAATACAACACATCTAGCAATAACATAAATTCCAAGTTCTCTGGCTTTTTTAAGAATATAAGAAATATCAATCAAGTTTCTAACAGCTCCTAACTTATTGGGCAAAGAAAGCTTACTAGAATAAGTTAAATTGCCATTATCATCTTTAAAGTCAATCACAACAGCATTCATACCTGAATCTTTAATAAATTTAAATCTTTCATCAACTGCCCTGTTATTACGCAATGTATATGCTGTTAAATAAATAGATCCTTTATCTTTAGCAAGCCCCATCCTTTGCGATTTTTCAACAAAATCCTGATCTTGCAAAGATGATTTTCCAATAAATACCCATTGCCCATTAAAATAAGAATAAAAATGATTATCATATGTTCTAACTAAAATTTTTTCTACATTCTTGCTAGATAAATCTAAAATACGTATTATTTGCTTCTTAAAAGGAAAAGAAATTTTTTTAATAAACCCACTTTTTTGACTAATTAAAAAAATATCCCCATAAACTCCAGAAGAAAAATATAAATTATTTGTCTCTTCTTTTGAAAATTCAACAGCACTAATAATGTCGTAATACCCCGCACCTAGATAAATCTGAGGAATTAAACGATTTAAATTTTTAAAGCTAACAGCTCCATTAACACTAAGATAAATCCCATGAAACGCAGTCCCAATGGCAATACGCTTATACTCTCCTTGAGAAAAGGCACTTGATGTGATATACGCATTATTGTTAAATTTGCTAATTTCCACTAATTTTCTAAAATTTTTTGAATAATCATAAGAAACATAAAGATTATTGCTTGTAGTCAAAAATGAACTTGAAGAATAAACATCTTCATAAATAGAAGTAATTCGACTGGGAGCAAGCTTACAAAAAGGGTAAACCCACCTAGAATCTATCCCATTAACCTGAACTTTAGTTATTTTCCCATTAATATTTTTACTCAAAAATCCTTTATGGATAAAAAATAAACTATATTTTTTTAAAAATTCTTCATCGGTTATTGAATATATACTAAAAACTTTAAAAACAAAAAAAAAGAAAATAACTATCCAATAGACAAAAATTTTCATATACATTAATACATGATACTTACAAATCAAAAAATATTAAATAACAATGATTTTGATTTGACGATTGAATCTCAATTTAATTCAAAAATATTGAAATATTGCAGCAAATATAATCTTAAAAATCTTAAGCTCTGCCATAAAGTCTTGTAATAAAACTTATATTTTTACTCAAAATGGGATCCAAATCACTTTCTAATAATCTAAAAATCCAATTATCTGAAGTATTTTTTGGAATATTTGCCTTAAATTCATTTCCCAAATTAATATAATCTTGCATTGATACTATTACATTATTAGAAACACTGCCCATAGCACCTCTTATTATGTCCCAAACAACAAAATCTTCATTTGTATTTAAATAATCAAAAATGTACTTTTTATGCAAATCATCTAAAGAGTCAACAAATTCTCGTATTGTATCATTATCGTTAATTCCTGTGTAAACTATACAATTTTTAATATAATTATGGGGAAGATTCTGATTGTCCGAATCAAAATCAAAAGCAAGACTCATTATTCTCATTCCTGGAAAATTAAAAAAATCTCTTAGCCTTGAAACATCTTCAAGATCATTTCCAAAATCTTCAACCCAAATTTTTAAATCTTTAATTTCATTTAAAATAAAATTAAAAAAATCTCGTCCTGGCGACTTTACCCAAAGCCCATTAAATGCATAAGCCTCACTGGCACTAACTTCCCAAGTAGAAACAAAACCTCTGAAATGATTAATTTTAATCACATCTATATACTTTCTTAAAACCTCGATCCTTTTTGCCCACCATTCATACTTAACTTTCTTTAAAACATTCCAACTATAAGCTGGACTATCCCAAGCTTGCTCTTGCTCTAAAAAATAATCTGGAGAAATTCCTGCAACTTTATCCTTGCTTGCATCAAACCTCAACTTAAAATATTTTTGATGTGCCCAAACATCAGCAGAATCATATGCCACAAAAAGGGGCACGCTTATAACCAGCTCAATTCCCTTATCGTTCGCATAGCGCTTTAAAGCTTGAAACTGTGAAAAAAAGAAATACTGCAACACCTCTTGCACTCTGATCTCTTTTGAGAGAATATTTCTCAATTTAAATAAGTCTTTTTCATTTCTTTTAAGAATTCCTCTATCAAAAAGAACATTAAAAGCGTCCTTTGATTCTTTAAAAAAATATTCTTTAAAAGCAACAAAACTTGCAAAATCTAAAAGCCAATAAGAAGACTTTTTTTTAAACTTTTCAAAGCTTCTAACCTCATCAACTGAAGCTCTATTAATAAAATTTAAAGCAGCTTCTTTGAGAAATTTATCTTTTAAACTTAATTTTTTTAAATCAGAATACCTGGTTTCATTTTCCTTTAAAAGGCTCAAATCCGAATCTATAAATTTGCCAAGGGCTTCTAAATCAATATAATAAACATTACCAGCAAAAGCGGAAAAAATTGAATAAGGAGGAGATCTTGTAAAATCAATAGGAGAATAAGCAAACATTTGCCAATAACTTTGCGAAGATGCAAACAAAAAATCTATAAATTTATAAGCCCCTTTGCCCAAATCTCCAATGCCATATTTAGATGGCAAAGAACTTATGTTAAGCGATATACCGCTTTTTCTTTTTAAATTTAAATTAATTCTTATTTTTTCATATTTCATATAAAACCCCTATTAATTAACAATTTAAACAATTACCCACTGTGTTATAAATTATAATAAATATTAGATCAGAACAAAATGTTAAATAGCAATTTTAAGAAAAATTTAAAAATTAAATACTTTTATGATAAAATCTATTAATGGATACCAAAGCAACCATACTATTGTTGCTATTATTTTTAGTTCAAAGCTTAGCTTTGTCTTCTGAAGTCTTTGAATTCAAATACATTAAAGGTGCAAAATTTAGATTAGAAGGTATAGATAATCAAAAAATATATTTTAACGATCATTATAATTCAAGCTCTACAACCAATATTCAAATTTCAAGTGAAATAAAAGACACAAAAGAAAAATTCGCAAACATTAAAGCTTTTTTTAGAATCTTAAAAAGAGAAAATATTAATGAACCTTACCTATTAAATGAAGAATTTGAAGAAACCTTCAGCGTAAATAAGCAAGGGGAATATATAATAGGAATAAATCAAAAAAGACCCTCTGTTAGAGGCATTCCAAGATTTCCAAAAACACCTATCAAAATAAATGAAAAATGGACATATCCTGCAGAAGAATATATAGAAGCTTCAAAAATAGACAAAAGCATAAAAGATTTTATTGTAAAATTTAATGTTAACTACGAATATAAAGGCAAAGAAGAGCACAATGGAAAACATTACCACATAATTCTTTCGAATTATGAGTCACAATACAATATAAAAAACATCTCTTTTTATCAAAAAGTAAACCAAAAAATTTATTTTGACAATGAAATTGGAAATACTTATAAATACAACGATGAATATATATTTGAAATAAAGCAAAACAACAATCAACATTTTAAAATGGTTGGAAACTCTCTTGGCAGAATAGTTTCAATTGAACTTCCAAATGATAATTTCATTGAAACTGAAGTTGAAAATTATATCCAAGAAAAAAAAATAAAAGCTATTGGCGTTGAAAAAAATGATAAAGGCATTCGTTTAAGCTTCGATATTGAATTTTATCCTGACTCATTCCAAATACTACAAAAAGAATATAAAAAACTTGACCTTATAGCTAAACTTCTTGAAAAATTCAAAAAAAATAACATTCTAATAGAAGGACATACTGAAGAATTTGGATTAGAAAAAGAGATGCATGAGCTCTCTGAAAAAAGAGCTCATGCAATTGGAAATTATTTGATAAAAATGAAAGCAAAAAACAAAGACCAAATACTATTTAAAGGATGGGGATCTCAAAGATCAAAATATCCTAAATCATCCCCATTAACGGCTAAAAATAGACGAGTAGAAATTACAATATTAAATAACTAATCTAGATGCATCATCTTTTATTCTTTTTTTCTTTTTTTGTCTGACAACTAATACATAAAAAAGCATAAGGAATTGCTAAAAGTCTCTCTCTAGCAATCTCTTTTTCACAAGCCAAACACTTACCATAAGAATTTTGAGAAATTCTATAAAGAGCTTGATTTATTAAATTCAACTTTCTCTTTTCAACAAAACCTAACGCTTCAAGATTATTCCCATCCATATTGTCAAAAGCAATATCAACGACATCCTTTGGATACATATCATTATTAATGATTTCCTTTTTGCTATTTTCCACAGACTTAATAGAATCCAATATCTCTCTTTTTTCAGCTGAAAGAAATTTTTTTATCTCTTCAATAAACTCATGCTCAGAACTAGCTTTTTGCATGATACCTCCCTATAAATTACATTTTTAAAAAACTCCGTGTAATTATATACACAATTTCTTATAATGTAAACAAACAATAATGCTTTTATTCCTAAAAAGGACAATTGAAATGATATGTTTAATCATGTAAAATTTATCCTATTAGAGAAAAAATGCGGAGGTTGTCTTGAATATTAAAGAAGAAGCTATTGAAACTGAAGGAATTGTAAAAGAATCCCTTCCAAATACCATGTTTAGAGTAGAACTTAAAAACAAGCACATTGTGCTTGCTCATCTATCTGGCAAGATGCGAAAACATTTCATAAAAATAGTCCCTGGTGATAAAGTAAAAGTTGAACTATCTCCTTATGATCTTACAAAAGGTAGAATAGTATACAGGGAAAAATAAAACTAAAACATTTTAAAACATTTTTCAAATACTGAAAAATGTTTATTTTTTAAATCAAATCATCTTTTAAGGATACAATAAAATTCTTGTGAATCCAACCTTGAAGTCCATAACTTGTTTCAATAAGAACAAAATCATCTTTACTATCAAGAATATAAACACTAGCATTTCCTTTTAAAAATCTCCAACTCCTTGAAAAGTTGTCAGGAACTTTATAAAGAGAGACTAAATCACCTTTAATTATTCCTACCTCAGATTGTTGATCAGAATAAAAATAATATGTTTCAAATATGGTAAAACAAACTGCAGAAAAAAGTAAAAAAATAGTTATTTTTTTTAAATTTTTTGCCAAAAATCTATAAGAAATAGATACAACTAAAAAATTCATCAAAAATAAGCTAATAATAAAAAAAATATTAGAAAAGATAAAACTATTATTGCGAATACTGTCTGTAACTCCGTTCTTAGATTCAATCAAATCAATAACCTTATAAGGGACTTCATTATTTGGAGAAGCCAAAAATGCCTTATAGGCTGAATAAATAGCATCAAAATCTCTATCCATTTTACTTAAAACAAGAGCTCTATTTAACCAAAGTCCTGAATAATTTGGATATTTTTTAAGAATATTGTCAATCTTAATAAGTGCAGCATCATAATTTTTAGTATTATAGTTTTCAATCAAATCATTTATATTTTTTTCTGACAATAAACCATCATTTACAGCATTTAAACTAATGCCGGCAGCCAATATTAAAATGATCAGTCCAAAACTCGATGCTGCAAAAAATTTTTTATAGTTAATTAAAATAGCTAAAGATAATAAAAATCCTGGAATCAAAAGTAAATAATAGTATGGAACAAAAAATAAAAAAGTTTTATTTTTGTAATTCAAAATATCAGTGTAAGACAAAAGTTTAAAATCATCATCCAAATTACTTTGTACTTTGTTTATTCCATTAAACTCTCCTAAATATTCGTACTTCAATTTTTTCCCTTTAAGAGTATAAACTGTTCCATTATCAGGATTTAAATAATTAAAATCACCAATATTCAAAAATACACTACCTTTAGTACCAGGCTTAACTGTATAAATTTGAGAAATGCTGCCCTTGTACCCATCCTTAGAAGGCTTAAAATTATAATTTTTCTTTTTATTAAGAATTTTAGAATTATAAGTTTCAATCTCTGGAAAGTAAAAATGTGGAAAATTTCCTTGACCTGTAATTTTTATTAAAATAGTAAACATATCTTGATCAATTGCCGAATAAGTCGGGGTTTCATAATCAATTCTAAAAGTTCCCACTGCTAAAGATTTAACCTCTTTGGGAATCGGTTTAACTTTCAATAAAAGTTCGGGGGTTTCCCTAACAAGACCAGAATCAATATTAAAAGGAAAACTGGGAATCAAAACGTTTTTTGAGCCTTTAAGAGGAGTTAATACAAAGTTATAAAAAGGTACATCTAAAATTTCTTTATTATGAAAAGTTCTATATTTTATATCCCCGAATATAGGCATCTTTTCAATCATTGCATCCTTAATGGCAGGCAAAAATCCAGACATTTCATTAGAATTACCATCTGAAAGCCAATTTGAACGCAAAACAAGCCCAATGCTTTGATATTCATAAACTTCTCTTTTATCAAGATCCCAATATAGATCAACTGGCAAACCAAAAGAATTTATTTCATCAGCTCTTAGCACACTAACTTCAACCTCTGAAGATAAATAGAAATCACCTTTATAAATTACTTTTAATGGGGGAATCTTAATAAATCCTAAACTCTCAAAAAGATATTCAACTTTAATCTCGACAAAAGAAAAGCTATTATTATCAGTTGTTCTAGATATTGATAAAACATTAGAATTAGATTGAACTTCTTTATTTATTTCAACTTTTAGCAAACTTATATCAATATCTTGCAAAGGATTGTTAAGCATTACGACCTGAATAAATTTCTCACCCCTTAAAACTTTAATATTTTTAACAAAATCAATACCCGTAAGCGAATAAAGTTTTGCGATTGAAAAAAAATAAATAAAAAATATTACCAATCTTCTTTTGAAACAACTAAACTCTCGTCTATTTTTCTCAACCATACAACCCTCTCAAGATTTTCGATATATCTTAAAAAATTTTCATTACTTTCAACAAAATTTTTACTTTTTTCTATACTTAAAGAATTTAAACTATCACGCGCTGTTCGTTTTTTTATTATTGCAAGTTCAAGATTATATTTAGCATTATAACTGCCGGGATTAATTTTTAAAGCCTCCTTAAAAGCCATCTCAGCTTTATGATAAAGCCCTTGATTGTAGTATATTATCCCCTCGTTATAATTGACATTAAAATTTAAAAAAATATCATCGGTTTTCTTTGCATAAGAGAATATTCTAAGAGAACTTTCATACTCACCTAAAGAATAGTATACAATTCCAAGATTGTAATATCCCCAAGCAGAATATTTTTTATCCTCCACAAGATTGTAATAATTTGAAATTGCATTTTGATAATTTCCTCTAACATATTCATAATTACCAATAGCCATTAATGACATAGACTTAACATTTGAACAAGACCAAAAACTTAAACACAAAAAACAAGCATATAAAACTACTAAAAAGTTTCGTCCCACTTTATCATCCTGACAAATAAATACATAAAAATAAACAACAACGAAACAACCAAAAAAATTTTATACCTTGATACATCAACAAGTATAATATCATTTGAAGTTCTTCTTATTATACCATTTCTTATATCATCAACAACAAAGTTGATCCCTTTTAAATACAAGTTATAATATGAACCTTTAAGAGAAGAGGCAAGAAGAAGTAAATTTTCTTCATTTATAACATTTTTAACAAGATTCCCATTTTTATCTTTAATACTTAAGTTTTGATCAAATAAAATAGGATTACTTCCTCCAATCCCCACCACAAAACTTTCTAACTTTAAGTTATTTACAAATTTAGAAAACCTATAGTAATTACTCTCTCCCCAATCATCACCATCCGTTAAAATAACTAAAAAATTATAATAAGAATCATCCTCTAAATTAGAGATTACATTAAAAACAGCATCTCCTAAAAAACTCCCAGGAGAGCTAATTAAATCGGGCTTTATGTAATTTAACATCTTGTTTAGACTGTTTTTATCCTTAGAAAAAGGTAAAACCAATATAGACTTGCCTTTAAAAATAGTAAGGGAATATTCTGCATTCTCAAAATTGCTTAAAATTAAACTAATTATATTTTTAGCACTCTCAAGCCTATTAATAATTTTACCTTCATCCACACTTAACATGCTACGAGAAATATCGAAAATAAAAGAAATTCTCAATTTACCTCTGTCATCTTCAACAGCTCTTTGTCCCCAAGAAATATCCGAGATGGATAAAATTAAAAAAATCAAGCTAAAAATAAAAAACATTGTCATGAGAACATTTTTAATGTAATAATTTTGAATATATGAATTGTTTCCATACATAAAACTTAAGGTTTTGAAAAACGGAATATTTCGTTTAAAATCAAGCACGCAAACAAAAAAAATCCACATTAAAATTAAAAAAAAGTATAAAGCACTATAATTATTTATATTCATAGTATCTCTTTTAAGAAAATCTTTGAAAAAATAAAATAAATAAGCAATAAGCAAAACGCTGAAACTAGAAATTCTTTATAAATATCTTTATTGTCCACAGCTATTTTAATTTTTCTCTCCAAATTTTCCTTTTTTGAAAAATCTTGAATTGCAAATTGAAAAGAAAAATCATCATTAACCGAATAAAAAAGCCCCCCTGTTTTATTTGAAATCTCAACAAGCATACTAGGATCATAAACCTCTTTCAGACTTCCTTGATAAAACTTTCCAGATCTCAACTTAAACTCAACATTAAATTCCTCAGAACTTCCAATACCAATAGAATAAATCTTAACATTTAAACCTTGAGCAAGGTTAATCACTTGATCTTTATAAATCTCATCTGAATTAACAACTCCGTCTGTTAAAACCACTATTGATCTTTTAATAGCTTCAGAATACTTTAAATGAGACAATGCAATAGAAATACCCAATCCTAAAGCAGACCCATTGCCAAGATCCATAATATAAATATCATCTAACTTTTTATTAAAAAAATCTCTATCTGTTGTTATAGGCACTACTATTGAAGCATCTCTTGCAAAAGCTACTAAGCCAATATTATCATTTTCACGTTGAGAAATAAAACGTCTAATCAACTCTTTTGAAAACTCGAGTCTATTCTTAGAAGAAAACTCAACAGCGCCCATACTAGGAGATATGTCAAGAACAATAACAATGTCAGCGCCAGCACTAAGATGTATCATTTTCTTTTTTGAAATCGAAGGACCCGCTAAAGCAAACACCATAACCATTGCAGCTAGATATAAAAAAGAATAAGTAAAAAAATACATCAAATTCAATCTATAATCTTTAAGCTTTAAAGAGTTGAAATCACCATAAAGCGATATTGGAAACTTTATCTTGCCCCCTCTATTTTTAAAAAAATGATTAAAATAAATTATTAAAGGAAAAATTACCAATAAAAATAAATATAGGGGCTCATTAAAAGTTAACATTAGCGCCTCTATTAAATTCTTCAAAATTAGATGCTGCAGTTCTTAAATCATCTAAAACAAACGCCAAGCTATCAAATACTAAATCAACACCACTAAATTTACTAAAATCAGAAAGCCTTAACGTATTAATAAAAGTTGAACGAATCTCGTAAGGAACCTTAAGATCTTGCAAAATTATGGAAATTTCTGTTGTGGTAATCGCATTAAAATCGAAACCTGTTTTTTTAGATAAATAAACTCTTAAAGAAGAATTTATTAAATTATAAAATGTACTTTGATTCCCATCCTCTTTAACGTATTTAGACAAAATAACAAACTGTCTTTGCAATACTTTATAAGGTTTTCTAAGTCCATGTCTAACTATCAAGTAAATTAAAAGTCGATTTAAAAGCTTTAAAAGCTTAATAATCAAATAAGGAATCAAAAACAAAATAAGAATAAATAAAAACAAATAAGTACTTGTTCCAGGAATAAATAAAACACCTTCTATATTTTTAATTTTAAAATCAGAATTATTAGATACTAGCTTATCTGTATTAATTTTTATATTCTCTAAAACAACCTTATTTTTCTTACCATTATTAACTACATCCCCAATATAAATAGAAGGAAGAGAGCTGCTTCCAATATAAAAAGAAACAAAATTAACTATTATTTCATTTGTTACTTCATTAAAGCTAATCGAATTCACTTCAACAAATTCATCTTTAATCTCTTCAAAGTCTACAGGAAAAAACTCTTCACCATCATTTAAAACTAATGAAACTTTAAAATCAACAGAATCACCTACATAATAACGAGTTGGCATAAATATTTCATTCTTTATTTCATAAGAATGTAAAAATAAGGTTGAAAAAAGAAAAAGATTTGAAATAATTCTCTTCAAGATCTATTATCCTTTTTTAAGAAGAATTTTAAGTTTTTTAAAAACATCTTCTTTAGTATCAATCTCAATAAAACTAATATTTTTTTTAATACACTCTTTTTTCCACTTTATTTTATCAAGCGTCCAATAGTTTTTATAGCCACTTAATGTCAACTTGCTAAATCCTGAAACTAGAAAATTTTCTCCAGTTTCAATATCTTCGCAAATCAAAGTTCCAATTTTAGGAAAATTTTCATCAAAAAAATCTGAAATTCTTATAGCAACAACGTTATGTCTCTTGCTTAAAACATTTAAAGATTTAAAATAAGCATTTGCCTTAAAATCAGAAATAATTATAACCAAAGATCTTTTTTTATAATATTCTGCAGTATTTTTAAAAATATAAGCTAAGCTGCTACCCGGCTTAAGATTTCTATTGATCGTTTCACTCAATATCAATCCTAAGTGTGAATGACCTTTGCTAGAGGGTATAAACTTGTCTGTTCCACTTGAAAAAAAGGTAACTCCTATTTTATCATTGTTAAAAAATGCCATATGCGCAAAAATAGAAACCAATAAATCTTGAACATCTTTTTTATTTATCTTGTCTCCCAAACTCATGGAAAGTGAATTATCGACAAGAAGATGAAGATTCATTCCCCTATCTTCTTTGAAAATCTTTGAAAAAATGCTATCGGTTTTTGAGCTTACATTCCAATCAATAAATCTAGCATCATCAGAATCCTCATAAGGCCTAAATTCATGAAATTCAAGACCAAGTCCTTTAAAAATTGAACGATAACCACCAAAATTAAGCTCTGAAAGCATTTTCCTTGAAAAGAACTTTAAAGCCTTTATTCTAGTTTTAGTACTATTACTTATCTCGCTATCTTGTATCATTTAAAAATTATTTCCTAAGGAAGCGCTACAGCAGAAAGAAGCATCCTGATAATATCATCGATGCTCATTTCCTCTACCTCTGCCTCGTAAGATGGCGTAATTCTATGCCTTAACACATTACAAGCCACAGCTTTGACATCTTCTGGGAGAACAAATATTCGTCCCTCATAAAGAGCATTAACACGGGCACACTTTAATAAACTAAGAGAAGCTCTAGGAGATGCACCAAATTCAATATATTTGGCAAAAGGATAAGTTTTCTTATCTCTCTCACGAGATGCCGAGATTAAAGTAACAATATAAAGCATTATTTTGTCATCAACTTTTACCCTGCCAACCGTTCTTTTAATATCAGCCAAGGAATAAGCATTCATCACCTTTGCAACTTTAATATTTTCAAGACGTCCATCCACTGAAAATATCTTCAAAAGCTTTACTTCGTCCTGAACTGATGGATAATGGACATTAACTTTTAATAAAAATCTATCAAGTTGAGATTCTGGCAAATTATAAGTCCCTTCTTGTTCTATTGGATTTTGAGTAGCAAGTACAAAAAACGGATCTGGAAGCCTATGGGTTTCGTCTCCAAGAGTTACCTGCCTTTCTCCCATAGCTTCAAGAAGAGCAGACTGAACTTTTGCAGGAGCCCTATTGATTTCATCTGCTAAAATAACATTTGAGAATACTGGACCTTTTCTAACTTTAAAAGTCCCTGTAGCACTTTTATAAACCATATTACCCGTAAGATCGGACGGCAAAAGATCTGGGGTAAACTGTATGCGCTTAAATTCAAGATCAAGAACATCAGATACAGTTTGAATTGCAAGGGTCTTAGCAAGACCTGGAACCCCTTCAAGCAAAACATGCCCCTCTGTTAAAAGTCCCATTAAAATAGCATCAATCATTTCTTTTTGACCAAGAACTCTGCTTGCAACCTCTCTTCTAAACTTATTTATCAAATGCAATGCATTCTCTACTTCTGAATCTATCTGAAAACTACTCTTCATAATGCTCCTAGTCAAAATAACTCTAAAATATAAATTGAACCTAAGCGATAATAATATTATTTGTAAAACAAAACCAAATTTCTGTCTACGCTTAATTTTGAATTTAAAGCCTTTATTTCTATTTTACTAAATAAATCTTTAATTTGATTGACTTCAAGATTAATTCTATCAAATTTACCCTTATATGCCATAATCAACCCTCCATTCTTTAAAAGATTCTTTAAAACTAACGCATATTCATTCATACTTCTAAAAGCTCGAATTGTAATAAATTCATACTTCTTTTTTTCCCTTTCAATCTCATATTCTAAAATTTTTACATTTTCTAAATCAAGTTCTAATTTTATCATTTTCAAAAAAATAGACTTTTTTTTACTTCTTTCTAAAAGATAATACTTTCTAGAAGCGTCAAAAATAGCTAAAATAATACCTGGAAATCCAGCACCACTTCCAACATCAATAATTTCAGAAGGATTAATCTCTTTAATAGTAGGCAAGCCCAAAAGAGAATCTATGACGTGTAAATTAAGAATAGAATTGAAGTTGCTATTACTATTTGAAATTAAATTAAATCTGGTATTTAAAAGCAAAATTCTATTTATATATAAATTTATTTTCTTAAGATCTTTGTAAGTAAACTGAAAATTATGTTCTGACAAAGCAAGCTCAATATCACTTATCATAAAGAAAAATTTAAAACTACCTTATTTTTAGGATTTGAAAAATATATAAACAAAACAGTAATATCCGTATTTCTTATTCCAGGAATTCGACTTGCTTGAGCAAGAGTAGCTGGTTGAACCTTGGAAAATTTCTCTCTAGCTTCTCTTGAAAGGCCTTCAATAATCTCATAATTAAAATCAAATGGAAGCTTGACAAGTTCTAGATTATGAAGCTTTTTAATTAAATCTTTTTGTCTATTAATATAACCTTCATACTTAACATCTAATTCAACTTGCTCTAAAATTATTTTTGAATCACTTAAACTTGGGTCTATCTTTATTAGAGTATTTAAACTAACAGAAGGATCTTTTAAAATATGATAAAAATCCTTACTAACATGCTTTTTTAATTGTTCATCGGCAACATCTTTTAAGCTAAGACGCCTTTGCTTTAAAAGCTCCTTTATCTCTTCAACTCTCTTTTTCTTAAAAAGATATCTTGAATATCTCTCCTCATCAACAAGCCCAAGATCATATCCAATCTTAATCAAACGCTTATCACTAGTGTCATGCCTTAAATTAAGTCTATGCTCAGCCCTAGAAGTAAACATTCTGTAAGGCTCTTTGGTGCCTTTAGTAACAAGATCATCAATAAGAACTCCAATATAAGAACTAGTTCTTGTTAAAATCATTGGCTTTTTATTTTGAAGTCTAAGAGCAGCATTAATCCCAGCCATTAACCCTTGAGCTGCTGCCTCTTCGTATCCTGAAGAGCCATTGGTCTGACCTGCTATAAAAAGTCCTTTAACTCTTTTGCTCTCAAGATTTGGATAGAGTTCAATCGGATTTATATAATCATACTCAACAGCATAACCAGGCCTTGTAATAACAGCATGCTCAAGGCCTTCAATGCTGTTAATCAACTTTTGCTGAATATTTTCAGGCAAAGAAGAGCTAAGACCATTAAGATACATTTCCTCTGTATTAAAACCTTCAGGTTCAATAAAAATTTGATGCCTATCTTTATCTTTAAATTTTACTATTTTATCCTCAATAGAAGGACAATATCTTGGACCATTGCCAACAATCTCACCAGAATAAAGGGGTGACAGGTGCATATTTTTACTAATTATTTCATGAGTCCTTCTATTGGTATAAGTCACATAACATGAAAGCTGAGATTTATCTAACTTGCTATTTGAAAAAGAAAAGGGAATGATATCTGAATCTCCAAATTGAACCTCGGTCTTTGAAAAGTCTACACTTTTTTTATGAATTCTTGCTGGAGTGCCCGTTTTAAGCCTACCCATTTCAAATCCAAGGTCAAGCAAAGTTTTATCAAGCCCATAAGCAGAAAATTCAGCAAGCCTACCCATATTAGCCCTATACTCACCAATAAATATTTTACCTCGAAGAAACGTCCCCGTTGTAAGAACGACAACACTTGCTTTAAACTTATTACCTCTCTCTGTAACAACACCTTCAATTTCATTTCTCATAGAATTAAGAAGAAAGTCAACAACTGTATCTTGAAAAAGATCAAGATTGTCTTGACGCTCTAAAGTTTCTTTAGCCTTGGTTTGGTACATTAATTTATCAGCCTGAGCGCGTGGAGCTTGAACTGCAGGGCCACGACTTTTGTTTAAAACTCTAAACTGAATCATGCTAAAGTCAATAATACGACCCATTTCACCACCAAGAGCATCAATTTCTCTAACCATATTGCCCTTAGCAAGTCCACCAATAGCGGGATTGCAAGAGAGCTTACCGATTGTATCTAAATTTTGAGTAATCATTAAAGTTTTAAAATTCAACCTTGAAAGAGCAAGCGCAGCTTCAATCCCCGCGTGCCCTCCTCCAATAACAATTGCATCAAAACCCATATTTATTTCCCCAAACAAAAATTCTTAAACATATTGTCAAGAACATCTTCACTACTAACTTCTCCGGTTATTTCACCTAAGCAGTTAATAATCTCATAAGCATCAAATGCTAGCATATCATAACTTAGTTGACGATCAATTTTACTCAATAAATCCAAAATCGAATCATAAGCTTTCTCTAAAAGTTGAACCTGACGTCTTGATGATATTATTATATCATCAAATCCAACCTCTACTCTTTCATAAGAAACCAATGTCTTTATTTTGTCATAAAGAATATCTATTCCTTCTAAATTTTTAGTACTAATCATTATTAAATTGGAAGAATTTAATACATTTGAACGAACAAATTCCTCAGTAGATTTATTTATCTTTAAATCTATCTTATTTAAAACGAACAATATTTTACTATTAGATTTGTTTGAATCAATAAATAAAAAGTCATCTCTTGTTAAATTTGAACTAACATCGATCAAATAAATTACTAAAGATGCCTCCTTTATTAAAGAATTGCTTTTCTCGATTCCTAATCTCTCAACAAAATTATCAGCATCTCTAAGACCTGCTGTATCAAAAAGATTAAATAAAATACCATCAAGCTCAAAACTTGCTTCAATATAATCTCTTGTAGTACCGGGATGCGAAGATACGATTGATCTATCTTTTTTGAGAAACAAATTAAATAACGAAGACTTTCCAGCATTAACAGAACCTGCTAAAACTAAAGCAACACCATGATCAATTTTTTCATAAACCTTATAAGAATTAATTAACTTTTTAAGCTCAGCCTTGCTATTTAAAATCAAATCAAAAGGAATGTTAATCTCATGATCATCAACCTCGTAATCAAGATAAACACTAACAGCAGAGAGAAAATTCAAAATATATTTTTTTATTGTATCTATTTTAACAAATAAAGCTCCAGAAAGTTTATTAACTGCAAGAGAATAAGTTTTATTGGTCTTGGCAAAGATAATCTCATTAATTGCTTCTGCCTTTGTAAGATCAATTTTTTTAGCAAGAAATGAACGCAAAGTAAATTCACCAGGCTCAGCCATCCTAAACCCACTTTTTAAAAACAAATCTATAATCTTTTTAATTCCAATCATAGAACCATGAGCTATAACTTCAATGGCATCTTGCCCTGTAAAGCTCTTTGGCGCTCGATACAAACACACAACAACTTCATCTACTTTACAGTTATTATCATTATCTAATATATAACCATAATGAATCGTATTCCCAGATGCTGAATTAAGAGCTAAATGATTTGAAAAGATTTTAGAAAATTTAGAAATAGAAGAATCACCGCTACTACGAATCACACATAAAGCACTACTTAAAAAAGGGGTTGCAAGAGCTACAATATCATCATCTCTTTCAAAAAGCTTACTCATACTCTAACATATTATAACACAACAAAAAGACAAAGTTGATTTGTAAATATATTTATAATGACTTATAATTAATTTTATAAAAATGGAAACAAAACTTGAAATTGAACTAAGAGATGTTTTAAAAAAAGAACTCCTCTTAGTAGAAGAAATATATAGATCATACTTAAAAATAAAAGAGAACGTCGACAATAAAAATGAAATAGGACTTAAAGAGATTGTAAACAAAACAAAAATATCACTTGAAAATTTTAAAGAAATTGAAAGCAGAAGAGACCAAATTTGGAAAAAATTTACCAAAGATAAAAACTTTGGGTCAACTTACGAAGCTGTAGAAAAATTGACTACAATTTACAAAAAAGAAATATACGAATATCTACACAAATTGAAAATTGGAATACTAAATATTAAAAATTTAAACTTCATAATACAAAACTATGTAAACACATCCCTTGACACCTTGGCAATAATATTTCAAGATATCCAAGAAAGTGTGGAAAATGTAACTTACAAAAACCCTTACGGGCCAAAAAATGGATGCTTAAACGAAGCTTCCATTTTAATAAATAAAAAACTTTAAAGGAGTTTGGAGTGGATTCAACATTCTCAGGAATAGAAATTGGCAAAAGAAGTTTATTTGCACATAAAGATGCTATGAATACAGTTGGGCACAATTTATCCAATGCTACAAAGCCTGGATATTCAAGGCAAAGGGTAACAATGAAAACCGAAATTCCTCTTTATGTTCCACAACTAAACAGAGCTAAAAAGCAAGGACAATTGGGTCAGGGAATCATGGTTCAATCTATAGACAGAATAAAAGATGAACTACTCAATACAAGGATCATTGAAGAATCACACCGACTAGGATACTGGACTTCACAAGACAAGTTTATATCAATGTTAGAAGATGTTTATAACGAACCTGAGGATCAATCAATAAGAAAAAGACTAAATGATTTTTGGGAAAGTTGGCACGATCTAGCAAATCAACCACAAGGTTTGGCAGAAAGAAAGATAATTCTAGAAAGGGGTAAATCTTTTTGCGAAGCAATAAGAAGCAGATTTCATTCGCTTGAAAGAATTTACATAATGGCAAACGATGAAATAAAAATTACAACAGATGAGGCAAACAATTACATTAGAAATATTGCAAATCTTAATAAACAAATTTCGAAATCTCAAGCAATGAAAGACAATCCAAATGACTTAATGGATGCAAGAGATTTGATGGTTGAAAAATTGGGCAATTTAATAAGTGTATCAATTGAAAACAAACAGGATCCAAATGAATTTTTAATTCACTCAGAAGGAAGACATCTTGTACAAGGTTCAATTGCCAATGAATTTAAACTAAAAGCTACAAACGGACCTACTAGAACCAAATGGGATATTTTATGGACAAATAATGACAAAGTTTACCTTAAAACAGGTAAGCTGGGATCTTTGCTTGACATAAGGGATGAAGAGATTAAAAATGAAATCAATGAACTAAATAATATAGCTGTCAACATTGTAGAGATTGTTAACGAAATACATGAAGCGGGGCATGGGATGGACAAAAAAAGCGGAAGAAGCTTTTTTTCTCAAGAACTAAAACTAACTGATGATCGCGGTCGATATGACACTAATGGAAATGGCCAATTTGATTCCGTTCATATCTTCAAAATTAATAGCACAAACGAAATATTTCCAGAAGAGAAATTGGGATTTTACGGAACTCTTAAATTTGAAGCTATAAATAGCAACGAGATTATAGAAATACCTTACAATGCTCCAGATACAGTTCAAGATGTAATAAATAGAATAAACAATTCAAATGCACAAATTACAGCAAGAATCAACTCAGAAGGTAAACTTGAAATCAAAGCAATTAAAGAAAATGAAAATGAGAACATAACATTTAGAATTAAACATATAGAGGATTCTGGATTATTTCTAACAAAATATACAGGAATATTAAATGCATCTGGACCTGAGGGAGCTTATGATTACAAAAATATTGACACAACAGACAGATTAACACCCAAGTCCGCTTATTCAATTTCACCTCTAAAAAACCCTGCAGCATGGATAAAAGTTGAAGACATGATAGACTTAGATCCTTCAAAAATAGCAGCAGGAATCAAAAATCCAACAAATGAAATATCTATTGGGGATAACCAAGCAGCACTAAGAATATCCACTTTTGGAAATTCTCAAATTATGATTGGCAAAAACTTAACACTAAACGATTATTTTGCAAATACAGCATCAAATATCGCAATAAAAGGACAAATATCAGAAATCACAAAAGAAAGCCAATCTCAAATATTAAAAGATTTGACAGATCTAAGAATGTCTATTTCTGGAGTAAATAAAGATGAGGAACTTGCAAACATGATCGAATTTCAACAAGCCTTTATTGCGGCAAGTAAATTCATCACTGTTTCTGCTGAACTAATAGACACAATAATAAATAAAATGGGAGTATAAGCATGATAAATAGAGTAAGCCATCCATTAACATATGAAAATTTAAAAACCTCTGCAGCAGAGCAAGAGTCTAAAATTACAAAACTTTTAGAAAACTTATACAAAGGCGGCAAAAGAATTATAAAACTAAGAAACGATCCCACAGGCGTTAATCACGCAATAAGGCTAGATAACAACATATTTAAGCTGAATGTATATATGAAAAATATTGGCACTTCTAAGGGCAACTTACGATATGCAGAAGGATACTTACAATCCCTTACAAATATTTTAACACGGGCTAAAGAAATTGCCATTCAAGGAGCAAGCGGAACTTACGAAGCAGATGACAAAAAAATGATATCAAAAGAAGTAAATGCTTTACTCGAAGATGCTGTTGCAATAGCAAACGCTAAAGGACCTGACGGATACAGTATATTCTCGGGGACCAAAATTGATAGTGAGGCATTTAGAGTGACTAGAGAAAACAAAATAAGCAAAATAAGCAAAGACGGTGAGGGTCCCCAAATAATCAAAGTAGAATACATCGGCAACCAAGCTGAAAAAGAAACAGAAGTATACAATGGGGTGCATATCTCAAATAATTATCCTGGAAATAAAATATTTTTCTCACAAAACCAAAATATTATCTCGTCAACAAACACTAATGGGTTTACTGTAAAAGAAAATACAAAAATTTATATTGACAATGTTGAAATAGGGCTAACAACAGGGGATACTGCTCTTGACATTGTTGCAAAAATAAACGAATCTTCAGCTCCCGTTGAAGCAAGCATTGACCCCATTTTAAACTCATTGTCTATTAAAACTACAACTCCGCACCAAATTTGGATAACAGAAGCAAAAGAATCCAATGTTTTACAAACACTTGGAATACTTACTAAGAACAATGATACTAAACTACCTCCTTACAACCTTTCTAGTAATACAGAAGTTAGAAGCAGATCTATTTTCGATGCACTTATTGAGCTTAGAGACACACTCTACAATAATAAAGAAGAGCTAGTTGGAAGCAGAAGTTTGGCAGAAATTGATGAAAGTTTAAAAAGATTACTTATATCGGTTGCAGATCTTGGAGCAAAAGAAAATAAACTTGATAGAAGCTATGAAAGAATAAGTAAAGAAGCTGCAGACATGAAAGAAGATATGGTCCAATACACCGATCTTGACGTAACAAAGGCAATAACTAATTTAAATATGGCAAGCTTGGCTTATCAAGTATCTTTAGGAATCTCTGCTAAAATAATGCAAACAACTTTGTTAGATTTTATAAAATAGAATGACAAATGATAAAAGCATAGAGTTTGATTTCCTTGAAGGGATACTTGGATTTGAAAACATTAAAAAATTTATAATAAAAGACTCTAAATATAAGCCTTTTTCTATTATGCAATCCATCAATAAAGACGTAAGTTTTTTAGTGACATCTCCTTTTAATTTTCTAAGCGAATACTTACCAAATATCCAGGAAAAAGATTGGTCAGACATTAAAGTAAAAACAGAAGATGAAAAAGTCATTCTATGTATAATTAATATGCATGTTAATGATTATAAGGACATTACGGCTAACCTAAAAGCACCAATCATAATAAACAAAAAAAAATTACTCGGAAAACAAGCTATATGCACAAATGAAAAATACTCACTACACCATAAAGTTTTCAAGGAATAAAGATGCTAGTATTGTCAAGAAAAGTAAATGAAAGTATTAAAATAAACTCTAATATTGAAGTTTTAATATTAGAGATAAAAAAGGATACCGTTAAAATAGCAATTAAGGCTCCTGAAAACATTAAAATATTTAGATCTGAAATTTATGAGTTTATTATAGAAGAAAATAAAAAATCAATATTAAAAGACAAACACAATATAGGCAAAATTAAAAATCTATTTAATCATTATTTTAAGAACGAAAATTAACCTCTGCATCACTTTGCCTTATGTAAAGAGGTCCAGATAAAATATCATCACTTTTGCGATTTTTTAAATATTTAGCTATCCCAAGTTCTGTTAAAACTTTTCCAAACGAGCTTAAATTTTCAATGATTTTAAATTTACAATTAAATTCACTGCAAACATTCTCAAGATTGTTTCCAATAAGCACTGAATTTGGGTCAATCTGATTTAGATATTCAAGCAAATCTTCCTTAGAAAAACACAAAACCTTCCCTATCAATTTGCAATTTTTATAATGTCCAAGAAAATATTTGCCAGCAGTAAAAGTTAATACAATTACACTGGAATTGTTTTTAACTAAATTTGCAAAAACATCAAATGTAGAAATATTGACAAAAGGGATAGAAAGACCCAAAGCAAGACCTTTAACAAAACTTAAACTAATTCTAAGGCCGGTAAAAGAACCGGGTCCGCAAGAATTTACAATTAATTTAATTTGATTAAGATCAATGTTATTTTTAATAATAAAATCATTGAAAATTTTTGCAATACTAAAATTAAAATTTGATTTAAATTCAACTAATGAAAAATTCTTATTATTAATTCTACAATAAACTATTAATGCTTTATATGAATACTCAAATGCAAGTGCATTAATCATTAAATTCTACAACCCTGCCTGAACCGGCTATTTTGAAAGCTAAAGAAAATAATCTGCCTTTTGGAACAATACTCAAAACAATTTGGGGCCATTCAATAGCAATAATTGAGTCAAGATCCACAAGCATTTCCAATCCCCCAATAAGTTCAAATTCTTCCAAAGAAAACACCCGATATAAATCAATATGATAAAGCTTAAAATCTATAAAATCATAAACATTAACAATGTTGTAAGTTGGACTTGAAAAATAAGAAATTCCAAGATTTAAGGCAAGTCCTTTCAAAAAACTAGTTTTTCCAGATCCCATATCACCGCTTAAAGCAAATATCTTACCAATTGGCAAAGGATGAAAAAAAGATTTGGAAAAATTTATCATTTCTTTTTCTGATTTGAATTCTAAAATCAAGGAAGCTTACCTTTAAACTCCAAATCAATTACACGTCTTTTAATGGCAACCATTAACTTTAAAACGGGATAATTCAAAAGATCTACAAAATCAATAGTGATATGCTTTTCTCCTAAAGGCGTAGCCTCAATTACAAACTTTACTTTTTTAATTTCCAAGGTGTCATTATACTTATAAATAGCATCAGCAAAATATACATTTCTATAGTAAATAAAGCTCTCTTGTTTTTCAATATTATTAAGAGAAATAAGCTGCACAATAATAATCCTTAAAATAAATTAAACTCCCAAAAAGCCAACATAAGAATACTTTTATTTAGCGCTATTTTTCAAGGCGGAATTTTTATTCTTAACCTCTGAATTGCTTTTAGCTATCATTGACTAAAAACCTTCAAATTCCTAAATTTAATGAGATGTCGCAAAAAAATAACTCTAATTCTTAAAATTAAACCTCCCAGGAGTTTTGATTTTTCATTTTCTTATTTCTAAAACAATCTTTTTAAAAGCTTCATCGTCTTCAATTGCCAAATTAGACAAAATTTTTCTATTAATTTTTATATTAGACTTCAATAAACCCTCAATAAATCTTGAATAACTAACTCCAGTATCAGTCAAAGCAGCCGAAATTCTTGAAATCCATAAGCGCCTAAAGTCTCTTTTTCTGGCCTTTCTATCTCTTGTGGCATACATCATACCCTTTCTCAAGGTATCTTTAGCTTTTTTATAGTTACTCTTTTTAGTACCCCAAAACCCTTTTGTCTTTTTTAAAATTCGCTTACGCCTTGCAACGTGAACTGTGCCATTTTTAGCCCTAGCCATATTTATCTCCTAAAATTATTTTAACCATAAGGTAATAAAGTTTTAATTCTTTTAACTTCAAAACAAGAAAGATTTCCCAATTTCCTTAAATTTCTCTTACGCTTAGAAGATTTTTTTGTCAAAATATGCCTTAAATTTTGTTTTTTATACTTAACTTTACCATTTACAGTAAAAGAATACCTTTTTTTTGCACTTTTGCGTGTTTTCATTTTACTTGCCATTTTATCCCCTTTAATTTAATACTTATTTAATTTAATACTTATTTTTTGAACTTAGGAGCTACAATCAAAAACATTGTCTTGCCTTCCATTTTAGCCGCAGATTCCAAAACATAATTCACATCCCCTACTTTTTCAAGAATACTATCTAAAATACCATATCCTAAATATGTATGAGCAAGCTCACGACCTCTAAATCTTATTGTAACTTTAACCTTATTGCCATCTTTGAGAAAACTTAAAATGTTTTTTGATTTAAAATCAAGATCATGGGCATCTATCTTGGGTTGCATTCTGACTTCCTTAAGCTTAATTACCTTTTGATTCTTTTTTTGCTCTTTTTGACGCTTTTCTTGATGGAATTTATACTTCCCATAATCAATAATCTTACAAACCGGGGGAGACACATTAGGAGAAACCTCAACCAAATCAAGTCCAGCTTCTTTTGCCTTTTTAATAGCATCTTCAATCGATAAAACCTCTTGTGTTCCATCTTCAAAAATAACTCTTACCTCATGAGCCTTAATTCTGTAATTAATTTTCAATTCCTTGTCATTTGATCTGGATCTATCCCTATCTCTATTGGCATTTCTATTTATCATCTAAAAAATATATACTCCTAAAGCAATTAATAATCAACATTGATACTTAATTTTAATATACATTAACTAAAAAGTAAATTCTAAGAATAATGTTTGCCAAAAGTAATAAAATCAACAACATTAATAAAAAATAAATATACAAATCACACGGATTTTTAGCCAATCAATCTATCCAAATAGATTGATTTAAAAAACGTTTAAAAGTAGAATTGTACTTGTAATGAGTTTGTTTTTATTAACGAGTCTACCATTAATATTAAAAATATATATAAATACTCAGTTAAGACAAAATAAAACAAAAAATACCCAAGCCCATAGCTTAGCAATATTTTTTGCAATAACAATCTTTTCTTTTCTTTATTTGACTCAAGAATTTATTTTATACAGATCATTTGAATTAAATTACACATCACCAATAAGTCTAGGAATTTCAATATTTATCAAAGAACATTTATACTACTATATATTCCCACTAGTAATATTTATATTTTTTTTCACTTTAAATGAAAATTCTTCATTTAAAAAAAATTTAACAATTCTGATATATTTCGCATTTGGACTAATTTTTTCTAAAAATCTAGAAATAATAATCCTAAATAGCAAAATTTTTGGACTCTATGAATATATTCAATTGCCAATACTTAATGCAATAGAGTTGATATTTTCAGCAATAATATTTGAAAAGAAAATTAAAAAATGCCAAAAATACTCGGTAAAAGAATACAAAATTATTCTTTTACCTATTCTATTTTTAGAATTATTTACTGCAACCTTAAAAACATTAATTCTAACCAATATGGGCATTTATGCGTTAATAATATTTTCATTAATTTTAATAATTATAGCAATTAATAATAAGTATATTGGGAAATAAAATAAAATGTCTAACCCTAAAATACTTGCTATAATAGCTCTTTTAGCAGTTTTAACACAAGGATGCGAAAAATCTTCCATTATTGAAAAACAATTTGATTATGCAATAATTTTCTCGGATGTAACTGAATATTTTTTTGAAATTCAAAAAACCCCATTTATAAAAAACAAAATACTGTTTATAAATGACAAAAACTTAGAAATTGCAAAAGACAAGCTTAAAACAACAAAAAAAATACTATTAACCCATAAATCAAATAACGAAATCCTAAATAGCGAAATCCTAAAAGAAAAAATTTTTCATCTACCAAAAATAAAATTTTCTCTAGCAAAGTCTATTGATTTTCTGCTTAACGGAAAATCAATAGACTTTCAAAAAGCATTACTGTTTAGAGACAACTCTTTAAATAACGAAGACCTTGAATACTTGGAAAAAAAAGGTAAAGAAAAAAATGTTATTATTACCCTAATAAACGAAAAAAACATATCCTACATGCAAACATTTATTACTCCTAAAATAACAACAATAGTATTGTTGTCTTTAAGAGATAACAATACTATTTTAAAAAGAATATCAAATTCACCTTTTTTCAAAAATATAAGATTTGTATTAATTGGCAATACAAGAAAAGATTTAAAAATTATTAAGCTAAAATATGTAATTACTCTTAAAGAAAATGATTTGATGAAAATAGTAAAAGACGTTGAAAACAATTTTCAATATGAATTTAACATTTATAAACAATAAAAATGATTAAATTTGCAACTAATAATAAAACATGCAAACAAATAGTTACAAATAAGCAATTAATGCAACAATAAAAGATCTTTAAAGCTATTGTATACAGCAATAGCAACATCATTAACAGAGCAATTTTTAATCCTTGCAATCTCTAGACATACATATCCTAAAAACAAAGGCGAATTTATTTTACCTCTTAACGGCACTGGAGCTAAAAAAGGACTGTCCGTTTCTATTAAAAGATCGTTGGTATTTAATTTGCCAACAACAGTTCTTAAAGGTTCTGCATTTTTAAAAGTTATATTACCTGAAAAAGAAACTTTAAATCCTAAATCAATAAATTTTTTAGCATACTCATAAGTTCCTGAATAACAATGTAATATGCCCCTATTTAAAAAATTTAAAGACTTTACAATACTATAGACATCATCATAGGCATCTCTTATATGTAAAATAACTGGCTTTTTATATCTACTAGCCAAATACAATTGCTCTTCAAAAACTTTAATTTGAAATTTCTTATTATTTGCCTTAAAATAATCAAGGCCTATCTCACCAACAGCAACAACATTTTCACTAATCAAAATTTTTTCAAGCTGTTTAACATCATCTTTAAAATTATCATCTAAATTTAAAGGATGAATACCTGCTGTTAAAAACACATTAGAATATGGACTTAAAAGACTTTTTCTACTATTAAAATCGCTAGGATGCAAGCCAATGTCAAGAAAATAAGAAAATCCATTTTTAAAACATTCGCTAATAATATAATTGACATCCAAAGATCTCTTCTTTAATTCATAAAAATGAACATGGGTATCTATTAACTTATCAAAAAAGATAGATTTTTCCGTTTCAAGTAAGAAGTTCATCATTCCATTTTTTTCCTAAGAGCTGTAAGGTAGTCAATAACAACAATATTTTTCATACCAAGATGTAAAAAGCTTGATAAAATATCAACAGCGTTTCCAATCTGTCCCAATGCCTCATAGCATTCAGCAGCACTGACATATAATGCTGAATTTTTGGGATTGTTTTTAATTAAACTTTTAATAGCTACTAATGCTTCTTCATATTTGCCTTGTTCCTTTTGAAGAAGAGCAAGTCCAAGTATAGCAAACATATCAAAATCAACATCTAGGGCCTTTTTATAATAAATTTGAGAATTTTCATAATCATTCAAATAACGATAAGCATCTCCTACCCTTGTAAGAACCAAATTATTTTTTGGATCTTTTTCGATAATATCAAGCCAATATTTTAAAGCTTCTTTATATTCCTTATTTCCCCTATAACAATCAGCAAGTCCAAAAACAGCATAAAAATTGCTAGGTGAAATTTCTAAAGCTTTTTTAAAAAAATAAATTCCTCTAGTAAATTCCCTTAGCTTACGATAACAATTGCCAATTGAAGTTAACACCCTAACATCAATCTTAGATTGATTTAATTCATACATTTTAAGCCAATACTTTAAAGCCTCTTTATATTCTTTAAAGTCGTAATACAAATGACCAATTCCTACAAGCGCGTAATCATTCTCAGGCATTAATTCCATTACCTTAAGATATGTTTGCTTAGATTTTTGAAAATTTTTTAGCTTCCTGTAAGATGAAGCAACTCTTGTTAAAACCGTTATATTTTCAGGATCATATTTCAAATACTCTTCCCATATGTCTGTAGCTTTTTTATAATTATCCAAATTTCTGTAACAGTCTCCAAGTCCGAAAAGAGCATAATTATTGTTTGGATGTTTTACAAGACATCTTTGATAACAAACTATTGCTTTATCGTAATTACTCTTCTTCCTTTCAATGTCTCCAAGTCCAACAAGAGCATAATTATTCTCATTATCCTTTTCAAGGATATCAGAAAACAAACTTTCTGCCTCAGAAAGTCTTTCTTCTTTAATCAACTGATACCCTCTTTTTGATTTCTCAGTGACATCAAGAAGTTGATCATCAGAAATATTTGAGAGATCCCCTAAAGCATCCAAAATTTTTTCATTTAACATAAATACCCCTTTTAAATCGGTTTATCAAAGATATAACTTTAACTACCTTGAACAACACCACAAATAATAATACGCAAAGCTCAATTTATATACAAATACAACAAAATCCAATCTAACTTTAATATCCAACTTAATAACATTCATTATATAAAAAAACATAAAAAAATATAATTGATTTTTTTGATCAAGCTTATTCTATTTATTCCATAAAATCAGTTTCTAAAAAAGAGAATTGAAATAAAACATAAAAGCAAGCATAGTAACACAAAACTTACTAAAAAGTCTAACAAAAAAATCTAAAATTAATATAAACTATTATTATCTTTCAGGAGAAAACATAATGTTTTTAGAAAAATTAAATTCAGCAACAAGCAAGATTAAGTCGATAGAAGAAAAATTGCAAGATATAAATCTAATTAAAAATCAAAAAAAATATTCTAAAATAATAAAAGAATATACATATCTGGAAAAAATAAATACTAAAAAATTTGAATATGAAAAAATACTGAGCCAAATCAATGATAACAAAAGCATCTTGGAAAAAGAAGAGCAACAAGAAATGAAAGAACTAATAAAACAAGAGCTAATTGATCTAAACAAAAAAAAAGAAGATCTTGAACATCAAATAAAAATACTACTTTTACCTCAAGATGAAAATGATAGTAAAAATATAATAATTGAAATTAGGGCTGGAACGGGAGGAGAAGAAGCTGCTCTTTTTGCAAACAATCTTTATAGCATGTATATAAAATATTCAGAGAGAAAAAAATGGAAAACAGAAATCATAAACTTCAATGAAACAGAACTTGGAGGATTTAAAGAAATAATCTTTGAAATTAAAGGAAAAGATGTATTTAAAAAATTAAAATATGAAAGCGGCGTTCACAGGGTACAAAGAATCCCTATAACAGAGTCTAACGGAAGACTTCAAACCTCGGCTGCCACTGTAGCAGTTCTACCTAATATTGAAGAAACAGAAATTGATATTAATGAAAAAGACTTAAGAATTGATGTTTACAGATCATCTGGGGCTGGTGGACAACATGTTAATACAACCGATTCTGCAGTTAGAATAACGCATTTACCAACAGGAATTGTTGTACAATGCCAAAACGAAAGAAGTCAGCATAAAAACAAAGATCAAGCAATGAAAATATTAAGAGCAAGACTTTATGAGTTTGAAGATTCCAAAAAACAAGAGCAAAGATCAAATAACAGAAAACAACAAGTCGGCTCAGGAGACAGATCTGAAAGAATTAGAACCTATAATTTTCCTCAAAATAGAATAACAGATCATAGAGCAAACATCACTCTTTACAAATTAGAAGAATTTATGCAAGGAGAACTTGATCCACTTCTTGATCCCTTGACAATAGAGCTTCAAGAACAAACATTAAAAAACAACAGCATATAGCGATGAATGTTAACGAAGTTATAAATTATGCTAAAAGTAAAAATTTAGATACAATAGAAGTGCTACTAATACTTGAACTAATTTTAAAAATCAAAAAAGAATTAATAATTGCAAATATAAAAAAAAGCTTAACAAAAAGGGAAAAAAAACTTTTTTTTGATCAAATAGATAAAATAGAAAAAGGAACACCTATTCACTACATATTACAAAAAAAAGAATTTATGGGTATTGAATTTAACCTAAACAAGCACGTCTTAATTCCAAGATTTGATACAGAATGTTTAGTAGAAGAAGCCTTAATTCAAATTCAACAAAATGACTTTACAAAAATACTAGACTTATGCTGCGGCAGTGGATGCATAGGACTTTCTATTGCCTATTACATGAAAAAAAAAGTAATACTCTCGGACATTTCAATAAAAGCTTTACAAATAGCTGCAAAAAATACAAAAAAGCTAAAACTTGAAAAATTTGCAGAAATAATTCACTCTAATTTGCTAAACTGTATAAAGGAAAGGATTGATATAATTATTACAAATCCTCCTTATTTAAACAAAAAAGAATTAGAAATAACAAATAAAATAAAAAAAGAACCCGCAAAAGCTCTTTTTGGATTTGGAAAAGACGGGCTTAATATTTCTAGAAAAATATTAAGCCAAGCAAAAGAAAAGCTTGCCCCAAATGGACTAATAATAATAGAATCAGCTCCTTGGCAAATAAAAAATCTGAAAGATTTTGCAATTAAAAAAGGATTTTCACATTTAAAAACCATTTATGATCTTGAAAAGAGAGCAAGAGCGCTGGTATTAGGACAAAGAGCATGATACAAGCATATGAGATTGCACACTTAATAAAAATAAATGATCTTGAAAAAGCTAGAAGTATTTTCAAAAAAACTGTTGAGAATACTTACAAAGATGAATTTGAACGAAAAAACATATTCAAAGCTCTAGAAATAGCAGAACAACTTCACTATGGCCAATACAGAGAAAGTGGGGAACCTTACATTATTCATCCAATAATGGTTTCATTATTTCTTGCTAAATTTCAACTGGATTTCAAAGCAACTATCGCCGGACTACTTCATGACGTGCTTGAAGATACAAATATTGAAAAAGAAGAAATAGTAAAAGAATTTGACGAGGAAATTTTAAGCTTAATCGACGGTGTAACTAAAATTCATGATTTACACAATAAAACAAGAAGCATAAAAGAAGCTAATACTATTTCAAAAATGTTTTTTGCAATGACACATGACATTAGAATAATAATAATAAAACTGGCAGACAAACTTCACAATATGACGACTCTCTCTTATTTGCCTAAAAACAGACAAGACAGGATTGCAAAAGATTGCCTTTCAACTTATGTTCCAATAGCAGAACGCCTTGGAATCTCATCTCTTAAAACATATCTTGAAGATCTTTCATTCAAGCATCTTTATCCTAAAGATTATAAAGAGATAAAAAATTTTTTATCTGAAACAAAAATAGAAAGAGAGAAAAAATTATACAAAGGTAAATTATCAATAGAAAAAGAACTCCAAAAAAGCGGAATTGGGGCAGAAATTACAGTAAGATCAAAGCACTTTTATTCAATATTTAGAAAAATGCAAACAAGGACAAACAGGCTTACTCAAATTTTTGATACCCTGGGAATCAGAATAATTTGCAAAAAACAAAAAGAATGTTATGAAATATTAGAAATTGTTCACAGGGTATGGAAACCAATCCCAGGAAGACTTAAAGACTATATTGCAAGTCCAAAAGAAAATAAATATCAATCACTACACACTACCGTAAGAATACCTGAAGATAACCAGCTTATTGAAATACAAATTCGAACAGAAGAAATGGACAGAATTGCCAATTATGGAGTTGCAGCCCACTGGATATACAAAGAACAAATTGCACTTAAAGCTGATGATCTTTCATTTATAAACCGAATAAAAAAATGGCAACAAGAATCGGCTAACAAAAGTCAATATTCAATGAATGATATACACAAAGAGTTGTTAAATACATTTATATATGTTTACACCCCAGAAGGAGAAGTAGTAGAACTTCCTTTTGGATCAAATTCAATTGATTTTGCATACATAATACACACAGATATTGGAGACCAAGCTCTTTATGCAAAAATAAATGGAAAAATAAGTTCAATCACAAAGCCACTTAA
Organism: Borreliella japonica; assembly: GCF_900099615.1. GTDB lineage: Bacteria > Spirochaetota > Spirochaetia > Borreliales > Borreliaceae > Borreliella > Borreliella japonica. Next base: position 16,090 of record NZ_FMTE01000004.1, on the reverse strand, counting down.
AAACGAACAAATTGTTGAAATATTCACATCAAAAGACTCAAAACCAGATGTGATATGGCTAAACAGTGTAAGAACAAAAAAAGCCCGATCAAAAATTAGATCATGGCTTAACAAAAATGACAACACAATTTTTGTAGACAACAATATTATTGCGTATCTTGTTGGGGCAAACAAAGAACAAAGAAAGCTTTTTAGCCTATTTAAAGCTTATACTAAAAACAAAATAAAAAGAATTGCAATAGACTCTGAATGCAATCCCACAACAGGTGAAGATATTGTTGGAATAATACACAAAGATGAGATAATAGTACACAATGAAAATTGTCAAAAGCTCAAATACTATAAAAAAAATCAATTGATTGAAGTTGAATGGGAAGCAACACCAACTAGAAAAGTGCATCATATTATTTTGCTTTTAAAAGAATTGAAAGGAATATTTGGCTATCTTGAGAACATTTTTACAATCAATGACGTAAGGCTTATTAGCGAAAAAATAGAAGACTGTGGAAATGGTCATGGAATAACAAACATAATAGTCTCATCAAATGCTAAAAATATAACAAAAATAATTTCTGCCTTAAAAGAAAACCCAAATATCTTACAAATAATGCAAGTAGAAGAAGATATTAAAAATTATGACAATTAAAATATTATTATCATTATCGTTCTTATTAATTCACTCAAAAATCACCCCTATTGAATCAAATAAAATGGAAAAAAATATATCAAATTTAAACAATAAAATTGCAAACATAGAAACTGAAAAGAACATAAAAGAGCATATTAAAAAAATTCATCAACTAAGCAAAAACCAGGAAAAAATAATAAACACTTTTAATTATATAAAAAAATATTTTAATACAAATGAAATTAAATATACGGAATATTCTTTACAAGAAATTGGATTTATTGGGTATTCTCAAAAGATAATACATTCCAAAATCAAAGGTAAAAGAGCAGACATTTATAATATAATTATTCCAATTAAAATACTAAATAATTTAAAAAATAATTTAGCAATTGGAATTGCTATTGAGCTTTTAAATAAACTTAGAAATATTAACTCTGAAAACAACTTAAATTTTTTTTTTGTTGAGGATGATTCTTTAGAAGAAAATACAATAATTAGCAGCAGAATTTTACTTAGCAATAATTATTTGGGAAAAAATACAAATACGATTTACTTAATGCTAAACGAAAATAGAATAAAAAATAAAATTTACTTAGAAAATGAATCTTTCATAACAAATTCAAAAACAAATTTGGGATTTTTAAAAGCTACTATTAAAAGCTTTGAAAAGAATAAACTTGATTTTAATACAGCAAAAATAACTGAAAAAAAAATAAACAATTTATACAATATATATTGGGACGAATCTATACCCTTTTTAATAATAAATAACAATTTAAATCCTATATTAACTCAAAATAAAAATACTATTTACGAAATTTACAAATCAATTGAAGAAACATTGACTAATCAGTACAAAAGCAAAAATACTGATGAAATACACTACATTATAATTGATACGCCTTTTGAAAAAATAATAATTAATGAAATTACCTTAATAACATTAATTTATATTTGTTATAACTTAATTATAATTGTATTTATTAGAAAATTCAAAGAAGCCGGATTGGTCATGAAGAAAGTAAAAAATGATTACTATAAATTGATAAGACTATTTTTTACTTTATTTTTAAGCACATATTTATCCTTATTAATTACAAATAAGCTATTTGTAAACTATGAAAACACGACAGTTTACACTATAATAAACTCCAAGTATTTAATAACTTTTTTTGCAACTTTACTCATACATAATCTTTTGTCTCTTTTTACATACAATTTCACAATATATTTAAATTACAGACAACTTAAATACCTTGCAATATCAATCTCTATTATTGAACTAATAATATTAATGTTTATTAAAATAGAATTTATCTTAATAGTTATAATAAAAAGCATTCTACTATTAATAAAACCAAATAAAATTACTATTGTCCAAAAAATAATAGTAACAATTATTTGGACAATCAATTTTGTATTAGTAACATTAATACAAAATACTACATCAATCACAAATACACTTACGTTAAGCTATCTAATCTCAATTTGCCTTTTTTCTACCATATTTATGAATATCTCAGAACATTTAAAATCTAAACTTTCAAAAATTAAACAAAATTTAAAAAAAGCTGAAAAACTTGGTCTTGTAACTTTTTTTTTAATAACCACAATTATAATATCTAGCAATATCGATAAAAAAGGACATGTAATACAAATAGAACAAACAGTCAGCTTTCCAGAAAAAATAAATACAATAAAAATTGAATACCCAAAAGGCAATAAAAATCCTATCCAAATAATTTCAAATGACTTTAACCTAACTTTACAGGCAAACAAAAAAACATTAAAAACTAACATTAAAGCCGATGATGAGCTAATGAATATTGATTTTAAAAAAATAGATATAGCAGAAAGAGCTGTTTATAACATCAATTTGGTTACTCAAAAAATTGCAAATCAAATAGAACTACATTTTAAAAACGCATCTAAACTAATAATTTACCAAAGCAACACTCCTTATAAAATATTGGCTAATAAGATTATTTTTTCACTTAAAAACATTAACTCTAAAAAAACAACAATTGCATTTACTCTTAAATCTCAAGATGACATAGCATATGAAGCATTTGCAAATCTTCATATTAAAAAAAATCAAGTTAAAATTTACAATAAAAACAATAATAAAGAAGAAAAAAATATAAAGATAAATTACTCTTACAAGATAAAATATTCAGGAATATTGCCTAAAGCAGAAAAATATAAAAATCTTGATTACTTTAAACTAAAAAATGATAAAGAGATTGAAAATCTAAAAAATTTTATATTAAATTAAATTAAATTAAATTAATCTTCAAAATTAATCATTTTTTTTCTATTAATATAACTTTTAAAAGCATAATCAATTAAATTATCCACCAAGTCTTTAAACTGAAGACCATCATGGCTACACATTTTAGCGAACATAGATATATCGGTAAATCCCGGAATGGTATTTATTTCATTAAAATAAATTGTTCCTGATTTTTTTTCAACAAAAAAATCAATTCTTGCCATACCTCTGAGTTCTAAATTTTTATAAACAAGAAAGGCATATTCCTTAATGCTTAACAACTGATTTGTCTCAAGATGTGCAGGGATATTAAAGATAATAGAATTTCCAGGAATAACAGAATATTTAGCATCATAATCATAAAATATAAAATCCTGCACAATAACTTCTCCAGGAGAAAAGATTTTCATCTTTTCATTTCCAATAACAGAACATTCAATCTCTCTAGCTTCAATAAATTTTTCTATTACAATGGTAAGGTCATACCTTAAAGCTTCCTTAATAAAAGATTCAATCTGATTTTCACTGTAAGCTACATTTATTCCAATCGAAGAACCTAATACTGCAGGCTTAACAATAACGGGATAGCCTAGAACCTCCCTTACCTTTCTTTTTATTTCCTCTTTATCTAAAAAATAATCATATTGTCTAAACCCAATAAAAGGTACTAAAGGAATATTAAAGCTTTTAAGTAAAAGTTTGCAAAAATACTTATTGCTAGAAATAGCACTTCCTATAATACCAGCACCAACACAAGGAATGTCCATAATCTTTAAAACCCCTTGAACAGCACCATCCTCACCGGTTCTTCCATGAATAACAGGGAAAACAACATCTATCTCAAGATTTTTGTTATTTGAAAAAATTCCAAGACCGGGTAATAAACTAACAGTAGGCAAAACACCTATGTCAATGGGATTTGAAGGGTCAGAAACAGAATCCAATAAATACCAAATACCTGTGCACTTATCAATATAAACAGGATAAATATTGTATTTATTTAAATCCAAAAGGGCTAAATAAATGCTATAAGCAGATTTGCAAGAAATTTCATGTTCAAAAGAAACACCACCAAATATTAACATAAGATTTTTTTTGCACATCACTTCTCCTTTTTTGATTTTTCTAAACTTAGAATAGCATCTTTAACTACTTCTTGCTCATTCCAAAAAACTTCTCTATTTTCATAAATTATTGAACTTTCATGACCTTTGCCTAAGGCTACAACCAAATCCCCAGTCCTTGCAAGACCTATTGCTTTTTCAATAGCCTGCCTTCTATCAGGAATAAAAAATAAATTCTGATTTATAACTTTATTCACAATTCCTTTTGCAATATCTTTAATTATACACATACTATTCTCACCTCTTGGATCTTCATCACAAAGCACTATTAAATCAGAATAAATATCTGAAATTTGTCCTTGCAAAAATCGTTTTGCAATATCTCTTTCTCCTGCAGAGCCAAAAACAGAAATCAGTCTATTTGTAGCAAATCTTTTAAAAATAGGAAAAAGTTTGGAAAAAGCACCAGGGGTATGAGCATAATCAATTATTACAGAAAAATTTTGCCCTAAATTAATACTATTCATACGTCCATCAAGACCTTTAATGCAAATAAGCTTGTCAACAATATCTTGAATGTCGCTATTTAAAATTTGAGAAACTAAAATAAGAGCAGCCATTACATTTTCAACATTGAAACTCCCCAGCAGGTTAATATTGGCAAAATATTTAACCCCTTTGTGATAAAATTCAAATCTGGTAGAATCTGCTTTCTCATCAATAAAACTGACAAAAAAATCTGCTTGATTGCTTTTTAAGCTATAGGTAAAAGATTTTTTAATAGCATTCTTAAAGTCAGAAGAATAAAAATCATCAAAATTAATAACACCAAAACCAGCATCATCACTAACAGATTTAAAAAGACTTAACTTTACATTCATGTAATTTTGAATTGTACCATGAAATTCAAGATGCTCATGTCCAATATTAGTAAAAACAACCGCAAAATAAGTAATATCAATAAGTCTTGCTGTTTCAAGATCAAGCCCATGGGAAGTAGATTCAAGAATTGCATATTGAACCTCATTTTTAACCATATCGCTTAAAAATGAATGTATTTCTGTGGATTCAGGAGTTGATTGTCTGTAAGGATTTTTAATCAAATTACCACTTCCGTCATCAAAAAATACCGTCGATATAAAACCCACTTTAACACCTTTATTTTTTAACAACAGATATATATAATAACAAACAGAACTTTTGCCGTCAGTACCAGTGACCCCAATAACTTTTAATTTTTTTGAAGGCTCATCATAAAAAATATTTGAAAAATTAGACATAAATTTTCTTATGTTAAGGTCATCTACCCTAATATAAGTAACATTGGAATCGTAAAAATTCAAATCCCGTGAATATACAACAACATTACTACCCTTTTGAATTGCGATTTCAACAAAGTTATGTCCATCAAAACGAATTCCCGGAAGAGCAAAAAATACAAAGCCGGACAAAACTAATTTAGAGCTGTAAGTAACTCCGGTTATTTCTAAATCAAGAGAACCTTTTACATGTTTTATTAAATTTTGATCCAATTTTAATAAAACATCATTAAGTTTTTTATTCATACATTAAAATTTTACATAAAACCAATAAAAATAGCTAAGAAATTCAAAATTATGCTTCAATAGAAAATATATTTACAATTTTCTATTTTTTTAATAAACTAAGCAATGTTACAAGGCGCTGTACCCAAGTGGCTAAGGGAGAAGTCTGCAAAACTTTGATTCGCCGGTTCGATTCCGGTCAGCGCCTTTTAAAGTCGAGTCAAAAATATTTTTTATTGCTTAAGGATATGATTTTAAAGCATTTTTATCAAAGATAAATTAAAATAGTACATATATGATAGAATTAATCGTGATACTGTTATTTATAATATTATCTGCTATTTTCTCAGCATCTGAAACAGCTTACACTTCCTTAAGCATGATTCAGATACAAGATATAAGAAAAAAAGGAAAATCGGGAATATCGGTGTATAACTTGGTTCAATCTCCTTCAAAATTAATCACCACCATTCTTATAGGCAACAATATATCAAATATTATTGCAAGTACGCTTACAACAAAATTTGTACTTGAAAAATACGGAAACGGCGCACTTGCAATATCAACAGGACTAATAACAATAATCGTTCTAATTTTTGCAGAAATACTTCCAAAACAAATTGCAATTCTAAATAATGAAATTATTGCTCTATCTACTTCTTTTTTTTTTAAAACCATTGATTTTTATATTTACTCCATTGATATATATAATAAACAAAATAATAAAAAAAATATTAAATTTCTTTAAAATTAAGACAAGCTATAAAATGACTAAAGAGAGCATCAAAAGTATGCTCTCTTTAGCGGGAAATTTAGGTATTTTAAAAAACGACTCTAGAATATTTATGCAAAAAATGTTAGACATAGATCAAGTAAGAGCTTCTGAGATCATGACTCACAGAACAGAGGTTTTTTCACTATCAAGCTCCTCAAAGTTAAAAGATGTAATTAAGCTTATCAAAGAGGAAGGATATTCTAGAATCCCTATATACAAAAGACAAAGCAGAGAACAGATAATTGGGATTCTAATAGCTAAAGACCTCATAGAAATCAATAAAAAAGATACAAATAAAAACGTTTCTCAATTTATTAAGCCGGCTGTATTTGTACAACAAAACAAAAGAATAAAAGACATACTAGATATTATGAGAAAAAAGCAAAAAATAATGGCAATCGTAATTGACGAGTATGGCGGTTTTTCGGGAATACTTACAATAGAAGACATAGTAGAAAAAATTTTTGGAGCAATATCTGACGAATACGACATTAAAGAGGAAAAACCCCTGATTACAAAAATCAATAACAATACTTACTCAATACTTGGAGAAACTACTTTTGACGAAATTGAAGAGATAATTGGAATATCTATTAAGCATAAAGAATATACAAATACAATTGGGGGATACTTAATAGATATACTTGACAAAATACCAACAAAAGACGAAACCGTAAAAACAACTGATGGGGAATATTTTATTAAGGAAATTCAGAATAATAGAATTGAAACAATAACTTTTATCAAATACAAAAAGTAGTGATAAAATTCGCTTACAAAACAAAAATTATTGAAAAAATTGGGAGAAAAAAATGTTTGACATAAAACAAATTTTTAATAAAACTTACGAATATTTAATAATTATTATTACCTTAATACTAATATCAATAATAATTATTGCAAACATATTCATAGTTGGACCATCGGAAGAAGCAATTGTACTTCGTCTTGGCAAGCTTAACAGAACTCTTGATTCAGGAATACATATGAAGATTCCATTAATTGAAGAAAAATTTATCGTACCAGTAAAAATAGTTCAAGAAATTAAATTTGGATTTATAATATCTCCAAACGATATTAGAGAAAATAATAATGAAAGCGATGAAGGTATGATTATCACTGGAGATTTAAATATCATAAACATTGAATGGTTAGTACAATACAAAATAAGAGATCCTTACTCATTTAAGTTTAAAGTAGAAGACCCCGAGACAACAATTAAAGATATTGCAAAGTCATCAATGAATAGATTAATTGGAGATAATACTATTTTTGAAATAATAAATGACAACAGAGTAGGAGTAACAGAAGGTGTAAAATCTTCTATGAATGAAATAATAGATAATTATAATTTAGGAATTGATGTAGTGCAAGTGCAAATTAGAAATGCCCTACCCCCAAAAGGAAAAGTTTACGAAGCTTTTGAAGATGTAAACATTGCTATTCAAGACAAAAATAAATACATAAACGAAGGAAAAAGAGAATTTAATCAAATAGTTCCTAAAATTAAAGGTGAGGCGTTAAAGGTTATTGAAGAAGCCAAAGGATACAAAGAAAGCAGAATAAACAATGCATTAGCAGACACGGAAATTTTTAATGCTATACTAGATGCTTACTTAAAAAATCCCGATATTACAAAAGAAAGGCTTTACAATGAAGCTATGAGGGAAATACTTGAAAACAAAGATAATATTGAAATAATTGACAAAAACTTAAAAAATTTTCTACCATTTAAAGAGGTAAAATAAATGAAATTTATAATAAATCTTTTATTATCTACTGTAAAAATTGCAATCTTTACAATAATAGTTTGCTTGACTATTTTATCTATTTTTCAACCAATTTATATTTTAAAAGAAAATGAAATCTCAATAACTACTCGACTTGGAAAAATTCAAAGAACTGAAAATTTAGCTGGGCTTAAATATAAAATCCCATTAATTGAAAATGTACAAATATTTCCCAAAATTATTCTTAGATGGGACGGAGAACCTCAAAGAATCCCAACAGGAGGAGAAGAAAAGCAATTAATATGGATTGATACAACGGCTAGATGGAAAATTGCAGACATAAATAAATTTTATACAACAATAAAAACGATGAATAGGGCTTACATTAGAATTGATGCAGCAATTGAACCTGCTGTTAGAGGAGTTATCGCAAAATATCCTTTGCTTGAAATTATAAGGAGCTCAAACGATCCAATTCAACGCTTGTCTAATGGAGTACTCACTCCGCAAGAAACAAAAATTGATGGTATTTACAGAATAACAAAAGGAAGAAAGATAATCGAAAAAGAAATAATAGATATAGCAAACAAAAATACCAAAGATATTGGGATTGAAATTGTAGATGTACTAATAAGAAAAGTTACTTATGATCCAAGCCTTATCGAATCTGTAAACAACAGAATGATTTCAGAAAGACAACAAATAGCAGAAGAACAAAGAAGCATAGGATTAGCTGAAAAAACAGAAATTCTTGGAAGCATAGAAAAAGAAAAACTTAGCCTATTAAGCGAAGCAAAAGCTACTGCTGCAAAAATAAAAGCTGAAGGAGACCGGGAAGCCGCAAAAATTTATTCAAATACATATGGTAAAAATGTTGAATTTTACAAATTTTGGCAGGCACTAGAAAGCTATAAAGCTGTATTAAAGGATAAAAGAAAAATTTTCTCAACAGATATGGATTTCTTTCAATATCTTCACAAAAAAAATTAAAAATTTATTTGCTTGAATTTAAAAGACAAATAAAACCATTTAAAAATTAATTAAATTTCAAAATTGGCTTATTTTATTAAAATTCAAAGCTGGCTATAAATCATTTTTTTAGCACTACGTTCAAAATCTAAAATTTAAAAAGAGTTGACAAACATATATACTTATGAAAAAATTAAGATATTAGAATAAAAACGCTGCTGTAGCTCAGTTGGTAGAGCATAGGACTGAAAATCCTTGTGTCAGGAGTTCGATTCTCCTCGGCAGCATGTTAAATAAGTTGAAATTGTCGCTGTAGCTCAGTTGGTAGAGCATAGGACTGAAAATCCTTGTGTCAGGAGTTCGATTCTCCTCGGCGACATTTATTTAAAGATTGAAAGGATCTCAAAGTGGTACTTAAAGAAATAAAGCAAATAAAAGATCTAAATGAACAAGACGTAATTTTTGCAAGAATAGGAAATTTATCAAAGCTCGGCACAAGAATAAATGAAAAAATTATTAAAATACTTGTTAAAGGTAATACACCATACATTCCTGTACTTAAAAAAGAAGAAGATGAATCATATGAGGCCCTAATAAAAAAAATAAATGAAGAAATTTTAAATGATGATCTTAACTATTTGAGAGAAAAGCTAATAGACAATCTAAAAGACGTATATAAACCCTTTAAGGAAGACGACCCAATATTTTTTACCAAAGGAAAAAAACCACTCATGAAAATAAATACATTAATGGAAGCTGAACCTAATCAAATTTATTGGAAAGAAATATTGGAAGGAAGCTTTAAAATACTTCCAAGACATAAAATAGCATCTCTACAAAAAATTTTATTAGAAATATATCATTATTTTGATGTTCAAAAACTTAGAACAAAAGAAAACATTAAAGATAAAAAAACTTTAAAAAAATTATATTTATATTCTGCTAGAAGAGATTATGAATTTTTTAAAGGGAAAGTAAAAACAGAAGGCGATTCAATACTACTACATTCAGTCGACACAACAATTTATTTTTTAATTACAATTGCAAATTTGAACAAAATAAGATCTTTACAAAATGCACCTCGTTCAACTATCAAATTTTTTCTTGATAAAACTGAATACAACGAATTTACAGAATTTTTTTACGCAGAAGAAATGATACTACAAGCTGCACTTGGATCATTGCTACACTCAATAGGATTAATGCACACAACAATATTAGAAAATATAGGGGATAAAATAAGCCTTAAGGAGAAAAATTTAAAAGAACAACACAAATTAAAAATAGAACATTTGGAAAAAAATATTAACATTGCTAAGAATTTGTTTAGAATAAGAGAAGATATTTCGGCTATTACAAAAATGATAATCAATGGGCAAAAGGATTACCTTGATGCTACTGGATATCCACAATTAAAAATCAACAAATTTATTCACGAACTTGTTAGAATCTTCATCATAATAGATACTTACGATGAATTGGTAAATCCAATAATAATAAAAGAAAGCGCCAACCCTTTAGAAGCTATTAAATTCCTAATAGAAAATAGTGGAAAATACTATTGGAGCAGAAAAGAGGTAAACGAGCAAACAAAAAACAAAAAATTTGACATTAAGATGCTAGAAAATTTTTTAACAATACTTGCGCCTTTTGATTATGGACAAATAGTAAGTGTAAACAAAAAAAATAATAATGAAAATCTTTTTCAAGCCGCTGTTATTGAATATAAAATGAACATTGTGCCAAATCTATCTATAATAAACAAAAAAAACCAGACTTACAAAATAGAAGAAATAATAATAGATTCTGAAAACAAGGAAATTTTAATAAAAGATGCAAATGGAAACTACAAAAAAAATCCATTAAAAAATGTGGATGATTTTGTAATAAAAAACAATATTCCAGAATTAAATAAAAATGAAATTCAACTCATTACCTTCAACTATGAAAGAAAATCAAATCCTACAATAGTTTCAAAAAAATAAGTTTTGACCCTCCATACCTTTTCAAATTATAAACTGAAAATTTTGATGTATTTATGTCCAAGTTTTCACCAAAAGGACAATGCATAATAATATTGACTTTATCATTTGAAATATTGCCTTTTAAAATAATCTCAAGTAAATTAACCTTATTCTTATAATTGAAAGGGGGATCAAGATAAATAAAATCGTAAAAAAGATCTTTTTTACCTAAAAAATCCTCTGCCCTTTGAAAAAAAAAATTATAAAATTCCTCAACAAAGCTAAAATTTCTTACTAATGTAGTTTTGATTTTTTTATTACATTCAACAAGATGGGCAAGATTTGCTCCTCTGCTAAGAGCCTCAACAGACATTATGCCAGTCCCTGCAAAAACATCCAAAAATTTCGAGTTAATAATATCCTTGAAAATAATAGAAAAAAAGGCTTCTCTGACAAGAGACATCACAGGGCGAACAGCACCAGCCTTGGGAAACAAAATTTTTTTACCTTTATATTTACCCGAACTTACATACATAAATAAAAATTCTAAAACAATTTTAAAAAACATTGAATATATAAAATTAAATTTTTTGCTATAATCTTATTTCAAGAGAGAAAAATATGAAAGGCATTATTCTAGCAGCTGGATATGGAACAAGATTTTTACCAATAACGAAAACAATTCCAAAAGAAATGTTGCCAATTTTAAACAAACCAGCCATAGATTACATTATTCAAGAATTTATCGATTCGGGAATAAAAGACATTTTATTAATAAGCTCAAGACGAAAAAAAACTCTTGAGGATTATTTTGATAGAGAAATTGAACTTGAAAATATTTTTTTAAAAGAAAATAAAAAAAATGAATTAGAAAAGATTAAAAACAAAAAAATTAATATAAGCTTCATAAGACAAAAAGAGATGTTGGGCACAGGAAATGCACTGCTTTATGCAAAACCCTGGATAAATAGAGAACCTGTAATTGTGGCCTACCCCGACGATCTTCACGTTGGAAATCCGCCATTAAGCTTGCAATTGATTAAACTTCATGAAAAAACTGGAAAGAACATAATATCTATCATTGAAAATCCAGAAAATATAAACACATACGGAGTAATAGATCTCTACAAAGACGAAGTCCATGTAAAAAGCATTGTTGAAAAACCAGAAATTGGAAGTGAACCTAGCAATAAAGCATCTATTGGAAGATTTTTGTACAACTATGAGTTTTTTGAACATTTGGAAGAAGGATTCAAGCTGCATCAAAAAGGTGAATACTATCACATTTATGCTTTAAGAAAGCTGATGGAGCAAAAAAAAGTATTATATAAAAATATTAAGGGAAAAAGAATCGATATAGGAACTCTTGAAGGCTATTTAAAGGCAATAATAAATTTTGCAAAAAAAGATAAAAATTTAATGGAAATTATAAAAAAAGGAATAGATGAAAACGATTAAAAAGGATTCAGAATTTTATAATTCCCTTACTACATTAAAAAAATACATAATCAAATACATAGAGGAAAAAGTTTTAAAATACAGCATTTCTTCCCAACTTTACAAATTAGAAAAGCCCGAAATAATTGAACTTATAAAAATCAGCAATGATTATGAAAAAGAAAAAAATGTATTAAACACTTCACTCGAAGAATACTACTACAAAAAAACACAAAATGAAATCATTAAAAAATGGATATTAGAAATCATAAGAAATAAAAACTTCACTCAAATAAGCAAAGAAGACAACTTTAACACAAAAAAACTAGGAATAACATATAAACTGAAATCTAACAACTTTTTAAAACTAATCGAAATACAAAATAGCCCTTATTATTCCCAAGAAAAAAAAAACATTTATAAGCAAATTATATTAAATTTTTCTAGCAATATTAACATTGATAACTTAGAGCACACAATAGATATTTTAATAGCTGTAAGAAACAAAAATAAATTCAAAATATTAAATATATTAAATAAAAATTTTAAAAATCAATCGGAAAATCAAAAAGTTTTTAAATCAAGCTTAATTAATAAAGAAAGCAGACTAATAAAACTAAAAAAAATGCTAATACTTACATATTGGCCTGTTGGATGTTTAAGTAAAAGCATTTTTATCAAAATTTTAATAAAACATTATAAATACTTAGAAGAAGAAATTTTAGCGCTAAAACATAATGAAATTTTAAACTACTTGCGTGCAATAAAAACTTTAAGTCTTAATGAAATTTTTTATAAAGGTTCAAATAAAAATATTAACTTTAATTATTTTTTCAGTGATTTTACACAATACACTCCAAAGGATTTTAAAGACGCATTAAAGTGTTATTTATATATAGTCGAAAAAACAATAACAAAAAAATATTTAACTTGGTTTTTCAAAGACAAAATATCTAACAATTGGGAATCCTTCATAGATGCACTTGAATACATTGAAAAACACAAATTAATCAACATAAAAGAAAAAATCAAAGAAATTATAACCGCAAAATTTCAAACAGAAGATTTTTTTATATCTTTTGACAAAACAAATTTTAACCCTTACGAAAGCTCAACCATATTTAAAGAAAAATACATTAAAAATGCATTCATACAAAGCATTATGGACTATGTCAAAAAAAATTCTCAGAATATAGAAACTTATGGATGGATTGCATTCTATATTTATGCCGAGAATAAAGATAAAACAATTTTTTGTCAACACATGAAAGAATTTTTTAAAACTAAAACCTTTGAAATACAAAATCAAATATTTATATATTTTCTATCTTTTTATCCCAATATTGAAAATAGACATTTCAAATTTATATCAGATATACTGCTTTACCTTGACGAAAATAAAATTACAATACCTAAAAAAATAATAAAAATGCAAAAAATAAATCCCAACCAACTAGATTACCAAAAGTCATATATTTTAATAAAATCACTAAAAACAAGATCTAGAATTTTAAAAATTCTTCTCAAGAATATAAGATTTAATCTTATTGAAAAACTAGAAGATGAAAATGAGAAAAAATTATTACCTGCAATATGCTATTTAATATATTGTGAGAATCTGGTAGAATTAAAGAGCAATAAAAAGATAAAATCTAATGAAAAAAATAGTTTATTAGAATTTATTTCTTTTTTCAAAACAAAATTGAAGCAAAAAATAAATTTTAAAAAAGAACTTATGAAAACTAGAGACATTTAATCTAAATTAAGTAGAATGGAAAAAAAAATGAAAATTTATTTATTATTAGATAAAAAATGTAAAATTTTTATTTTATTTTTAATTTTAATATTTAATTCAAAATTGGCATATTCTCAAAGACTAATTAGAATCGGCAAAGAAGAAATGAAAAACAAAAATTACATTCAAGCAATTGAAACACTAAGCGATGCTATTAAAAAATATCCAAAAGTACAACTCGGCTATTACTTTTTATCAGTAGCATACAGAGAAAACAATCAACTAACAGAAGCAGAAGGTGCTTTGCTTGATGGAATTGCGGTAGGAGGTGAGATAGATTACGTACTATATTATGAATTAGGCAACATAATGTTTAACAGAGGAGAAGGATACTATCCACTAGCAATAAAATATTATTCTAATTCTATTAAAAGCAAACCCAATTATGACAGCGCCCTGCTAAACAGAGCTAATGCCTATGTTCAACAAGGCAAAATAACATCTAAAGAAAAAGAATACCAAAAGGCTTGGGACTCATATACTATGGCTATCCACGACTACTCGCAATTTATTACCCTTAGATCAAAAACAGAAAAAAAAGACAGTATTTTGCTTATAATAAGTTATTTAAGAAATGAAAAAATTAATCTTGAAAAACTTGACAAAAGTTTAAAGGGACGAACCGAGCATATTGTATACGCAAAAGAAGATAAAAATCAAATACTTAAAGATAGTTTTAAAGATAACCTAGAAACAAATTCTTTAATTGAGCTAGAAAAACTTAATTGGCAAGAGGAGTTATACATAGATGAATAAAAAACGTACAAATTTTTCGGTATTATTGCTTTTAATTTTCTTACTCATCTTATCATTTGGCGGATTTGGTTACTATATATATCAAAGCAAATTGAATGACAAAAATCGAGAAATAATGCTAAACGAAGTTAAAAATAGCGTAATAGATCGAAATTATAAAAAAGCATATTCTGTTGCAAAACTTCTGCAAGATAAATACCCGCAAAACGAAGACATTGAAATGCTTACAAATACGCTAGCAGAAATTGCCAACAGCAGTCCTTTTGAATCAAACGACTTACAAAGAGATTCTGCTAATCAAATTTTGGACAAGATCAAAGGTCAAGACAATGCAAAATCAAATGTAAACGAAAATTTTGATATTGCATTTAATAATAGATATATTAAAGACACCGCAATAACAGAAAACTACTCTGACAGAAACGATGACGTTGGCATTGAAGATGAAGACATATCTGAATTTAAAAAAAGCAAAATACCAGAAAAAATAAACTCAAACACAAAACCAAAAGAAGAAGAAGGTAAAACAATACAATTTACAAATCCCGAATTAAGTGTTAATGATCAAAAAAATTTATTTAATTTAGAAAAACTAAAAAAAAAATTAAGTGAAAAATCAAATAGTGAAAATATTTTAAACAACCCTCAAAAAATAGAAAGTGATAAGCAAAACACAAATGTTTCCAAAGAAAAAATTTCAGAGCATGTTTTAAAAAACCTAGAAAACAGTAAATATTCAAACAATGATAATAATACATCTTTAAAAAAGATTCCTTCAAATTCTAAAAAGGAAAGTGATATTTCTCCATCCAGTCAAACAATAATGGGAAAAATTAATAGACCATATAGCTACTTAATAAAAAAAGAGCTCTATGAAATATTAGACAATATTAATACTGGTAGAGTCACGCTTGGAAAAAACAGATTAAAAGAATTAATTAAAAAGGGTTTAAGTAATAAATTTCAAAAAGTAAATGAGTTGATTGAAAGTTTTAAAAATAAAGAAGCCTCCAACTTACTATTAACCTTAATAAAAAAAGATATTGAACCAAATTTAATTAATATTAATATACCAAAAGATCCTTACAGAAAAAACATCTCTCAATTAAATGAAGAAGACAAAATACAGCAATCAGAAGAACTCAAATCTAAA
>NZ_FMTE01000016.1 GCF_900099615.1 Borreliella japonica | reverse complement strand
GCTTTTAAAAAGTAAATAATGTTTATATGTTTTTGTTCAAGTTTTTTTAAAAAAGAAAATCTGCTAAACAGATGCATTGGACAACGGTTTACAAATTCAAACATATTCTCTAATTTGCTCTAATGAAATTTCCAGATGTATTGGATGAAACAAGAAGCTATTTTTATAATCCTTGATTTAGAAATAGTAGTTCACTTCTTAACTTTTCTTGTTATTTTTAAATTTAAATGTCACAACAATAGATAATGTACAAAAAATAAGTATTAATAAAACAAATGTATTTATAGCGCTGATAAAATTAGTTAAAATTGAACATATGCCTAGTGCTAAAAATGAAAATATACGGGATAATGTACTATTAATAGAAGTTATAGTTCCTAAAACTTTTGAATCCACATTTTTTCTTAAAAAATATTCTAAGTTATTAGAATAAACAGAAATTGAAATTACTAAAAATATTATTATAGTAATAAATATGTAAATATGTGAAACTATTTTTATTAAAACTGATAGTAAAAATATCATAGCCAAAATAACATAAATATCATATTTTGAATGTTTAATTTTTCTAAATATCCATGCTCCTATAATATCTGATACGCGAAATAGTACATATATAATTCCGAATACATTAATAGATATATTTTTATCAATAAAAATTGCTTGCCAGTATAAATAAAAAGGTTGATAAAAAAATTGAATGACGCCATTTAAAATAAATAACTCTAAAAGTTCTTTAGATTTTAATAATGTTATTATTTTTTTTTTAAATTTCATAAGATATAAAGTTAAATTTTCTTCATTATGCTTATGATCTGTATTTATATCATTTGGTATAAAAAAAATTGTAATTAAAAAGGATATTAAATATATTAATAATGAAATTAGGTAAATTTTTATATCAATGTATAAATATAGCACACTTCCGATATATCCACCTAAAATAGCGCTAATACTTAGTATCATTTTTACAAATGATATAAAAGCTTTTAGCTTTTTTGAATTATTTTGATATATTTTAGTAAAACTAATATCGATTGTCCCGGTGTTAATAGCAGCCGACATCCCATATATAAACCACGAAATACAAATAAGTATGAATGACGAAGCTTTAAAAACAATAAAATAAGAAATCATTAGCAAGAAAATTGATGCTAAATAAACAATTTTTCTATCAAAAATATCTGATATTACGCCTGATGGAAATTCAAAAATAATAATTGCTACCATATAACAAATTTGTACTATAGCAATATTTTTTAGCGATAACCCTTTATTTATTAAAATAATAGTTAGTACAGCATGGGGCAATGTTCTTGCAAGTTCTAGCGAAAACAATGAATAAAAATAATATCTTTTATGTTTGCTTTCTATCATAGATCCTTATTACATTTACAAGATTTATTTTTAATAACATCAATAAAATGAAACGAGAAATCATGATTATTGATACCAATTCGTTTGTTTAAAGAATTAATTTTTTTATATTCATTTTCATATATATTTTTTGCAATTCTAAATACTATAGAGTCGTCAGGTCTCTCGTAAAGAATCTCTCTTAGGGTTTTTTGAATTTTCTCTTCTTCTTTGGCTAGAGCATCCTTTGCTAATTTTTGGGCGAATGCTGTTGAAGCATTTGTTTTTACAAAATTTTTAGTTTTCATCGTAGCATTTTACATTTTTGTATCAACGTAGTAAACTACTATTTCTAAATCTTTAAATAGGCTTTGTTGAGAACTTTAAATTTAAAAGCGATCAACAAAACCTATTACTAGGTTTTAAATTGACAATCAGGATTGTACTAAAATACAACCACTAATAATTGTACAAAAATTGCTTAAATTTTGCAAGTAATTACCTATGTGATCTGATTTGTTTTTTTAAATTTAAATCAGAATACTCTTTAAATATCTGATTTAAATAATCTTTATCGCTAGAAAAAATCTTGTCTAAGAGATACCCCGTAAATTTAGCATTACTTTTATAAAAATCATAACTATCTTTTCTTTTAAGCTGAAATCTTAATGGTTTTATTGAATTTTGTATTGACTTTTTATCGACGACCTCTTTTGATTTTATATTTCTATAAATTTCTATCATTCCCTTGTCTCTAATTTCTTTTATACTTAGATTTCCTTTTAAAACCTGTTCATATATTTTTAAATATAAATAGGCTTGGGTCCTGGCAATTAAAAATTCTTCAATAAAAGACTTGAAACTTACATGCCCGTCAATACGATAAAGTTTTTTGCTTTTTATGTTATACAATATTTCCATTATTTTAATTTTATTTTCAATATCATTAACCATACTCTTTTTTAAAGCATGCTTATAGTTTTCATACTCTTCTTCCTCAGAAATACCCATCAATCCTTCTTCTCTATCATTCAAAATGATTAAATCTTTAGACACGTCTAAAACCTCCTGTGAACTACTAAATGCTAAATACCGTTTGTTCGCTTGCGAACAAACGGCCAAAAATAAAATTAAATGGCTAATATATTATTCAAGGCTTCTAGACATTCTTGATAATAAGGTTCTTTAATATCAGGCTCTTGTAAATTGTTTGTAAAAACCTTCACTTTATTATAAAAATGAACTTTTCCTTTAATATATTTGCCATATTTATCCTTAATTGAATTTTCTATACTTTTAAAAGTATTTCTGTTTTTCATGAATTGATTTTCAATTATGGATATATCAATATCTTTATCTAGATACATTGAAACTTTCTCAATATATTTCATCAAGATAGACAAGCTTTCAACAGAAAATCTTTCAACTTGAATGGGAATAATAAGCTTATTTGTAATATTAAGAGCATTATCTAAAAGCGAATCTAAATTGGGTGGGGTGTCAATTATCACATAATTAAAATTATAATTGGGCAATACCCTTTCTAACCTGTGCTTTAAAAAAAGCTCTTTATAAGAAGTATTCTCTTTATTAAAAAGATGTAAACTAGGATGTGAAGGAATGAGATATACATTGTCATGTATTTTGGTCAAATATTTATCTAAATTAGAATTAGAGTCTTCTTTTAAAAAAGAATAAACATTATTTTTGCTTAAACTTTTTATATACTTAAAAAAATAACTGGTCAAACTATTTTGGGGATCAAAATCTACAAGTAAAACTTTTTTATCAAAGCTTTTTAAAATAAAGCTAAATATGATAGTTAAGACACTTTTGCCAACACCTCCTTTAATATTTGCAATACTAATTATTTCTGGTTTTTTGTTATCCATTTGGTTATAATGCCTCCGTTTGACAAATTTTTATTGTAGAATCTGTACACCTTGTGCTCTAAATTAATTATTCTTTCTAGTAAGCTTTGCGCATATTTTTTTTTAAATTTTTCTTTTTTTGTTAAAGCATGAATTGCTTTTATATAACAAAAAACACTTCCTTTCTTAAATCTGAATTCTATGTAATGGATTTTATACATAGGTATAATTTTGACAGTTTTTGTAATAATGTCTTCATATCTGAAAAAAATTGGCCTTGTTAATCTTTTAAATCCATAAAACATTCCTAAAAATTCATCATTAATACTTTCTTCAATTCCAAACAAATGGAAACCATTTTTTTTATTTTTATCAAATAAGCTTCTTAGTGTAATAAAAAATTTATTTTCTTTTCTTTGATTTAGACCAAATGTGAAAAAATCTCTAAATATTCTTGTATGATATAATGTTTTGTTGTTTATTTTTTCTTTTTTAATGAAGATATTGTTTTTCTCTGTTAATAATTCAATTTCCGTTTTTTTGGATTTCAAATTTTCTAATGCTTGATTCATATTTTAACCGCAAACCCCTTACCTATCATTATGTATTTGATTTTTGATTCTTTCTAACCATTCTTTTGTTTTTATTCTTTTATATAAATAATTTTTTTTATTGAAATTTTCTTTCATTTTATCTAAAAAATTTATGTTTTTATATTTCAATAAGTTTTTTATTTTTAAACTCATGAAATTAGAATCTTCATTTTTTGTTTTGTGTAAGATTTTTTCTTTATTATTTATATATTGTTTATTATTTATAATATGACTGACATTTTTAGTTGCATTTTTCAGATTAGAAGTTTTAGCTCCTTTGTTTTTTAAGTATTTTTTTTGTGTTTCTTTTGTAAATTTATATATTGCGTTAGCATCATGTTCAATAGTATTTTGCTTATCTTGAAGCACACAATTTAAATTATTATTACTATATTTATTGACTGAATATCTTATATATGAACCATTTCCCTCACCCAGTCTTAATAAGGTTTTTTTAATAATACGTTTACTACATAACCAAGTTAAATCTTTTCTAAGGGTTCTTAGTGTGACCACTTTTAGTCCATCTTGAGCTAGAAAATAATTTAATTTATTTAAAATAACTTTTTGATTGTATTTAATAGTATTTTTTTGAAAATACTTAAGTATTGACAATATTTTGTAATATCTGATTTGATATTTTTTTAATGGATTTAA
Source organism: Borreliella japonica (assembly GCF_900099615.1). Lineage (GTDB taxonomy): Bacteria > Spirochaetota > Spirochaetia > Borreliales > Borreliaceae > Borreliella > Borreliella japonica. The sequence continues at coordinate 274 of NZ_FMTE01000016.1, read as the reverse complement.
ATTGATTTGAATTTTAAGATTGGTTGTTTTCATTCTAGACTCCTGACTGTATTTATAATTATGTTCATGATACACAATTTCCATGAAAAAGTAAATATTATAATATAAGAAAAAGACCATTAGCAAAAGCTAATGGTCTTTTTCAAGGTGTTGAAAGTTCAATAATAAATTATGAATTTTCAACACTAATAATTATATACTAGTAATTGTAAAATACAAAGTAGTTTGAAAATTTTTTTACATTTTTTTCTACTCTGCCATTCTAAATCCCATT
>NZ_FMTE01000003.1 GCF_900099615.1 Borreliella japonica | reverse complement strand
ATTCAATAAAACCTGTTGATCTTGAAAACCCAAAAACACGTCAACAAGCCATTAAAGATCTAAACGAATTCTTGACTATCAATCCCAATGACACCCACGCCTCTAAAACTTTAGCTCAAGCTTATGAAAACAATGGAGATTTGCTAAAAGCAGAAAATGTATATGAAAAAATTGCCAAACTCACAAATACCCAAGAAGATTACTACAAACTTGGAATCATTAGATTCAAGCTTAAAAAATATGAACCCTCAATAGAGTCATTTGATCAAACAATAAGACTCAATCCAAAACATAAAAAAGCACATAACAATAAAGGAATAGCTTTAATAATGCTAAATGAAAACAAAAAAGCAATAGAAGCTTTCGAGAAAGCAATACAAATTGATAAAAATTATGACACTGCCTACTACCAAAAAGGAATAGCGGAAGAAAAAAATGGCGACATGCAGCAAGCATTCACAAGTTTTAAAAATGCCTATGATCTTGACAAAAAACTAAATTATGCATTAAAAGCTGGAATAGTATCTAACAACTTGGGAAACTTCAAAAAAAGCGAAGAGTATTTAAGTTTTTTTAATGACAATGCAAAAAAACCTAACGAAATTGCTATTTATAACCTGTCAATAGCAAAATTTGAGAACAACAAACTTGAAGAATCTCTTGAGATAATAAACAAGGCCATAAATTTAAACCCAGAAAAAAGTGAATATTTATATTTAAAAGCATCTATAAATTTTAAAACCGAAAATTACCGAAATGCTATATCGCTTTACAACTTAGTACTTGAAAAAAACCCTGAAAATACTTCAGCATACATAAACCTAGCAAAAGCATACGAAAAATCGGGAAATAGGACTCAAGCAATCTCAACTCTTGAAAAAATAATAAACAAAAACAATAAATTGGCCTTAAACAATCTTGGAATACTTTACAAAAAACAAAAAAATTATCAAAAAGCAATTGAAATTTTTGAAAAAGCAATAATCAATTCAGATATTGAAGCAAAATATAATCTTGCAACCACTCTAATTGAAGTTAATGATAACACGAGAGCTAAAGACCTTCTAAAGGAATACACAAAATTAAACCCAAACAATCCAGAAGCCTTACATGCGCTTGGAATAATAGAATATAATGAGAATAACAATGATCAAACATTAAGAGAACTTGTTGAAAAATTTCCAAATTACAAAAAAAATGAAAATATTAAAAAAATAATAGGAATATAAATTTCAATGAACAAAATAAGATTCTTAGATAAATACTTGGTTCAAAAAATAGCAGCAGGAGAATCAATAGACAGACCATGTTCAATATTAAGGGAATTATTAGACAATTCAATAGATTCTGGAGCTACTAAAATTGAGGTCTTTCTTGAAGAAGGAGGAATTCAAAAAATCTTAATAATAGACAATGGAAGCGGAATAAGTAAAGAAGATTTAAAAATATGCTATCTACCACACACTACTTCAAAAATATCCTCAGAAGAGGATTTGAGAAAAATAGAAACTCTAGGATTTAGAGGAGAGGCTCTCTCTAGTATTGCAATTTGCTCCAACATTTCAATAACAAGCTCAACAACTGGCAATGAAAGCTATCAAATAGAAGTAGAAAATGGAATCGAAAAATGCTTTAAAAAACAACCTACCATAACCGGAACAATAGTAGATGTTACAAAAATATTTCACAACTTTCCAGCAAGAAAAAGGTTCTTAAAGCAAGAACCTATTGAAACAAAAATGTGTCTAAAAGTTTTAGAAGAAAAAATAATAACCCACCCAGAAATCAATTTCGAAATTAATTTGAATCAAAAACTAAGAAAAATTTACTTTAAAGAATCGTTAATTGATAGAGTGCAAAATGTATATGGAAATGTAATAGAAAATAATAAATTTAAAGTCTTAAAAAAAGAACATGAAAATATAAAAATAGAAATATTTTTAGCACCAGATAATTTTTCTAAAAAAAGTAAAAGATATATTAAAACATTTGTCAATAGAAGACCTATCGATCAAAAAGATCTCTTAGAAGCAATAACTAATGGGCACAATAGAATACTTTCCCCTGGCAACTTCCCAATATGTTATTTATTTCTAGAAATAAACCCTGAATATATTGACTTTAATGTTCACCCTCAAAAAAAAGAAGTAAGATTTTACAATCTTCCATTTTTATTTAAACTAATCTCCGACAATATTAATAATTTTTTCGATAAAAACATAGATAATAGCTACAAAGACATAATAATAAAAAGACAATTAACAGATGACGATCATTTAATAGAAATTATAAACCAACCAGAAAACTTTAATAAAACTAACACATATGATATGCCACAAAACAAAAATTTAGAAACAGAAAATAATGTAAACGAACTAAACAAAGACATACTACAAAACGACATTGGCCTTAGAAAATATAACTCAATTATACAAAATAGACCATCACTTAAGGAAAACATTGCAAACATTTTCTCTGACAACTTTTTAGAATTTGAAAAACCGCCAACCAAAAATGAAAAAGAAGACATAAAATTTAACTATATCGGTCAAATATTCTCTGAATTTTTGATCGTTGAAAAAGTAAATGAAATTTACTTCATAGACCAACACGCAGTTCACGAAAAAATAATATATGAAAAACTTAGAAATTCAAAAAAAACTATTCAAAAGCTTCTAATACCAATTGAATTCACAATAGTTGATAAAAACATAGAAGAAATTGTAGACAGTGAAATCGAAGAATATAAAAAATTGGACATCATAATCTCCAAAATAGACTCTAAAAAATATCAACTCGAATCTATTCCTAATATTTGCAATCAATATGAAAATACTCTTATTCATTTTTTTCAATCAAGAAGAAGTAGAACAATAAATTCTCTTGAATCCGATCTATATGCAACTATTGCATGTAGAAAAGCTGTTAAAACAAATGACATATTAAGCATTGAATTTAGCAAATTTTTAATAAATGAATTTTTTAAACTAGAAATCAAACATTGCCCTCATGGACGAAAAATTTATTACAAAATATCTAAATTTGAGCTTGAAAAAAAAGTTGACAGAGCATAAAATAAAACCAGAGTTCTAATGATAAAAAAAATCAAATCCGAAATCAGCTTACTAAAGCTAGAAAAAGAAAAAAGTTTAATTGAGCTTGGGAAAATATTAAAAAATAATAATACAGTAGAATTAAAAAATTTAAGCCACTATCCTAATCTAAAATTAGCAGAAAAAGAATTGTACCAAATGAAAAGCAATTTAAGCAAATCAGAAGAAAATGAAAACATATTAAAAAATTTAAACAAACAGATTTATATTCTTAAAACAGAATATAAATCTGTTAGCAAATCGTATAAAAAAAACCTTAAAGAAATTGCTAACACAATAATCAAAATTTATCCTCAAAACCTAGAATTAATATCAAAATACAACATGAATTTTTCTAAATTGAAACTTGAAAAATATAAAAAAATAGAATTATCAAATGATAATAAAACAAAAAATTCTTTACAAAGAATAATGCTTAAAGTAAACTCATCAATAAACAACATTATAAATATGGTAAATGTATGTAAAATATCAAAAGAATTAGAAAAACAAGTATTCATAATATATTGCCTTTCTGAAAATTTTGAAAGCATAATAAACGAATTTTCATTAAATAAAAAATTAAGCAATCTAATTATTAAAGAATTTAAAATAATAAATGAAATCAAAACAAATGTAAAAAGCAAAAAAGAAGAAATAAAACAAATAATACATATAAGCAAAAAAGAAAAAATATACAAAAAGAGTCAAATAAAAACCGAAATCAATGTTATTATAAAAAACAAAGAAAATATTCTAAAAAAAATTGCTGAAGAATTTATTGAAACAACAAAAAAAAATAAAATAACAAATAAAACCAATGCAATCTGCTCAATAATCCAAAAAATAGAAAAAACAAACCATAAAATATTAAACTTAAGTAATGATTTAATAAAAATAGCAAAACAGGAAGAAATAAAAACCATTCAACAAAAAATACAAGTCCTAACGAAGGAAAAAGATAAAATTAATAACAAATTAGATACATTAACTTCTAAAATAGAAGTTATTCAAAATGAACTTGACAATGAATAAAAAATAAATATAATAATTAAAGCTAAGGGCCCATAGCTCAGTTGGTTAGAGCACCCGACTCATAATCGGTAGGTCCCAGGTTCAAGTCCTGGTGGGCCCAATTTGATCTTTTTTTTAATTGACTTTAAAAAAAAGATTTGAATTTTTTTCGATATAATAAAAACTTATATAATTGTCCAATGTTTCATCGATCTCTAGAGCATCCATTGAATCAATTCCAACAACTGAAGAGACTGGATATAGCTTATCTTTAAGAGTTTTAACAAAAAATACTTTAGAATTGCTCAACTTATTTAACATTGCAATGTCTTTAGACTTATATACATAATTATGAACATCATCTAAATCATATTTTGACATACCTAAAGAAACAACAAGCTCTTTATTATACACCCTCATACCCTTATCAAAAATACGAACAGATGATATAAAGTCTTCAAAAGTTTCATCAAAAAAATTAAACCTCAAATCCCTGCAATACAAAATATCCTTGCCAAGACTAGAATCAATAAAAAAAGAGCTATAATCGTTATTAACCACCTGAATAAACTCACTGGTGTTCTTATTTTCTATTGATAGTTTAAAAACATCTTTTGGATTTAGAACTTTAATTGCAAAATCAAAACTCATAAAATAATCTAAACGATTCTCAGTAAAATAATAATTTACCTTATAATCAAGTTCTTTTATCTCTGGATAATTTATTTCGCAAGAACAAACAACACAACAAAAAAATAATATTAATTTAACTTTTAATCCGCTCTGCATACTCTTTGGTTTCAGAATTAACCAAAACTTTATCTCCAACGTTAATAAAAAGCGGAGCTTTTATTACAAGCCCTGTATTAAGAGTAATATTTTTCATTGCATTTGTTACAGTGTCACCTTTAACAGCTGCTTCAACCTCTACAACTTCAAAAGCAATCTTTGGGGCCAACTTAATATCAATAACCACATTGTCAAACATCACAAGAGAATAGATTTCCGACTCCTGCAAAAAAGGTACCTTATCTTGGAAATTAGCACTTTCTTTTAAGTCCAAACTAACTTGATCATAAGTTTCTAAATCCATAAAAACCAAAACGTCTTTATCTTTGTATAAATACTGGGCACCAACCTCATAAATTTCAATCGCTTCTGCAGTATCTGCTCCTTTTAAAGTTTCTCTAATGATAAATTTGCTTTTTAAGTTCTTAAGCTTTAATCTTACTATTGCCCCTCCCCTACCCGTTTTTGAAAATTCTCTTTCAAGAACAATATGGGGGGCTCCTTTGATAAGTAAAAAAGAACCTTTTTCAATCTCACTAGATCTCACTAACGCCATTTTAATACCTCGCAAAACTTAACATACAAATCTAGTAGTTAATTTATACCAAAAAATTTAAATATTTACTATTATTCCCCAATTATAACTTAATCAATAAAGTTAATTTATAATTGACTTATTTTAAATTAATGCTATTATATACTTAAACAAAGGAGTTTACTTGATGAGAAAAATTATTATCTTAATTTTTATGCTATCAACAAGTTTATTATACAACTGTAAAAATCAAGACAATGAACAAATTGTATCAATTGGGGGATCTACAACTGTAAGCCCAATACTAGACGAAATGATTTTAAAATATAATAAAATAAACAGCAATGCTAAAGTAACATACGATGCACAAGGAAGTAGTGTTGGCATAAACGGGCTATTCAACAGAATATATAAAATAGCCATATCATCAAGAGATTTAACAAAAGAGGAAATTGAACAGGGAGCAAAAGAAACCGTATTTGCTTATGATGCTTTAATTTTCATCACAAGCCCCGAAATAAAAATTACAAATATTACAGAAGAAAATCTAGCTAAAATACTAAATGGAAAAATTCAAAATTGGAAACAAGTGGGAGGCCCTGATGCTAAAATCAACTTTATTAATCGAGATTCCTCATCAGGTTCTTATTCGTCTATAAAAGATCTACTTCTTAATAAAATATTTAAAACTCACGAAGAATCTCAATTCAGACAAGACGGAATAGTAGTAAAATCCAATGGCGAGGTAATTGAAAAAACAAGCCTTACTCCAAACTCAATAGGGTATATAGGCCTTGGATACGCAAAAAATTCAATAGAAAAAGGGTTAAATATACTTTCAGTCAACAGAACATACCCTACAAAAGAAACAATAAATAGCAATAAATACACCATTAAAAGAAATTTAATAATAGTTACAAATAACAAATACGAAGATAAAAGCGTAACTCAATTTATTGATTTTATGACAAGCTCAACTGGACAAGATATCGTTGAAGAACAAGGTTTTTTGGGGATAAAAACAAATTAAATTAAATAAAAGATTACTTGACTTAACATCAAGTCAAGTAATACAATTTAACACTAACATGAGCTTTAAGGGATTCTTTTAAAAAATGCATCTAGGCTTAAAGACAAAAAGAAAGATAGTTGGAATTATTTTCAAATCTTTTATTCTTATATCTGCAATAATCAGTTCCTTATCAATAGTGTTTTTAGGTGCGTTTATATTAAAAACTGGAATAACGCCATTTGTTACTAATAAAATTAAAATTTTCAACTTTTTATTTAGCACAAATTGGGATCCTACTAATAGCCTACAAAAATCTTATGGAATCTTAGCATTCATTATTAATTCTTTTTTAACCACACTTTTTTCTATTTTAATCGCTTTACCGATTGGATTGGGATTTGCAATATATTTACTTGAAAAAGCAAAAGGATTTTACAGACAATTTTTACAAACAGTAATAGAGCTTTTGGCAGGAATTCCTAGTGTGGTTTACGGATTTTTTGGAAGCACATTTATTGCCGCCTTAGTAAAAAACATTTTTCAAAGAGAAGACAATTTGGGATACAATTTAATAAGCTCATCACTTATATTAAGTATAATGATAGTTCCCACAATAATTAGCGTCTGCTATTCATCACTTAAAGCCGTTCCTAAATCATATAAATTTGCATCTCTTGCATTAGCAGCAACAGACTGGCAAACAATATATAAGATAACAATACCATCAGCTAGTCGAGGCATTTTAGCAGGAACAATATTAGCAATAGGAAGAGCTATTGGAGAAACAGTGGCAGTATTAATGGTAGGAGGGGGCTCTCCTCTTTTTATAAAAAATGTATTTTCTCCGATTAGAACACTAACTGTAAATATTGCTATGGACATGGGATACGCCTCAGGTACCCACAGAGAAGCTCTATTCTCTACAGCCCTGGTGTTATTACTATTTTCAATAATTACAAATTTACTCAAAAATTTCATACTATCTTCAAATAAAAGGTTAAAGAAAAAGTGACCAAAACTCAAATAAACAAATTGATCAACAAGTTCTATTTCTTTATAATCAACCTTATTGCATATTTTTTAACAGCGCTATTAATTTTTCTAATAGCATATATATTGTACAACTCCTTGTTTTATTTTAAAAAAAAACAAACTTTATTTTTAAGCAAAACTCAAAACTTTGTGCCATTTAAAACAGAAGACGACAAAGAAATACAAATTGCTTTTATCGTTAACAAAAATATCAATGTAGATAAAATCTCAACAAAAGACATTTACAACATATATAATAATAAAATTTCACACTGGGGGAGTATTTCAGATCAAGGAATCGATATTATACCTATTGTCAATTCACTTAACATCACATCTAACAAAGCTATTTTAAGAGCACTAATCAAAAACAATGTATTTAATAAAAGATACATAAAATTCGAACCATCTACAAAAAAAATACTTCAAACCATAAACAGCACAATAGGCTCTGTAAGTTATTTAACAAAAGAAGAATTCGAGTCCCTAGATTTAAAGTTATATCCTAATATTAAAGCTTTAAAAATAAAAACTATGTCTGTCCTAATAAATAAAAAAACTTTAACAAAAAATGAAAATGAAATAATCAATACACTGGGTGTTGATGAGGTTGAAAAACTTATTGAAGGCAAAGAAAAATGGATTAATTTAATATCAAAGGATATTAAATTAAAAATAATAGAATATACTGACCAAAAAGAAAAAATAATACAAACTATAGAAAAAACAGAAGGCGCACTAGCAATTGTACCTTGGCATTATTTTCAAAATATTGAAGCACCCTTTATTAAAATGCATTACTTTGACAAAAGTAGTCCCTTGAATTTAAATTTCATATTATCTACTCCAAGAGATTCTGGTGCATATGGCGGAATTTCTTACTTAATCTTAAATACTTTTTATGTAATATTGCTAACAACTGCTATTTCAATATGCATTGGAATAGGAACTGGCATAATGCTTGCCGAGTACACTTCTAACAAAATATTTTACAAAATACTATCTATGAGCGTTGACATTCTGTCTTCAATTCCTGCAATAATTTTTGGACTTTTTGGACTGATATTTTTTGTGCCAATTTTTGGAATGGGAATACTCTCAGGAGCAATAACGAGCTCTTTAATGATATTGCCAATGATTGTTAAAACAACCGAAGAAACATTTAAAACAATCCCAAAATCATACAAATATGCTTCATTTGCCTTAGGAGCAAACAAAACAGAAACTATCATTAAAATTATGGTTCCAGCAGCTATTCCTGGAATACTAACAGGAATAGTTCTTGCAATAGGAAGAGCCTTGGGAGAAACAGCTGTGCTACTTTTTACAATGGGAACAAACTTAGGACTTGCAACAAATTTAAATGGACCATCAAGAACATTAACCGTGCACTTACTGATGTTATTTCAAGAAGGACACCTGGATAAAGGATTTGGAACAGCTTCAATACTTGTAATAATGGTACTCATAATAAATTTAACATCAAAATTTTTAATAAACAAATTATATAGGATTAAATAAGTGGTAAAGGAAAAAGATAAACCAAAAAATGAAATTATAATAGAAACAGAAAATCTAAATCTATTTTATACAGACTTTAAGGCTCTAAACGAAATAAATATTAAAATACTAAAAAATAGTATTACTGCTTTAATAGGTCCATCTGGATGCGGCAAATCAACATTCTTAAGAACTCTCAACAGAATGAATGACCTTGTTGAAGGCGTTAAAATAGAAGGCAATGTAATATATGAGGGGAAAAACATTTATTCAAATAATTTCGATATCCTGGAACTTAGAAGAAAAATAGGAATGGTATTCCAAACTCCTAACCCATTTTTAATGTCTATCTACGACAATATAAGCTACGGACCAAAAATTCATGGAACAAAAGATAAAAAAAAACTAGATGAAATAGTAGAACAATCGCTAAAAAAATCTGCACTCTGGGACGAGGTCAAAGACAAACTTAATACAAATGCATTAAGTTTGTCAGGAGGTCAACAACAAAGACTCTGTATTGCAAGAACTCTTGCAATACAGCCAAATGTAATACTAATGGATGAACCTACCTCTGCACTCGATCCAATATCAACAGGTAAGATTGAAGAGCTAATAATAAATTTAAAAGAAAGTTACACAATAATCATTGTAACCCATAACATGCAACAAGCCGGAAGAATATCTGATAGAACCGCATTTTTCCTTAATGGATGCATTGAAGAAGAAAGCCCAACTGACGAACTATTCTTTAATCCCAAAAGTACCAAAACTGAAGAATATATCAGTGGAAAATTTGGGTAATTTCAACCTAATGAAACATCAAGAAACATCATTAATGTAAAACCAATAACACCAAATATGCTTGGCACTTTATTGTCAATATCTTTTCTCTTAGCTTCAGGTATTAATTGTTCAATGGAGACATAAATCATGGCTCCTGCTGAGAAAGCTAAAGCAAAAGGTAAAATTCGGGTAAAAGAATAAACCGCATAAGCACCCATGAGCCCCCCTACAATTTCCACTAATCCTGACATTTGGCCATAATTAAAGCATTTTGCCAAAGCAACATTACCTCTTCTTAAAGGTAGAGAAATAGCAGCTCCTTCAGGGATATTTTGAATGCCAATACCTAGCGTAAGAAGCATAGCCCCAACTAAAGTTTGAATATCTGGATTAGACGCCAAGGCTCCAAAAGCAACTCCAACAGCTAATCCTTCTGGAAAATTATGCAAAGTAACGGCAGTAAAGAGTAGAAAATCTTTTTTACCGTGTTTGGTTAAATCTTCATCAATAAAAGTAAGTTTATCGAGATCTGGAATAAATACATCTACAATGTATATAAAAAATGCTCCAACAAGAAATCCAAAAACAGCTGGCATCCAGGTAATATATCCAAGCTCTTCAGCTCTTTCTATAGCCGGTTGGATAAGCGAAAAAAAACTGGCCGCTATCATAATACCAGCAGAGAAACCAAGCATAGCGTCCATTATTTTATTATCTACCTTTCTAAAGAAAAAAACTGCTCCTGCTCCAAAAGCTGTAGTAAACCAAGTAAAAGTAGAACCCAAAAGTCCTAATAATACAGGATGCAAAGTCAATAAATAATCCAAAATTGATTTTATCATAAAACCTCCTATTAAAATAAATCAACAAATAATAAACAATTTTACTCATCAATCAAAATAGCTTTTATCCTTCTTATACCCGAAGATGAGGATTGTTCTTTTTGTATTTTAAAAGTACCAAGTTCATTGGTATTCTCTACATGAGGACCTCCACACACTTCAAGTGAAAATCCATCTATCTCGTAAACGCTCACTAAATTATCATATTTCTCTCCAAAAAGAGCCATGGCACCTTTTTCTCGAGCTTCACTTAATTCCATTATAGATTTTTTTACAGATAAAGAATTTTTTATCTGTAAATTAACAATCTCTTCAACTTTTTTTATCTCATCATCTGTCATCTTTTTAAAATGCACAAAATCAAACCTTAATCGCTCAGCAGTGATATTGCTTCCTTTTTGCCTAACATGATCACCTAATACTAATTGAAGCGCCCTATGAAGCAAATGAGTCGCTGTATGTAACTTGGTAGTCTCATAAGTATAATCAGCAAGCCCTCCTTTAAAGACTTTGTCACCCCCTTTCTTTGAAGTCTTTTGATGCTTTTTAAAATGCTCATTAAAACCCAACTTATCAATATTAAAGCCATATTCAAAAGCAAGCTCTTCTGTTACTTCATATGGAAAACCATAAGTATCGTAAAGCTTAAAAGCAATATCGCCAGGAATAGTCTTAGAAGATAAATTTCGTGTTACTTTAATAAATTCTTGCTCACCTTGAAATAAGGTTTTAAAAAACTTTTCTTCTTCTGTGATCAATTCTTTTTTGATAAAATCTTTTTTTTCTGTCAACTCATTATAAAAAGATCCATAAATGGTCTCTACAGAATCAACAAGATCAGCTAAAAAATAGGATTTTATTCCAAGCTTTTTTGCATATCTAATCGATCGCCTTATTAGCCTTCTTAAAACATATCCTTGACCCAAATTGGAGGGGAAAACAACAGAACTATCAGCAAAAATAAAGCAAGCCGCTTTAACATGATCAGAAATTATTCTAATATATCTATCGTCATTTTCTTTTTGTCCATAAATTTTACCAGAAATAAATTCTATTTTTCTTATTATAGGAATAAATGCATCTGTATCATAAACTGAAGATTTACCCTGCAAGAAAGCAATTGTTCTCTCAAGTCCCATTCCCGTATCGACACATTTTCGATCCAATTCTACGTAATTACCATTTTCATCTTTATTGTATTGCATAAAAACATTATTCCAAATTTCAAAATACTTACCACAAGAACACGTGATATCACAGCCAAGAGAGCACTTAGTCTTTCCAGTATCCACATATATTTCAGTATCTGGTCCACAAGGCCCTTTAGATCCAACAGGCCCCCAAAAATTATGATTCCTAGAAAGATAATATATTCTATCTTTGGGAATGCCCAAACTTTCCCAAACTTTAGCCGTCTCTGTATCACGAGGGATCTCTTGATCGCCTTCAAATACGCTCACGTAAAGACTGTCTTTGGGAATATTTAAATAATCAGAAGACGTCAAAAATTCAAAACTACACTTTACAGAATACTCTTTAAAATAAGCTCCAAGAGACCAATTTCCAAGCATTTCAAAAAAAGTTAAATGACTCAAATCTCCAACCTCATCAATGTCGCCTGTTCTTAAGCATTTTTGAACATTAACAAGCATATCTCCTGATGGATGTACTTCTCCAAGAAGATAAGGAGTAAGGGGCTGCATTCCGGCTGTATTGAAAAGAACTGTAGAATCATTTTCAGGAATCAATGATTTACCCATTATTTCAAAATGTTTTTTTGATTTAAAAAAATCAATATATTTTTTACGCAACTTGTCAAGTGTCATTAAACAAATTCCTCATTTTTTCTATATATTACTAAATCGCCTTTTAAAGTTAAATTTTTAATATAATTAATAAAAGATAGTGTCATGGTTTTTAAATCTTTTTTACTTATTTTTCCCAAAAAAGCTTCTTCATCTAAAATAATTTCTTTACGCCTTTTTGAGACATTTGAAAGCATTTTATCTCTAACTTCATCGCTTTTATCTTTAATAATAATTGCAATCTCTTTGTCTGTAAACTCTCTTAAAATATTATAAAGGTCATTATCCATGATTCTCAATATTACATTGATATCAAATATTTTTTCTCGAATTTCACTGTCTACAACAGGATTTAAATCCTGAATATTAATCTTATTAAGAAGATTTTTCTCTTCATTGGAATCCATATAGCTTAAAATATCAACAAGTATCTTAGATCCATCAAGTTTATCTGTCTTAAGTCTTCCTTGCATCTTAAATCTATCCTTAAGCTTATTTGAAATTGCCTCTATTGTCTCCATGCTCAATTGCCTTGGTCTAGCAAGATCTTTTACAAATTCTCTTCTATCTTCTTCTCCTAGCATTGAAAAAACATACTTTTTCTGATCTTTATTTAAATAATTATATAATATGACAAGCGTTTTAATATTCTCATCTTTAATTAATGCCCAAAGTTGTTCATGCTCAATTTGAGAGAAATAGTCAAAAGGAATAAAAATATCATTGCCAGTAACTTTTTTATAAATTGATTTTGCTTTAGACTTTCCTAATGTTTTATTTAATAATTCGTAAGCAAAGTTGTCATCAAACTTAACATACCTTTTTTCATTCCTCAGCAACTCTTCAAATTCTTTAATAATGTGATCTTTTTCTTCTGGAGCAATATAACTAATCTTTGAAATTTCTCTAGTAATTAAGATTATATCCGAATCATCAAGCTCAGACATAATCTTTGCAGATTTTTCAAGTCCAATAGCTAAAAAATATTTTGCAATCTTTGTAACCTTGCTCTCTTTGCGAATAAACCCTGGCTTTAAATCATTAATATTATTAGATTTAGGCTCAATAGGTGATTTAGTCTTGTTACCCTTAATAAGACTTATCCAAGATCTAAGCATAGAGCCTTGAATCTCTGAATCGGAAAAGTTTTTATTTAAACTCAAAGTATCAATTTGTTCAACAGTTTTTTTACTTAAATTTTTAGTATTTTTATACTTAGAAAGCCTAGGATCCTGCATAACTTTCATCTCTTTTGATGTTTGTAAGAACTAATAAATTGGGATGCTCTTTGAGAAGTTTAGCTGGACATTCATTAATAGAACTATTAAAACCTAAAAAATTCTCTAAAGCACGCTTTTTATCAACTCCCATAAATAGCAAAACAACCGCTTTTGAATTAAACAAAGATTTTGGCGTCAAGCTTATTCTTTTACTAGGAAATTTAGGAGAATTGTATTCATACTGATAACCTTCTACATCTGAAAACAACAGCTTTCTTGAAGGGAAAAGAGATGCGATATGGCCATCCTCACCAACAGAAACTAAAATAAAATCAAAAATATTAAACCTAGAATTAAATTCAATATTATACTCATGGATAGCTGTGGTTTCATCTATTTCGTTATAAACAAAAGTATGAAATTTGGAAACACTTATTAAATTTTTATCAACCATTTTGGAAAAAAAATTTTTGTTTAAAAAATTATAATTGCTATTCTCATCATTCAACGGAACACAACGTTCATCGACTAAAAAAAAATGTGATCTTTTTAAAGAAAAATTTTCTTTAAAAAAAACACTTAAAAAAGTGACTATACTTCGACCACCACAAATTCCAATGCTTGTATACTTATCTTTATCTATATTCATATTAAAAAAATCAAAAAATCTATTTTTTAAATAATTCTCTTCATCAGAATATAAAAACTCCATTCAATTTCCTTTAATACATATTAATCTAAATAATAAGAAATAATTGCAACAAGCCTTAATCTTTTTTGAAGATAAAAGCTTTTGATTACCAAAGCTTTTATCAACTAAAAAAAATTCAAAATATTCTTGATCTGCATTCTTAATTTTACCTGATTTGAAACCAAAATGTTTTGCAAATTCCAAAACTGTTAATTCTACATTTCTGATTGAATCTGCCAGCATTTCAGAGTTTATATGATTAATTTTATAAAAATAATATCTTGAGTCTCCATCATTTATAATCAACAAACCTTGATTATAAAGCTCAATAATATTTTTTTCTACTGCTTTTATTTTCCTAACATCAATTGTATTGACAATTAAATAAACATACATACTCTACCTATATAATGAGAGTTTTTTATAACTCTCCTAATTAAAATTCATAAATCCCATTTTTATATGAATAGTCTTCATTAAACCCACATTTAATAAAAAAGTTTTTAAACTTAGATAATTTCAATCTTAGATAAATTTAAACTATTCGCTTTAATGTTATCATCAACCATACTACCATTCAAATCATATTGTAAATTCCAACTCGAAAATGTCAAAAGGATTTCTTTTTTAGCTTATGCCCTCTAAAATATAATTACCATTCTTGATGTTAACGTTTTTTCCATAATAAATTATAATTGACAATGCTAGAAAAAGTAGTAAAAAAATAAATCTTTTCTTCCTAACATATAACAATTCCTCCTAAAAACAAAAACAAACAATTGTTAAATTAGCTCGTTTATTCTAACATATTAAGTAATGTTAATAAATCGAAAAATATCAATAGCTCCAATGGTAAACATCACAGACGAGCATTTCAGATATTTTATAAGACTTTTATCAAAAAAAGTTACATTATATACTCCAATGGTTTCTGCAAAGTCAATAATCATGGGTGATGTAAAAAAACTTGTAAAACAAACGCCCTTAGATTCTCCAATTGCAATTCAAATAGCAACAAACTCTAAAAATGATGCTCTTAGGGCCATTCAGATTCTTGAAAAACACTTCAATTTTGATGAATACAACCTTAATGTCGGATGTCCATCTCTAAAAATCCAAAATGCAAGTTGTGGAGCCTGTCTAATGAGCAATGCCAATCAAGTAGGTGAAATTTTAAAAATAATGAAAGAAAACACAAATAAACCTATTTCAATTAAACATAGATTGGGCATAAGGCTTTCACCTAGTGATTATAAAAATGAAAATTACTCTGAGTTAAAAAGCTTTGTCAAAATAATCTCAGATTTTGGTATCAAGAATTTTATTGTACATGCAAGGGTTGCAATATTAAAAGGATTTTCCCCTAAAAATAATAGAAATATACCAAAATTAAGACATGAATTTGTATATAATCTCAAAAAAGAGAATAAAAATTTGTTTATTGAGACAAACGGAGGAATCAGCAACTCAGAACAAATTAAAAAACACTTATCCATTGTTGATTCTGTCATGATTGGAAGAAGTGCGTTTGAAAATCCATACTTTATTGCAAACACCTCAAGAGAATTTTTAAACGAAACTGATAAAATTCTTACAAGAAAAGAAATATTGATGCAAATGGTAGAATATATTAAAGAATACGAAAATTATTTGTCAATAAATGTATTATTCAAAAATCTTATGGGAATAACATTTTCCAAAAAAGGATCTAAAAAATTTAGACAAAATTTAACAGCACCATTCCCAAAAACCTTAAAAAAACATGAAATATTGCTAAAAGCTATAGAAACATTACCAGAAAAAACACTAGATTCTAATTCTTAAAAGGAATGTGGTCAAAACCTGTATACTTAACCAAACTTTTGGGAATTTTAACTCCCCCACTTTCATCCTGAAAGTTTTCAAGTATGGAAATAATAGCTCTTGTTGTAGCTATTGCTGTTCCATTTACCATGTGTGCGAATTTATTTTGTCCATCTTTATCTTTATATCTAATCTTAAGCCTTCTTGATTGATAATCTGTACAATTTGACGTTGAGGTAACCTCTCCATACCTACCTTTACCATCTCTTCCGGGCATCCATGCTTCAATATCATATTTTTTATAAGCTGGCGAACCAAGATCAAAAGAACAAATATTTAAAACCCTATAAGGAATCTCAAGCTCAGTAAAAATTTGCTCTTGAATGTTCAAAAATTCGTCATGAATAACATGCGATTCTTCCGCTTTACAAAAACAAAACATCTCTACCTTGCTAAACTGATGAACTCTATAAAGACCTTTTGAAAGTTGTCCGTATGTTCCAGCTTCTTTTCGAAAACAATGTGAAAATCCTGCCATTTTTATTGGCAAAGTGAGATCTATTATTTTATTATAATAATAACCACCAAGCGTAATCTCAGAAGTGCCTACAAGATATTTATCTGTACCTTCGATCTTATAAATATTGCTTTCATTGCCACGAGGATTAAAACCAATTCCATCAACTATATACTCTCTTGCAACATCAGGAGTAATAAAAACATCAAAACCTTTTTCTCTTAATTTATTCAAAGAGAAATTAATCAGAGCAATTTCTAAAAACACTGCTTCATTTTTAAGATAATAAAATTTACTCCCACTAACTTCACGTGCTCTGTCAAAATCTAGAAGATCTAAATCTCTGCCAAGCTCTAAATGATCTTTTGGCTTAAAATCAAACTTTGGAACAACTCCAACTTTTTTTATCTCAAAATTATCTTCCTCACTATTACCAATAGGCACGTCAGATGATAAAATATTAGGCACTCGCTTATTTTCAAGGTCAAAATCAAAAGACAATCTCTCAAGCTCTTCTTCTAGATCAGTAATCTGTTTTTTTAAAATCTTTCCAGTTTCTATTAAAGAGATCTTTAAAACCTTATCAGGATTTTCTCGCATTTTAGAAGAATTGTCATTTCTTTTTGCATTAAGCTCACCAATTTTAGTAATTATTTTTTTTCTCTTATCATCAAGATAAATTAACTTATCAACATCTAAAACAAGGCCTCTTGCTTTAATACTTCTCTTAACAAGATCAAGATTATCTCTAATAAATTTCAGATCAAGCATCTTATCTCCTAAGATATGTCTTAAGTAAAATTTTCAAACAAAATTACAAATAATACTAATTCATATCAAGGTTATTATATAATATCTTATAGCAGGATTAAAATAAATATTGCAGGGAGAAATCATCGTATGCTAAATTCAAAAACAACAAAAGCAACTTTTGTGTTAATATTTACATTAATGATTTTTAACGGATGTACAAAAAAATTAACCAAAATCAATTTCAAAGATATTGACTCAAATAGTAACAAAATGAATTCTTTAATAATAACTTCAATGAGTTCAAAAGAAGAATCAAAATTTTATGAATACAATATTAGAATACCTAAATTAATAATTGAAGGAAAGGAACAAGGAAATCTTGAAGAATTAAATACTGAGCTTAATGAATATGTAAACCAAATTGTAGCAAGACTTGACATTGTTAGTAAAGAGCTTAAACCTGAGGATAAAAAATTCAGCTTGAAAATAGACTATGAAATTCACCATGGATACAATACCTACACAATAATACTTATTGCAACTCAAGAAATCAATAGCAGTCCTATTACAAATTACAGAAGCTATTACATTCAAGATAAAGGAAACTATGTTCATAATATTGACGACATAATTAAAACAGATGAAGCATTCCCATTTTTTACAAAAAAAATTAAAGAAAAAATTTTACCTAACGAATTACTATTTGATTTACAGCAAGCAGCAATTTACTTTGAAAACAAAAAAATTGTTATTAAATTTCCTGAATACACATTTAAACTAGACGACACAGAGGAACTTCAAAACATATTTGAATTTAATGCAAGCGAAATAGCACAATTTGTAAAATAAGGATTAAAGCCATAAATGAAAAAGAAAAAAATCTTTAAACTAATTTCAAAAACTTATTTAGAAGAATATGATGCGGAAGGATCTTATTTTAAACACGACAGTGGCCTTGAAATATTTCACTTAAAAAGTGATTCTTTTAAAGAAAATGCATTTTGCATAGCTTTCAAGACAATACCTTCAAACAATACCGGAGTTGCACATGTTTTAGAACATACAATTTTTTGTGGTTCTAACAAATATAAAATAAAAGATCCATTTCTTTACCTACTAAAGGGAAGTCTAAACACATTTTTAAATGCAATGACATTTCCGGATAAAACCATCTACCCAGCAGCATCAACAATTGAAAAAGACTATTTTAATTTATTTAATATCTATGCCGATTCTATATTTCACCCGTTACTTAAAAAAGAATCATTTATGCAAGAAGGATACAATATAAACCCAAAAGATTTTAAAGTATCTGGAATTGTCTTCAATGAAATGAAAGGCAGCTACTCAAATAAAAATTCCCTAATCAACGAAATAGCAAGTAGTTCTCTTTTTGAAGAGGGAGCATATAAATACGATTCGGGTGGCATCCCAACAAATATTATTGATCTCACCTATGAAAGTTTTTTAGATTTTTATAAAAAATATTATACACTTGAAAACTGCAAAATATTTTTATGCGGCAACATTCAGACTGAAAAAAATCTAAATTTCATTGAAAAATACATAATAAGGCCTTATAAAAAAGAAAAAAGCAATGTTAATATTAATATAGAAAACGTTAAAAGATGGGAAAAAGGGAAAAAATTAACATACAAAATTCCTAAAGAAAACGATAATGCTCTTGGGGTATACACAATAAATTGGCTTTGCACGGAAATTAACAATATTGAAGATAGCATTGGTCTTGAAATTCTCTCAGAAATACTCTTAGATGATTCTTGCTCATTCACAATCAATATCTTAAAAAGCGAGATTGGCGAAAATATAGCCCATGTTAGCGGAATAAATACAGATTTAAAAGAATCCGTTTTTTCGTTTGGACTTCAAAATGTTGTTGAAAAAAAGGAAAAAGAATTTAAAAATTTAATTTTCAGCGAACTTAAAAATTTAGTAAAAAACAAAATTCCAAAAGAGTTAATAAAAGGAATTCTTTTTGGTTACGAATTCGCTCTAAAAGAAGAAAAAGGACAAAATCTTCCCATCGCTTTAATGATAAAAAGTTTTAAAGGATGGTTAAATGGCATGCATCCAATCAAAACATTACAAACAAGCTACTATATAAATGAAATTACAAATAAACTGGAAAAAGGAATTTATTACTTCGAAAATTTAATCGAAAAATATCTAATATTTAACAATCATTATACATTAATAAGCTTTATTCCATCGCATGATACAGAAAAAGAAATGGAAGAAGAAATTGAAAAAAAATTAATGGAAAAGGAAATTAAAATTAAACAAAATCCAGAAAAATTTATACAATTTAAAAAAGACTTTAATCAGTTTAAAAAATACCAAAATAAAAAAGACTCCAAAGCAGATATAGCAAAACTTCCTTTACTAAAAATAGAAGATTTGCCAAAACAAATAGAAAAAAGTCTAGATCTTAATGAAGTAAAAGAACTAAATCTACATTCTTTTAAATTTAAGAATAACAATATTTTTAATGTAAACTTATTTTTTAAACTAAATTTTTTAGAAAAAGAAGATTATATACATCTATCTTTATTTAAAAGAGCTCTTCAAGATTTATCTACAAAAAACTATTCTTACATAGATATTAACAATAAAATTCAAAATACTTTGGGACAAATAAATATATCTGAGAGTTACGATGAGGATATTAATGGAAACATTTTAAATTCATTTAATATTAGCTTTAAATCTTTTAACCATAAAGTTAAAGAATCATTTGAACTGATCAAAGAAATTTTAACTAACATCAATTTCTATGATTATGAGAGATTAAAAGAAATAACACTAAGCTTGAAAAACGATTTTAAATCCTTATTAATCCCCAAAGGTCATCTTTTAGCAATATTAAGGTCCAAATCGAAGTTAAAATTAAATGAATATTTAAAAGAATTACAAAATGGAATAACGGGTAGAGAATTTTGGCAAAAAGTAAAAACCGATACAGAGTCTTTAAAAGAAATTGCAAATAAATTAGACAATCTAAAAAATAAAATAATTTTAAAAAACAATCTATCTGCACTAATAATAGGAAACACTGACGATATTCTTAAAAATTTGGAAAATGAATTGTTTAATCTAAAAGAAAGCCTGGAAGAGAATAATTATTACGATGGATTGCTAAATATTGAAACAAACAACAAAGCATTAAAAGAAATAATAATTATCCAATCAAAAGTAGCTTTCAATGCCATATGTTTCCCTAGTTACAAAATCAACGATGAAAATTATCCAAAAGCAAATTTTTTAGAGCATATATTAAGAAGTGGAATTTTTTGGGAAAAAATAAGAGTAATAGGTGGTGCATACGGAGCAAGCGCATCGATCGCTAACGGAATTTTTTCTTTTGCATCCTACAGAGACCCCAATTTCATCAAAACTTACCAAGCTTTTGAAAACTCTTTGGAAGAATTGGCTAATAATAAAATGACAAATGAAGAGATTTATACCTATTTGATAGGTTTAATAGGAACCAACATCTATGTAAAAACTAAAGCTACAGAAGCCTTGCAAAGCTATAGAAGAAAAATGTTAAATATTAGCGATAGTTTAAGACAAGACATTCGAAATGCCTACTTTACAATTACGCCTCAAGATATTAAAGACATATCCGAAAAGATTCTAAAACAAATTAGACAACACAATAGCATTGCATCTTTGGTAAATAATCAAACATATGAAGAAGAAAAAAACAAACTGGAAAAACTAATGGGGAAAGAATATAATGTAAAAAAAATTTATTAATATTTTCTCAAAATTTCATATAAAAAGACCTAATTTTCAGATCTTTTTATACCTTTTATTAAATTTATCAATTCTTCCCGCTGCATCAACAAACTTTTGTTGACCTGTATAAAAAGGATGTGATTTGCTTGTAATCTCTACAGTAATCAATGGATATTCATTTCCATCAACATACTTAATAGTTTCTTTTGAGTTCAAAGTAGACCTGGTTAAAAACATTGCTCCATTTGATCCGTCTTTAAATACCACTAAATTACTTTTAGGATGTACACCTTTTCTCATAAAACCCTCCTCTTAACCTTCAGTAAAGTTTAATTGACATTAGAAATAATGTCAATTTATTTAATTACCATTGCTCATTGTCTTTAAAAAGATCTCATTATTTTTGCTTTTTTTCATCTTTTCTATCAAAACTTCAACTCCCTCATAATCATCAACACCACTGAGTATTCTTCTAATAAGTAAAATTTTAGAACGCTCCTCTTCACTGAGTAAAAGCTCTTCTTTTCTGGTGCCCGACTTTTTAATATTAATAGCGGGGAAAAGTCTTCTATCTGCCAAGCTTCTATCAAGAATTAATTCCATATTACCAGTACTTTTAAATTCTTCAAAAATAACTTCATCCATTTTACTCCCAGTATCTACCAAAGCAGTAGCTATAATAGTTAGACTTCCTCCCTCCTCAATATTTCTAGCAGATCCAAAAAATCTCTTTGGCTTATGTAGAGCATTAGAATCTACCCCGCCCGATAAAATTTTACCAGAAGTTGGCATAGTTTGATTATATGCCCTTGCAAGCCTTGTAATAGAATCAAGCAAAATAACAACATCTTTTTTGTTCTCAACAAGCCTTTTTGCCTTTTCGATAACCATCTCTGCTACCTGGACATGCCTACTAGCCTGCTCATCAAAATTAGATGCTATCACTTCACCTTTAACACTACGAATCATATCCGTAACTTCTTCTGGTCTCTCATCAATAAGCAATATCATCAAAATAACATCCGAATAATTAGTAGTTATTGCATTGGCTATTTTTTGAAGCAAGGTAGTCTTCCCCGCTTTTGGAGGAGAAACTATTAAAGCCCTTTGTCCTTTACCTATAGGTGAAAAAAGATTAATAAGCCTTGTAGAAATATTGCAATTTTCATATTCAAGATTCAACTTAATATTAGGATAAAGAGGAGTTAAATTATCAAAAGGTATTCTGTTTTGAGCAAACGTAGGATCTTGATTATTAATAGATTTAATTTTAACCATGGCAAAAAATCTCTCCCCATCTCTAGGTGATCTAATTTGGCCATACAAAATATCACCTGTCCTTAAATTAAAAAGTCTAATCTGAGAAGGAGAAACATAAACATCATTACCTCCTGAAAGATAAGAATTTGATGCAGTTCTCAAAAACCCATAACCATCACTAAGCACATCAAGCACACCTGTAAATAAAACATCAATATTATTCTCACTTAATATTTTTACCAATAAAAATATTAATTCGGTTTTTTTCATTGTTACAGCAATAGTATGATTGGTCCCAAGACCTTCAACAATTTTTCTAACCTCTGTAATTGGCTTGTCATAAAGTTTTTCAATCTCTACATAATCTTTGCCGTTAAAAAACTTTATGATATTACTTTGTTCTAAAGTTTTAATGTTATTTTCTAAACCTGAAGCAGGAACATCATAATCAAATTCAGAAAATACTACACCGTTTGAATCCTTTGCACTACTTAAATCTACAGATTTTACCACATTAGATGCAGAATCCTTTTTAGCAACAACTTTAACCACTTTTTTTTTAAAATTATCTTCAATCTTAAACTCTTTAGAAACATCCAACCGCCTCATTTCACTTTCTAAATCAAATCCAACATTTTTTTTATCCATATTTTCCTCTACGAATTAAATTTTTGAGAAAGGATTTTATAAAAATCTACTTATTATTAATTAATAAAAAACACCGACTCTATTGCAAAGTATCTTTTATTTGTGAAACAGTGAAAGAAAATAAATCTACAATTTCATTAGACTTTATCATTTCACACTTACCATCAAAAATTATATTATCATTAATAAATATTTTTCTTGTCTTTACATCCCCATATATTTTACAACCGCTGTTTAAATAAACTTTACTAGCAGCATTCACATTGCCCTTCAAAATTCCTTCTACTATCAATGTATCACAAGTTACTACGTTGGTAATAACCTTGCTGTTCTTACCAATAAAAAGCACACCCCCTTTTGAAGATATTTCACCTTCAAAAGAAGAATCGAGATACAAAGTTCCTTCAAATTTTAATTTTCCTCTAAAAGTCAAACTAGAATCAAGCTTACAATCCCATTTATAAGAATCTACCATATTAACCGGCACTTAACCTTTAATACCCCACACTCTCTCTTTCAAGTCTTTGCCTGGACGAAAATACGCAACATGATGATCTAAAACCTTAACATATTCCCCTGTTTGAGGATTACGCGCATTTAAACGTCCCTTTCTTTTTCTAACTTCGAATGTACCAAAAGATCTAAACTCAATAACATTATTCGAACAAAGATTGCCCTTAAGCTCTTCAAAAAAAGCATCTATCACAAGTCTTATGTATTTTTTTTCTAATTTTAGATTATTATTTCTAATGTTCAAAGATATTTGATCAACAATATCTGACTTAGTAACCTTTGGTCTTCTTGAAAAAGACATAAACTAATTTCCTTGTTTTAACAGCAAAACATTTAAACGAGATTTTTTTCTAGCGGCCTTATTTTTATGAATTATTCGCTTTCTAGCAGCAGTGTCTAGTTTTTTTGCAACAAACTTAAAAAATTCAATAGCTTCGTCTTTCTTGCCCGCTTTAATCATGTTGATACAGCGTTTTTCTATTGTTTTTAATTCACTTTTTACACTTACATTTCTAATCTTTCTTTTTAAATTTTGGCGAGAGCGCTTCAATGCAGATGCATTTTTTCTCAAGTGATACTCCTTAATATTATTAAACAATAATTTTAATATATCAACTAATTTAAATATAGTCAATCAAAGCTTAAGTTAATTCAGTGCAATAGTTTTGTTTAATATATTCAAAAACCTTTTGCATGGAATAAGAAATTTTTTTATTCAAAATATATACTTTTTTTGCCGGATGATTACCTTTATAAGAAAAGCATAAATAATTTTTATTATTAAATTCAAATTCCCTAGCAATAAAAATTTTTTCAAAAAATTCATAAAAATAAATTTCACTCTTAAAGATTTTCCTTTCATAAATTGAATCTTTTCTAAATTCGTAAAACAACACTATATTACTGATAACTAAAAAATCGCCTAACAAAACTTTAATATCAATAAAGCAAATAAATAAAAAAATAAATATATTGTTTAATGAAAGATAATAAACAAATAAACTAATCATAATACGGGCCAAAAACATGCAAAGATAGACATAAGACAAATAGTATCTTATTGGAAAATTTTCCAATTTTGGAATAAACAAATCTTTTCTTTTAAATTTAAGCTCTCTGAATAATTCACTCGAACCATTGCCTACCCAAAAACAAACCTTAATTTTTTTTTTATTTTTTAATTTCAAAATCAAAACATTGTCTGATAATCTTTTTTCAAACGAAATAACGTCATCAAAACCAAAATTACAACTTAAAAAAACACCCTTATAATAAATCTTAGATCCTTTAAAGGAGACAGAACAAAAATACTTTAAATAAAAAAGAATTACAAAAAAATTTACTAAAAGAAGTGTCAAAACAAAGTAAAAAAAAATTGCATCATACAAAAACAAATAAAGCAAACAAATAACAATATTAAAAACAAACAAACTAACTAGCTTTATACTGCTGAAAAATAAACCGCCCATAATATAAAATAAATCTAAACATTAAATTTAAAAAAGATTACATCTCCATCTCTTACCAGATATTCTTTACCTTCAATTCTAACAAGTCCTTTCTCTTTTAGTCTTTGAACACTTTGAAATTCAAACAAATCCTCACAAGAATAAACTTCTGCTTTAATAAAACCTCTCTCAAAATCACTATGAATTATTCCAGCAGCTTTAGGAGCTTTCATGCCCTGTTTAAATGTCCAAGCTCTAACTTCTTGCAAACCCGCTGTAAAATAAGTTCTAAGTCCCAAAGTATAATAGGCTTTTTTAATTAAATTGCCAAGACTGCTATTATTTATCCCAAATAATTCTAACATTTCATTTTTATAAGATATATCCTTTATTTCGGAAAGCTCAGCTTCAATTTTGGCACATAAGATTAAAAAATCATTCCCTTCTTTCAAGGCAATATTTTTTACAATATCTGTATATTTATTACCACTAAGTGAATTTTCATCAACATTACAAACATACAAAACTTTTTTAAAAGTCAAAAGATTTAATGATCTAATAAAGTTGTATTCAAAATCATCAAATTTAAAATCAACAACAGGATTCATATTGCTTAAATGCTCTTCAAGTCTTTTTAGCATTAAAACAATTGCTTTAGAAGATTCGCTAACTTTTTTATCGGTGCTTTTAACATTTTTTTCTTGTTTTTGAAGGCTTTTTTGAACAGTTTCAAGATCTGCCAAACAAAGCTCAACATTGATTGTAGCTATATCTTTCTCAGGATTAATATCATTATTAATATGAATAACTTCTTTTTCTTCAAAACATCTGACAACATGAATAATAAGAGAAACTTCTCGAATATTAGCCAAAAATTTATTGCCAAGTCCTTCGCCTGTTGATGCTCCTTTAACAAGACCTGCAATATCCACAAATTCCATAGCAGCAGAAATAATTTTTCGTGGAACAATACACTCAGCAATTTTTAAAAGCCTTTCATCAGGAATCTCTACTATTCCTATATTTGGCTCAATAGTGCAAAAAGGATAATTCGCGATCTCAAC
Organism: Borreliella japonica; assembly: GCF_900099615.1. Lineage (GTDB taxonomy): Bacteria > Spirochaetota > Spirochaetia > Borreliales > Borreliaceae > Borreliella > Borreliella japonica. The sequence goes on along the minus strand of NZ_FMTE01000003.1, from coordinate 195,077 downwards.
TTTAGATGATGTCAACGATGAAAATAAAGTAGATTTACCTACATTGGGAAGCCCCACAATCCCTGCATTAAGCCTCACAGCTTATCCCCCCCCTAATAAAATCAAAAATCAATCTAATTGATAAAATATGCAAACTCACCTCTTCCTGTCTGTTGATTTATATTTGCTTCAACAGATAAATTAAAGTATTTATTAGGCTCCTGGGGGCCTGGATAATAATATTCTAGCAAATAAGTACCGGTTTTTTGTTCTAAAATTAAATCATATACTTTAGATACTCCTTCATAAGATGAAAAAGGAATTATGGCACCACCTGTTTCATCAACTAAATATTGAAGCTTACTGTTAACAGGATCATTGCCAAACAATATTAAGTAAAATCTTATATCATTATTTTTATAATAGCTTACTATCGTATCTAAAGAGTACTTTTCAAAGGATTTACGATTTAAAACACCACCACTAAAATAAACTACCGCTCTTCTTGAACTTTTTGACATAAGCCCAGAACCTGCTAACTTCAAACTAACATCTGTTTTTACAGAATCTGTACTATAAGGACCAAGAGAACTTGTATTTCTAATGCTATTTGTCAAGCTTTCAATATTATCTATAATGGGAACATTTGTTGCATTTATAAAACTAAAGTTTTTATTTTTTGAGGACTCTATTAAAGCATTTAAACCTACAATTTGATCTAAATCATAATTTTTCATATAAGAAGATTTATCAAAAACAACTGCTATATTAATGTCTTTAGAAGCATTTACATTGTATGCGACCTTAGGATTAACAATGTAATAATTTTCATTTGCAATTGAAAAGTTTTCGCTTTTAAGCCCAACAACCGGTAATCCGCTTTTACTGCTTACATTAAGCTCGACATAAATTTTGGGCCCCCCAAGCCTAACTATTCTTCTAACATCAACATTCAAACTGTCATAAAGACTTGAATCACTCTTATAAACTGAGACTTTGGCATTATTAAAATCTGAGACAATCATCTGATTATTAGCATCCAAAATAGATGAAGAAATTTTAGAATTCACTTTATCTGCTTTTAAAATTTTTGTAATTGTCTTTTTAGCAATATTGTACTTATAAACACCATGTCTTGAAGATATTATAACATTATTGCCAGCAGAATCACTACTAAGACCCTCTATTCCTTCAATAAAAGTAGAAACTGAATACAAATGATTACCGCTAGTATCAAAAACTTCAATAGTATTTCTCAAAGAATCTGCAACGTAAATGTTTTCATTCAAATAAGTAACACCTGTGGGACCTAAAAGGCCCTTGTAACCCGAAATTCTATGGCCGAAATGCAGAATAAAATCGCCCTCAAGTCCAAATTTACTCACTCTTTTATTTCCCCATTCACTCACATAAATATAGTTTCTCTTATCAATAGTCATATACTGAGGAGCAAGCAATTCACCGTCTTTTGTGCCTTTTTTCCCAATAGATCTCTTTTTAACTCCAAAAACTTTGTCATAAACACCAATTTCATCACTTGAATAAAGAGTCACGTAAAGCAAATTATTAACCTCGATAACATCATAAGGGGATTTTAAGTAACTAAATCCATCTTTAACTAAAGCACTAACATTATTATTAACATCGAAATACAATATTTCATTACCTACAAAGTTAGCAGCATAATATCCACCGTAATTATCAGCCCTTAAAGATGTAATCTGATATCCATGTGGCCTTTTATAAATAGAATTATCAAGAGAAGCGACTTTTACAAGTTTTTTAAAATCAAGTTCGTAATTTGAAAAAATACCTCTCCTTTGCTCAATAGTAGAAATCAAATGCCTAAGATAAGGGACCTTATAACCTTGATCTTTTAAATTTCTCCATTCCATTAAAGCTTCTTCAACATAACCTAGCCTATAATAAACATTGCCAGTCCAAAAATGATAATCAAGGTTATTAGGATCAAAGCTTAAAATTTTTTTAAAAGATAAAAGAGCATCATCATAAATTCCATTATTATAAGAATTAAGAGCCCATTTAAACTCCTCTTGAGCATCTTTATTGGTAACTATTCCTTGAGCATGCAAACTGAAAAGATTTAAAAACAATAAACCAATAAAACCAAAAATTAACATAATTTCCTTTACTCTTTAAAAGTCTATTATAAGCATAAATTTTCAAAAATAACACAAAAAATCAATGCTATCATTTAAAATTATTAATGATAGTGTTAAATATATTACATTATTATATTATTAATAATAGTAAAAAAGAGGAAAAATGAAAACTAGATACTTTTGCCTAGCCGCATTTTCAGGAATTCTTACAACACTTGCAATTCCAAATGAAATCAAAGAAACCGGATATTCAGTACTAGGATTTATTGCTTATGTGCCGCTTTTTATAGCCTTAAATAAACTAAAAGATAAAAAAACATTAATAGGATTGACAGTGTTTTACTTCATAATAGCCAACAGTTTGCAAAATTTTTGGCTTGGATTTTTTCATGCATTTGGATGGATTACATTCATAGGAGTGGTAATAGGATACATTCCATATTCATTAACTTTAGGTTATTTTCTTTATTACTCTTTAAAAAACTTTAAAAATAAGACAATAACAATAGCAATACTTTTTACATTTTATGATTACTCAAGATCAATTGGATTTTTAGCATATCCCTGGGGACTTGCAGCTTTCACTGTAAATAACTTTAGCAACTTAATTCAAGTAGCAGATATTTTCGGTGTATTTTTTGTATCATTTGTAGTCTACTTTTTAAACTCAGGAATTGCAGACTTTTTAATCCATAAAAACAAAACAAATTTACTAAACATAATATTTCCAATACTATTAATAACAACATCTTTTACTTACGGAATGATTAAAAAGACAGAACTAAAAGACTTATTGTCAAAAGAAATAGATAGTCTAAACATTGCAGCTATTCAACTCAATACTGATCCATGGTTACCTGGAAATGACAAAAAGGGAATAAGTGATTCTATTGAAATTACAAAACAAGCCTTAAAAGAAAATCCAAAAATAGAATTTGTAATCTGGAGTGAAGGGGTGCTAACTTATCCTTTTAACAAAGAAGACCAATACTTTAAAAACTATGATTTGCATAATGAACTTAAAAGCTTTATAAAAGAGCGAAAAATCCCATTTGCCATTGGGGCTCCCTCAAATATTGAAAAAACTATAAGAATCCAACAAAATTCTATTTATATGGTAGAGCCAAACCTTAACATTGCAAATATATACTCTAAAATATTCTTGGTCCCTTTTGCAGAAAAAATTCCGTTTTACGAATATGAATTTGTAAGAAACTTTTTTTTAAAAAATTTTAGAATCCTGGGGCAACTTGAAGGTAATAAAATTGAAATATTGAAATTGAAAAAATTTAAATTCGCTCCCTTAATATGCTATGACGACGCATTTCCAGAACTTTCAAGGTTTTATAAAATCCAAGGCGCTAATACATTACTAAATTTTTCAAACGACTCTTGGTCAAAAACAAATTCAGCAGAATGGCAACACTTTGTTGTGGCTAAATTTAGAAGCATTGAAAATGGAATCAAAACCATTAGAGCTACAAACTCAGGAATTACTGCAATCATCAACGAATATGGAGAAATCATTAAAAGATTAGAAACTTTTACAAAAGGCTACTTATTATCAACCGTAAAATTGTCTCCAACATTTACAACTATCTATGAAAAAATTGGAGACTTGTTTATAAATATATTAATGATAATGTTTTTAATTACAACACTAAGATTTCACTCTATGGAAGACAAAAACCAATTATTATCATCCTCTTTAGTAAAAATTAAAGTCTGACGCTCTTTCCAAAATGGAAAATTTTTAGTAACATCATTGTTTTTGGCATTCACATTAACAACAAAAGAAGTATCGTTGGATTTTAAAATTTTCAAAGACTTTAAATCGTAATAATCATCAACTGATAAATACTCTAACTCATCAGCATTAACCTTAGATGAAGCACTTGACAAAGCTGATATAAAATCATATTTTGATTCAAATTGACCCATAACATTAACTTTCTCTGCAATAACAGAGGCAAACAAATCAAAGTTTTGAGAAATTAAAGCTCTTGCAAACTTTCCAAATTGAAACTTAATAATTTTATCTTGATTTTTACTTCTCTCTCTTTGAGCAATGTATTCTATTTTAGGAGCATTTGTAAAATCATTGATTTCTATTTTTTCATGCACTATTCCAGGTATCTCCTCAAGCTTAACATCCTCAAGCATAACAACCTTGGAATTGTCATCCTTAATCCTAGCATCAAGTTCTTTAACTGCAAGCTTGATATCAACTCCCTTTTTCAAGTTTGGATAAATCTTTAAAGCTTTTGATTGAAAAAGCTTTCCCTTTTTAACTTTACCAACGTTTATATACCTTTGGCCAACCTCATAATAAAAAATAGCAAGCTCTTTTTGCTTATCAATATAAGAATAACTACCTTGAGCAAACAAATTCAAAAAAACATAAGAACATAAAAAATACAGAAGAAATAATCTTCTCATAAGAACCTCCATTAACACTCAACCTTTAAAATAAAACAAAAGAATGTCAATCTACTAAAAGTAATTATAGTACAAGTTTATCTCTAATTAAAGAAATCACTTTATTCTTATCTTCTTCATTAAAAATATTTATATCATCATAAGAAAATTTTATCTTTGAAGACAAACTGTATTCATCGTACCACTTCAAATATTTTTTATTAAGACCTTCAAGATAATCTCTGGGAATATTCATTTCAAAGCTTCTATTTCTATTTTTAATTCTGCGTTCAACCTCATCAATACTGCAATCAAGATAAACAAGCAAACTTGGTTGCTGAGAATGTTCAAGCATATTACCAAGAAGATCAACATATATTTTATACTCCTCATCAGAGATATACCCATCGCAATTTAAAAGAGACGCAAATACACAATCACCATAAATAGATCTGTCAAGTATGCCTCCTTTTGTTCTAAACACTCCTTTTATTAACTTAAACCTCTCATTAAGAAAATTAATTTGAACTGGAAATGCCCATCTGGATTTATCCTTATAAAATTTATCTAATACGGACAAAGTAAAATCATTATTTAGCTCACTGTAAAAAGGAACTTCTAGCTCCTTTGATAAAATATTTCCAAGAGTAGTTTTTCCTACCCCAATTAACCCTTCTATTACAATCACCAAGTCTACCTCCAAAAATAACTTCAATAATTCGAATATAAGCTAAAAAATTGCTAAATCATAAAACCTAATTAATCAAAAAAATCCAATGTAAAAATTTTAATATAAAATAAAAAATCCTTAAACAAATTTTAGGAAAGAAATCAATAAATTATAAATTAAAAACTTTAATTTATTGACATTAATCTTAATTAAAAATAATATATTAAATGTAAATATTTATTTCAAGAATAATTAAAAATGTTAATTATTCTTGAAATAAAATGGCTAAAATATAAAAATTCTAGCCATTTTATAAAAACACAATGAAATTTGATTTAAAATCAATACATTCGATTTTAAAAATTAAAACTTTTTAAAAAAAAAATAAAATTGATATAAAAATGAGGAGATAAAATATGAATTATACAAAATTCCAAGAATTTATATCGGAATTCTTAGGAACATTTATCCTATTAGCTCTAGGAACTGGATCTGTTGCAATGACAGTATTATTTCCTTCAAATCCCGAAATAGCAGGAGAAATAATAAAAGGGGGATATACAAATATTGTATTTGGATGGGGAATGGGTGTAACATTTGGCATTTATACATCAGCAAGAATTAGCGGGGCACATCTAAATCCAGCTGTCAGCATAGGATTAGCAAGTATTGGGAAATTTCCCGTTTCAAAACTTTTTCATTACATTGTAGCGCAAATATTAGGAGCATTTACAGGCGCATTAATGACACTTGTCGTATTTTATCCTAAATGGATAGAAATAGATCCTGGCCTAGAAAATACTCAAGGCATAATGGCAACTTTCCCTGCAATTCCTGGATTTTTGCCTGGATTTATTGATCAAGTTTTTGGAACTTTTTTGCTAATGTTTTTAATTTCTGTTGTTGGAGATTTTGTAAAAAAACACAATGACAATCCATTTCTTCCATTCATTACAGGAGCATTGGTTTTGGCAATAGGAATAAGTTTTGGGGGAATGAATGGCTATGCCATTAATCCTGCAAGAGACCTAGGACCAAGAATTTTACTCTTATTTGCTGGATTTAAAAATCATGGCTTTGACAACCTAAGTATATTTATTGTGCCAATAATTGGCCCAATAATTGGGGCAATCTTGGGCGCTATAATTTACGAATTTACACTAAAAAATAACAAAGGTTAAAAGATATTTATCTTTGTTGAAACAAAAAGGAAAAATTATGAAATACATTTTATCTATTGATCAAGGTACTACTAGCTCAAGAGCAATAGTATTTGATAAAAATGCAAACATAAAAGGGTTTGCTGAAAAAGAATTCACTCAAATTTATCCACAACCAAGTTGGGTGGAACATGATCCTACTGAAATATGGAGTTCACAACTTGGAGTCATAACAGAAGCTCTTGCAAATTCAAGAATTTTGCCAAATGCAGTTGATGCTATTGGAATAACTAATCAAAGAGAAACTACAGTTATATGGGAAAAAAATACAGGAAAACCTATTTACAATGCAATAGTATGGCAAGATAGAAGAACTTCAAAAATTTGTGACCAATTAACACAAGAGGGAAAAGATAAAATTATTTTGGAAAAAACAGGCTTAGTACTAGATTCATATTTTAGCGGGACAAAAATACTGTGGATCCTAGATAATATAGAAGGTGCCAGACAAAAAGCTGAAAATGGTGAATTATGCTTTGGAACAATAGATACATGGCTACTATGGAATCTAACTCAAAAAAAAGTACATGCAACCGATTATTCTAATGCTTCAAGAACATTATTGTTAAATATAAAAACATTAGAATGGGATGATGAACTTTTAAGCATATTAAATATTCCAAAAGCAATTTTACCCGAACTTAAAGAGAGTTCTACAATATATGGTAAAACAGACACATCGCTATTTGGAGTAGAAATTCCTATTGCAGGAATTGCCGGAGATCAATTTGCAGCAACATTTGGACAAGCTTGCCTTAAAAAAGGTATGGCTAAAAACACATATGGAACTGGCTGCTTTGTAACAGTAAATATAGGTAAAGAACCAATTATTAACCATGAAAAGCTTTTAACTTCAATTGCATGGGGAAGAAAAAAATCTGTAACTTATGTTCTTGAAGGAAGTGTTTTTATTGGTGGAGCCGTAATCCAGTGGCTAAGAGATGGCCTTGAACTTTTCAGAAAAAGCTCAGATGCAGAATCATTGGCAAGCTCTGCTTCAGATAATGGGGGGGTTTATTTTGTACCAGCATTTGTTGGACTTGGTGCACCTCATTGGGATTCTTATGCAAGAGGAACAATTATCGGAATAACAAGAGGATCAACAAAAGCTCATATTACAAGGGCCGCTCTTGAGAGCATTGCATTTCAAAGCTTTGACATACTAAATACCATGAAAAAATCCGTTCCCAACTTTGAAATTCAAGAATTAAGAGTAGACGGGAAAGCAAGTCAAAACAATCTGTTAATGCAATTTCAAGCTGATCTTTTAGGATGTAAAGTTGTAAGACCAAAAATAACAGAAACAACCGCTCTTGGAGCTGCTTATCTTGCAGGGCTTGCATCGGGTTATTGGCAAAGTGCTGAAGAAATAATAAGCCTTTGGCAAGTAGATAAGATATTTGAACCTTCAATGCCAAAAAATAAAAAAGAAAATCTTCTTGAGAATTGGAACAAAGCAATCGAAAGGTCAAAATCTTGGGTATAAAACTCTCACGGTCTATAAAAGTTCAAAACAAGACTTTAAAGATCATAACAAAATATACTGGAGAAAAAATTATGTACAATTTTTTTAATTCTTTAAAACTAAAACAATATATAGTAAAAATGCCTGGTAAGCAAATCAATCGATTATACGAACAGCACTTAATTAAATTTTTTAATCGATGTCTAATTGCTTTATAGCGCTACTTAATGAAATTAAAACAAATGGTTTTTGCAAATTTCTAAAATCTAGCATTTAATTAAAAGGAAAAGAAATTAACTAAAATGGAGGAATATTCAAATTTCATGAATTATAACAAAGAAACAAAATTAAAAGATCTTGAAAATCAAGAATTTGATCTAATAATAATTGGGGGGGGCGCAACAGGTCTTGGTATTGCAGTAGACGCAATCACAAGAGGATACAAGACAATGCTTGTAGAAAAATTTGATTACGCAAAAGGAACTTCCTCTAGATCAAGCAAATTAATTCACGGTGGAGTAAGATATTTGGCTCAATGGAATATTTCTTTAGTTAAAGAAGCTTTACACGAAAAAGCCATTCTTGAGAAAAATGCACCTCATTTAATTAACGAATGTGCATTCATTACTCCTATTTATAATATTTTAAAAATACCTTATTATTATTTTGGATTAAGTTATTACCACAATCTCATGGGCAAAGAAAAAACTGCCAAATATAAAACTAAATTACTATCCAAAGCATCTACCATTGAAAAAGCCTCCAATATTAAAACAGAAGGCCTTAAATGCTCTGTTCTATATTACGATGATTCATTCGATGATGCTAGAATGGCAATAACATTATTAAGAACTTTTACCGAAAAAGGGGGCATTGCCTTTAACTATACAGAGCTTAAAAAATTTAGCAAGGAAAACGGAAAACTTTCAGGGGTTATTATACAAAATACATTGTCAAAAGAAGAAATTTCATTAAAAAGCAAATGTATAATAAACGCAACAGGAATATTTTCAGATGAAATAAGAAGATTAGATGATGAAAAAGCTTTAAACATTATCAAACCTTCCCAAGGTAGCCATTTGATAATCAAAAAAGACAAATTCCCCAAAAATCATGCAATATTAATACCTAAAACTAGTGACAATAGAATTTTATTCGCTATTCCTTGGTATGATAGTGTTGTTTGCGGAAGCACCGACATTTCAATAAAAGATATAGAAGCAGAACCTGAGAGATTTGATGAAGAGATTGACTTTATAATAAATAATTTAAACAACTATTTAAATATTAAAATAGAAAAATCGGATATAAAAAGCGTATATACTGGAATAAGACCCTTAATAATAGATCCAAAAGCTAAGGGCAACACTTCAAAAATTTCAAGAAATGAAAAAATATTTATATCAGATTCAAACCTTATTACAATAGCGGGGGGAAAATATACTACATATAGAAAAATGGCAGAAAAAACCTTGCTTAAGGCCATAGAAAAAAATTTAATACCAAGTTATACATCAACTACAAAAAATTTAAAGTTACACGGTTATCTTGAAAAAGAAGAAGTAATAAAAATTCCTGAACCTTTTAAAGCTTATGGTAGTGACTTTGAAATTCTAAAAAATATGGAAGGGTTTGACAAAAAGATACACGAAGACTTGGATTTAAATGAAGCTCAAATAGCTTTTTCAATTGAATTTGAGCAAGCCAAAACTATTGACGATGTTTTAGCAAGAAGAACAAGATCGTTACCTTTAAATCCTCAAGCTACAATTGAAGCTGCTCCAAGAGTTGCTGAAATAATGATGAAAAAATTAAATAAATCTGAAGAGTGGAAAAATGAACAAATAAAAACCTTTTTAGAAATAAGTAAAAAATATTTAATTACAAATTAAATATTTTTGCTATTAAACAAAGGGATTGTCAAGCAATCCCTTTTAATTTGAAATTAAAAGCATTTTAAAAGTTTAAACCTAACTCACATTAGTAAATTAACAAGCAAACCTTGAATCTCTTCAATGCTGTCTAAAAGTTTAATCTGGGTCATTTGATTTTGTAAAACAGAATAGGCAAGTTTGTCTAACTTATCGTTAATAATCTTAATAATTCTATACTTAGGACGCTTAGGATCTCCTAAACTACCCCCTTTTTGTTCTTTCAAACAAACAGAAGATGATATAATAATGGATATAAACTCTGAAATAACTTTTTTGTAAAAAATCACATTTTGCCTGGAAGGCTCACTCAAAAGTCTCTCGCCAATTTCGTTAATTCCATCTAACATATCTTTAATCAAATCAAGATTAAATTCACCATTTTCAAGCAAAATAAAACGCTTATCCTCTTTAACACTTTCAATCTGAAATACCGAAGAAAAAACATTACTTTTGTCAAAAAATACTTTTTTGCCACCTTTTTTATAATCTTTTGAATTAAGATTTAATGCTCCCGCAATCAAATTATTTACTTTCATCTATTTTGCTCATAACACTTGAAAAATATTTATCATCTTCGCCTTCTAAAGGTTGAAAAGATTTTTTTTCTTCTTGATGCTCTTTATTAATTTCAATTAAAAGATCTTCATTAACCTTATAAGAACCAGTATAAAAAAATGTATTTCTTTCAGGGACTCTAAGATATTCAGCACCAATATCCATATACCCATCAATAATAGCGCCTTCTTCAACTTCAATCGACTTACAAGAAATATTTCCAATAACACATCCTGATGCGAATATTTTAATTTTGCTTTTAGCATAAATATTGCCAACAACCATTCCAGAAATAACAAGCTCATTAGCATCAATACTAGACTTAACTCTCCCACTCTCTCCAATAATTACTCTTTTTGTAGAACTAATAGTGCCCATAAAATCGCCATCAAGTCGAATAAAATTATTTGAAACTAAATCTCCTTTAAAAAAATCACCAACACCCACTATTGTTTTTATTTCATCAAAAAGAAACAAAGATGATGCTTTTGTTTCTTTTTTAACAGTCAAAAAATTTAACATCTACTTCGAAACTCCTGTTGCTAAATTTAAATACATATCGGGATTAATAACTTGAGAACCTACACGAACTTCATAATGAACATGTGGGCCTGTTGCATAACCTGTTTGCCCCATAAATCCAATTATCTGCCCCTTTTTAACATAAGCCCCTTTAGAAGTATTAAGACGCGACATATGTGCATAAAGCGTTGCAAGTCCATACTTATGCTTAATTTGAACAAAATTGCCATAGCCTGCTGACTGATAACTTGCCCTAACAACCTCTCCATCAGCAGTTGCAACAATGGGAGTCCCAATTCTAACTCCTCCAAGATCTATGCCTTTATGGATGTACCACTGCCTGGTAAAAGGTTCAATAGCGGGGCCAAAATGCAAAGTAATAATTCCAGATCCACCTGCAAGGGGCCAAAGAGAAGGAATATCATTTAAAAGTTTATCCTGAGCATGCAAAACCTTGACTATGCTTTTAAGTGGAGGAATTGAACTTTCTATTTTGCTTTTAATATTTTTAAGATCGCTAAGTTCTTTTATTGAATTAGCTTCTAAAATTTGCAAATCAATAAAATCAGAAAGGTCTCCATCTTGTTTATTTTTATTTAAATCAACACTACTAGAATTAATTTTTAAAGAGGTTTTAAGCTCATCTAAAATTTTGGAAAAATTTTTTGCAACAGAATTAATTTCCACAACTGTATTTCTAAAATCTTCAATCTCAGATTCTGCTAAAGAGTAATTTTTCTCTGTGGATTTCACAATTGATGAGAGAGTAACATAATTAACAGCAAGCAAAACAAACCCTATAAAACCACCTAAAAAAAATATAGAAAAGAAAAATAAAGTCAAAAAAGAAATTTTAATATTTTTTACATTCCCTTTAACATGAGGAATAACCATAAAGCTAATATTTTGCTTTAAAAAAGAATGTATAACTTTAAGGGCTACAAAAAAAGAATTATAAATAGCCAAAAAAAACTTGAAAATTCCCTTAAAACCTAAAATAATCTTGAATTTAATTCTTTTTTTCATGTCAAACCTTACTAAAAAATACCAAGCTCAAACAAAAAAATTAAAAATTTATTTTAATACCTTAGACAACAATACAAATTTTTTCGATAAAAACCTGGTACAAAAATACTCAACAAATAAACATAATTACATAATTATTAAAGAAAACAATACTTAAAACTAATATGATTATACAATTAAATTCACAAATACTTTACTATTATGTAAATGAAAACACTATTTTTTGCAACAACAAATGAAAATAAAATAAATGAAGTAAAAAATATATTGAATATACCCAATTTAAACTTAATAGTCCCTCAAAACTTTAACATAAAAGAAACAGGAAAAACATTTAAAGAAAACTCTTTGCTCAAAGCAAAAGCGCTGTTTGAAATTTTAAATAAAAAACAAAATGTTTTTGGAGAGGATTCTGGGTTATGCATTGAAGCGCTAAACTTGGAACCTGGAATTTACTCTAAAAGATATGACACTTATAAACTGTGTAAAAAATTAAACACTAATGAAAAAAATCAACTTATTTTAGACTTAATGAAAAATGAAAAAAATAGAAAAGCATATTTTATATGCAACATAAGCTATATATCAAAAAATAGACAAATATCAAATTTTAAAGGAATTATTAAAGGAAAAATTGCCTTAAGCTTAAATGGTGATAAAAACTATGGATTTGGTTATGATTCAATATTTTTAACTAAAAATAATAAAAAGCTTAGCGATTTAAAACTTGAAGAAAAAAATAAAATATCCCATCGAGGAATAGCATTTTTAAAATTTAAAAAATTTTTATTAGAATCTTTATTCAACAGTTAAACTTAAAGGCTTTTTATATATAAAGTTTAGACTTTATTGTAAAATAAAAGGCACAATGTTTATAAAGTTTCAATGTACTATTTCTTTCCAAACAATGAAGAAAAGGAAGAGGAGAATTTAGTGATAAATAGAAATGAAATCAATGAGAATGATAAATGGGATTTATCTTTTCTATTTGCAAATGAAGAAGAATATGTAAAAGCAGTCAATGATATTGAAATTAAAACCAAAGAATTTAAAAAATATGAAAAATTGGAATTAAATTTTGATTTATTTAAAGAAACTTTAAATAAATACTATAAAATTATGGAAGATTTAGAGAAAGTCTCTTACTATGCAATGCTTCAATTAGAAACAGATGTAACCAACAAAGATTCAAATAAAATATATTCTATATGTGTCAATTTAGCTACAAAAGTATCTAATACCACCTCATTCTTCATGCCCAAAATACTAAAAACAGATGCAAAAAAAATTCAAGCTTGGATAACTGCACCTGAGCTTAAAGACAAAAAAATTGCAATTGAAAAAATACTAAAAGAAAAAAAACATATTTTAAGCGAACAAGAAGAAGAAATACTTGCTAACTACACCCCTCTTTACTCAACTTATCAAAACATATTCTCAGCATTAACAAATGCTGATATGGAATTCGGAGAAATTAATGGACACACTCTAACCAATTCAACCTATACACTATTTTTACAAAACGAAGATCAAAAAATACGAAAAGAAGCCTTTTTGAAATTTTATCAAAAATACAAAAACAATGAAAATACACTTGCTAATCTTATTATTTCAGACTTTAAGAAAAATCATTTCATTGCAAAGACAAGAAAGTTTGAAAATACCTTTTCAATGCAACTATTTTCAAATAACATTGACAAAAAAGTTTATACAAATTTAATAGAAACTGTAAATGAAAATTTATCTGCTCTTAATGACTATTATGAATTTAGAAAAAAAGCTTTAAACCAAGAATATCTACATCATTACGATGTTTACGTACCATTAACAAAAGGAATAACATTTAAAAATTCGTTTGAAGAAGCTTGTGAAAAAATATTAAAATCTTTAAAGATACTGGGAAACGAATATACAGAAATCTTAAGAAACGGTCTTTTAAAAGAAAGATGGGTTGATAAATACGAGAATACCGGAAAAAGATCAGGAGCTTTTAGCGCCGGATCATATAATGGGAAACCTTATATACTTCTTAATTACAAAGACGAATCAATAAGAGATATGTTTACGCTTGCACACGAAGCGGGACATTCAATGCACTCTTACTTTAGCATAAAAAACAATCCATTTCCTCATTATAATTATTCCATTTTTGAAGCAGAAATAGCATCAATAATTAACGAACAAATATTAGCAGAATATTTGCTTAAAAACGAAACAGATACTAAAAAAATAAAATATATAAAACTCACACAAATTGACGACATGGTTTCAACATTCTTTCGACAAACAATGTTTGCTGAATTTGAGTACATTATTCATGAAATGATTAGTAAAGAAAAACCTATAGTAAAAGAAACACTAACGGAAACTTATATGAATTTGCTAAAAAAGTACTTTGGACCTAGTCTAAAATTTGACGAATTAAGTCCCCTTGAATGCCTTAGGATTCCTCACTTTTATTCACCCTTTTATGTATATCAGTATGCTACAGGAATTGCGGCCGCTTTATCAATATACAAAGACATTAAAGAAAATAAAAAAGATGCGGTAGAAAATTATATAAAATTTTTGAAAACAGGTGGTTCTAAATATCCATTAGATTCCTTAAATATTACCGGAGTAGATTTAACAAAAAAAGCACCGATAGAAAATGTTATTAACATTTTCAAATGTAGACTCGAAGAGATAAAAAAAATATTCCAATAAAAGGAGATTTACTGTGAAAAATATCAATTTGATTTTAGCTTGGCTTGTACATACTTTTACAGCATCTGGATTGATTGTAGGACTTTACTCAATAATTTCAATTGTAAATGGTGATTATTCTCTTCTTTTAAAGTTAACAGTAATAGGGCTTATAATAGACGGAATTGACGGAACTATGGCAAGAAAGCTTAAGGTAAAGGAATTAATACCTGAAATTGATGGCACTCTACTTGATAACATTACAGACTATATAAACTATACATTCATACCCGTTATATTTTTTTATTTGGGAGAATTCATTGCAGAAAAATATAAAATCGCCATTTGTATTGGAATTTTACTCTCATCAGCATATCAATTCTCAAGAACAGATGCAAAAACAAATGATAACTACTTTAGAGGATTTCCTTCTCTATGGAATATCTTTGTAATATTAAACATAATCTTTAAAATAGGACAAATAACAAATCTTATTACGATATCAATATGCATTATTCTAAGCTTTATCCCAATAAAGTTTATTTACCCATCAAAAACTAAAGAATTAAGAAAAATTACCACACCAATAACAATAATAAGCTGCCTAATATTTGCTGTATCGATATTTTTAAAGCTACCTGCAACAGCATTAAAAATAGCAAAAACTGTTCTCATTGTTTACTTTGCATATTTAACTTTAGCAAGCATATATTTAACTTATAAAACAAGAAATAGATGACAACAATGTATATAAACAAAATAATAGAATCCATTGATTCAAACATAGCTTATTCCCCAATAGTATTTTTTTCTTTGCTAATTTTAGCAGGTCTTAATGTTCCTATTTCTGAGGATGCAATAGTACTAATGGGTGGAATTTTATCTAGTCGAAAAAATGAATATACCCTATTAATATTTTTAGGAATTTTTTGGGGAGCCTATCTTGGAGACATAATATCTTTTTACATTGGAAAATTAATGGGAAATAAGCTGTTTAAAAATAAAAAAGACAACAACCTGCTTGACAAAATAAATTACTATTATGGTCAATACGGAGTATTAACTTTATTCATAGGAAGGTTTATACCCTTTGGAGTTAGAAACGCAATATTTATATCAGCAGGAATGGGAAATATGAAATCGAATCTATTTATTGTTTCTGACTTTTTTGCAACGTTACTCTCAATAATGATTTACTTTACCCTAAGCTTTAAACTAGGACAATCATTTGAAGTAATATTTTCAAAAATAAAAATAATCATATTTGCAATATTTATTACAGTAACAACAACAATAATAATATGCATAATTAAAAAAAATAAAAAAGTTGACAAGAATTTAAAATAAAAAATATAATGAAATAATGCTGTGGTGGTGGAAGTGGTAGACACGCTAGCTTGAGGGGCTAGTGAGCGCAAGCTCATGCTGGTTCAAGTCCAGTTCACAGCATAAAATTGTTAGTAACTTATTAAAGTAAAACTTACAAAAATGCGATTTAAAAGGATTCTAGAGAATAAATTGTAGATTAATTTTCAAGAGGACAAATGTCTAAATACGAATTCATAAAAATTGAAAAAAAATGGCAAGAATTTTGGAATAATAACAAAATATACAAGGTAAAAGAAGATCCAAGCATTCCCAAAGAAAAAAGATTATACATACTTGACATGTTTCCCTATCCCTCTGCCAGCGGGCTCCATGTTGGACATCCAGAAGGATACACAGCTACTGACATATTTGGAAGATACAAACTTTTGAATGGATTTCATGTACTTCGCCCAATAGGATTCGATAGTTTTGGACTTCCTGCTGAAAATTATGCAATACAAACGGGAACTCATCCTAAAAAAAGCACAGAAGAAAATATTAATAAGTTTAAAAAACAAATAAAAGCTTTGGGATTTGCATATGATTGGGATCGAGAAATTAGAACACACGACGAAAATTACTATAAATGGACACAGTGGATTTTTCTGGAATTGTATAAAAAAGGGTTGGCTTATGCAAAAGAAATGCCTGTATGGTACTGCCCTGAGCTTGGAACAGTATTAGCAAATGAAGAGATTATTCAAACCCCGAATGGACCAAAATCTGAAAGGGGATTTCACAACGTAGAAAAAAAATATTTAAGACAATGGGTTTTAAAAATTACAAAGTATGCTGAAAGATTGTTAAACGATCTTGAAGAATTAGAATGGCCTGAACCTGTAAAAGAAATGCAACGAAATTGGATTGGCAAATCAACAGGAGTTGAAATTGACTTTGAAATTGAAGGCTGCAATGATAAAATCAAAGTCTTTACAACAAGACCAGACACAATCTTTGGTATCACATATTTAGTAATCGCACCAGAAAATAAACTAATAGAAAAAATAACAAAAAATAACTTTAAAAGTAATGTCTTAAAATATGTAAAGCACGAAGAACTAAAAAGTGATCTTAAGAGAACCTCTCTTGAAAAAGACAAATCGGGTGTTTTTACAGGATCTTATGCATTTCATCCAATAACAAACGAAAAAATTCCCATTTGGGTTGGAAGCTACGTACTAGGAACTTATGGCAGTGGAGCTGTAATGGGTGTTCCAGCACATGATGAGAGAGACTTTCAATTTGCTAAAAAGTATAAATTAAAAATTTTGCCTGTGATATCAAAATCGGGGAAAAATGAAATACTAGAAAAAGCATTTACTGATGATGGAATTTCAATAAATTCCCCTAATGAATTTAATAATCTTAAAAATTCTGAAGTAAAAGATAAAGTAATAAAATGGCTCACTAAAAACAAAAAAGGGAAAGAAAAAGTTACCTACAAGCTTAGAGATTGGATTTTTTCAAGGCAAAGATACTGGGGAGAGCCTATACCCATTTTGTTTGACAAACTTGGAAATGCAATACCTTTAGAAAAAAATGATCTTCCCCTAAAGCTTCCAGAAACTGCGGACTTTAAACCTTCTGAAACGGGAGAATCTCCTTTATCAAGGATTAAAGATTGGGTAAATGTAAATAATACGGGTTTTACAAGAGAAACAAACACAATGCCACAATGGGCAGGCTCTTGTTGGTATTATTTGAGATACCTCGACCCTGAAAACCAAAAAGAATTTGCAAGTAAAAAAAAAATTGAATATTGGATGCCGGTTGACCTATACATAGGTGGAGCTGAGCACACAGTACTACATTTACTTTATTCAAGGTTTTGGCACAAGGTTCTTTATGATCTAGGGTATGTAAATACAAAAGAGCCTTTTAAAAAGTTGATAAATCAAGGCATAATAACGGCATTTTCTTATCAAAAAGAAAATGGTGTTTTAATACCTAATGACCAAGTTATAGAAAAAGACAATAAATTTTTTGACAAAAAAGATAATAAAGAAGTAACCCAAGTAATTGCCAAAATGTCAAAATCTTTAAAGAACGTAATAAACCCAGACGACATTATCAAGGAATTTGGAGCAGACTCAATAAGAATTTATGAAATGTTTATGGGACCACTAACAGATTCTAAACCTTGGAACACTAAAGGCATCATTGGTGTTTTTCGATTTTTAAACAAAATTTGGAGCCTAAAAGAAAAAGAACTATCAAAAGACAATCCTCCAAAAGAAATAATATCTCAACTACATAAAGTAATTAAAAAAGTCACAGAAGACACAGAAAAGCTAAATTTCAACACAGCAATCTCCGCCATGATGATATTTATAAATGAAATTTTAAAGTATAAAAAAAATTATTTATATATATTCAAACCATTTATAATTATTTTATCCCCGTATGCACCCCATTTAGCAGAAGAGCTGTGGGAATATATTGGAGAAACTCCTAGTTTATTCAAAAATTCAAAATGGCCAGAATTCGATGAAAAACTTATTATTAAAGACGCAAAAGAAATTGTCTTGCAAATAAATGGAAAAATAAAAGACAAAATTTTACTAAACAAAGAAACAGATGAAGAAGAGCTAAAAAAAATAGCAATGCAAAATAGCAAAATAAAATCAAACTTATCCGATAAAAAAATAGTAAAAATAATTGCAATTAAAAACAAGCTTGTCAACATAGTGATAAGGTAAAAAAGAGGCACAATATGGACTTTGAAAGTCTGATCATTAAATATAAAGGAATTATATTCACAATATTTATATTAATCACTATTTTTTTAGGATTTTTTTTAAAAAATCTTAAATTCGATGCAAACATCTTAAAACTTATACCCAAGACTAAAGAAACTGAAAGCTTAATAGACATTGATAAGAGTAATTCACTTTTATCTACAATAGTAATATTTCAAGATAAAAAAAATATTTTCAATAAAAAAAATTTTGAAACAATAAACAGTGTAATCAATGAAATAACAAAAATTTTAAAAGTATCTCCAAATGCCGTTACAAGCATATTTTCTTATTTTCCACAATTTAAAAAAGAAATCTACACAGATAAAGATATGGAAGAAATAAAAAATAAAATAAAGTCAACTCCATTTGTAAAAAACACATTCCTAGGCAACTCGGAAAATTTAATATACTTCATAATAATCCCATCAGAGAGTGACAAAATCAACTTCAGTAGAAATTTAAAAACTGAACTTGATGATATGGAGGAAGTAATTAAAAAATATGAAACAGACGATCTAAAGTTGTATCTTACAGGAGATTTGATAGTAAGAGAAAAAATCTTAAACTACATGGTTGAAGACTTCAAAATTCTAGGACCTCTTGCTACTTTTGTAGTAATAATTTCACTTTATCTTATTATAAAAAATCTAATTGGCGCATTAATTCCCATTTTTATTGCATTATTATCATTGATTTGGACTTTTGGAATTAAAGGACTTGTACAATCCCCTATTACAGTGCCAGAAACTTCAATGATTGTTTTACTCATTTCAATCGGATGCGCTAATGCTGTACACATAATAAATGGAATATTTAAATTAATAAAAAAAGAACAACTCTCAAAAGAATCAATAAAAACAACAATTAAAAAACTTAAAACACCCATACTGCTCACATCTCTTACAACTGCATTTGGATTCTTATCTCTTACAACCTCTTCGATTAATGCTTACAAAACAATGGGTATTTTCATGTCAATTGGAGTAATTATCTCAATGACAATTTCATTAACCGTTTTGCCTGGAATAATAACATTAATCCCATTTGCAAAAAAAAGATCTCTTGAAAAACAAAATGAAAATAAAATACCTAAAATATTATTCCTTGAAAAACTTGCCAAGCTAAATACACAAATAACAAAGTCTATATTAAAAAGAAAATATACATCCTCTATAATAGTCGTCATCATACTGGGAATTTCTATTGTGGGTCTTTTAAAAATCGAAATCAACTTTGACGAAAAAGATTACTTTAAAGAAACTACAAGTGTGAAAAAAACATTAAACCTAATGCAAAAAGAAATGGGGGGTATATCGATTTTTAAAATAGAACTTGAAGGCAAGCCGGGTGAATTTAAAAATGCTAAAGCAATGCAAATCTTAGATTTAATTACAGACAAGCTTGATGCATTTTCTACAAAAACTCAATCGAGCTCTATTAATGGAATTTTAAAATTTACAAATTTTAAAATTAAAAAAGAATCTCCGCTAGAGTATAAACTGCCTGAAAACAAAACTATACTAAATAAACTAATAAATTTAGTAGATAGAAGCGATTGGACTAAAGACAATAAAAAAATGTATATTAATGATGATTGGTCATTAATATCTATTATAGTAAGAATTGAAGACAATTCAACCGAAGGAATAAAAAAATTTGAAAAATATGCTATTGAAACAATTAATGAACATATGAGAAATAATAAATATCATTTCTCGGGGGTATATGATAAGGTGTTAATAGCTAAAACAATGGTAAGAGAGCAGATTATGAACATAATAACAACTCTTGGATCAATAACACTATTGCTTATGTTTTTCTTTAAATCTGTAAAAACCGGAATAATTATTGCAATCCCAGTAGCATGGTCGGTATTTTTAAACTTTGCTGTAATGAGATTATTTGGGATAACCTTAAACCCTGCAACAGCAACAATCGCATCTGTAAGCATGGGAGTTGGAGTGGATTATTCAATTCATTTTTTCAATACTTTCATTTTAAAATACCAAAAAAATCAAATATACAAAACTGCACTTCTTGAATCAATACCTAGCGTATTTAATGGAATATTCGCAAATTCTATTTCAGTTGGAATAGGGTTCTTAACCTTAACATTTTCGGCCTATAAAATAATATCAACTCTTGGAGCAATAATTGCTTTTACAATGCTAACGACATCTCTTGCATCGCTAACTCTTCTTCCATTATTAATTTATTTATTTAAACCTAGGGTAAAACTAGCCTTAAATAACAATTTAAAAAAATTAAAACAATAATTTAATGACTTCTCGCATATTATCTACAAGATAAAAATTAATGCCGCTCTTAATGTTAATAGGAATCTCTTCTAAATCAACTCTATTTGCCTGAGGAACAATAATGTGCTCAACACCACTACGCTTTGCTGCAATTATTTTTTCTCTAAGTCCCCCTATCATCATTACATTCCCAGTAAGAGAAAGTTCTCCAGTCATAGCCAAATGGGGTCGAACCACCTTATTAAGAGCAAGAGAAATAAAAGCACTAGCTATTGTAATTCCTGCAGAAGGCCCATCTTTTGGGGTAGCTCCTTCTGGAATATGTAAATGAATAATATTTTTTTCAAAAAAAGATTTGCTAATATTTAGATCTCCTTTGATACTATTAACATAAGTATAGGCAATATTAGCAGATTCCTTCATAACATCTCCAAGTCTACCTGTCAATTTAATTCCACCTACCTTGGACTCCGTCTTTACAGTCTCAATCATTAAAGTTGAACCCCCATAATTTGTCCATGCAAGACCCATTACCATCCCCGAACACATAGCATTAAGCATGCTTTCCTTTCTAAAAACAGGCACACCAACATATTCTTCTAAATTTTCATTAGAAATTTGATAGGATTTAATTTCAGTATTCTCAATAAGCTTTCTTGCAACCTTTCTCACAATTTTGTTTAAATATTTTTCAAAATTTCTCACTCCATTATCTCTTGCATACTCTTGAGCAATTTGAACAAGAGCTGAGCTTTGAAATTTTAAAGAATCTTTATCAACTCCGTTTTCACTTAAAACTTTAGGGATTAAATACTTTCTTGCAATCTCTATTTTTTCGTTATCAACATATCCGGAAACTTCAATAACCTCCATTCTATTTAACAAAGGTCTTGGTATGGTTTCAACAGAATTAGCAGTTAAAATAAAAAATACATTCGAAATATCAAAAGGAAGATCAAGATAATGATCTCTAAATTTAACATTCTGTTCGGGATCTAAAACTTCAAGAAGAACCGAAAAAGGATCCCCATAATTTGAAGCAGAAATTTTATCCACCTCGTCAATTAAAAAAACAGGAGAATTTGTCTTAGTAATTCTTAAACCTTGAATAATTTTGCCTGGCAAAGCACCAACATAAGTTCTTCTGTGTCCTTTAATCTCTGATTCATCACGCATTCCACCAACAGAAAATCTAAAAAACTTGGTGCGCAAAACTTTTGCAATAGCCGCCCCAACAGAAGTTTTTCCCACACCAGGAGGTCCCACCAAAAGAATAATAGCCCCTTTTTGAGTCTTTCTTAATTTAAGAACAGAAATATATTCAATAATTCTATCCTTAACTTCCATCATTCCATAATGAGTTTTATCTAAAATTTTTTTGGATTTTTGCAAATCTAATTTATCGAAATTAATTTTCAAACCTCGCCAAGGAAGCTCAGTAATAAGTTCAAGATAATTTCTAATAACAATATATTCAGCTGAACTTGTCTCAAGAAGTGAAAATTTTTCTAACTCCTTTTCAACTACATCTAAAGATTCTCCTTTTAATTCTAAAGCCTTTAGCTTAGTTTTAAGCTTTTCTAAATCGCTGTTTTTTTTATCGCCCACGCCAAGTTCAGCTTTAATGGCTTTAAGCTGTTCTTTTAAAAAAAACTCTTTTTGCTGTTTCTCTAATCTCTCTTGAATGCCCTTAGCAATTTTATTTTGAATTTCAATTAAATTAAGCTCTTCATAAATTAGCTCTAAAACTTTTTTAAGCCTATCTTTTACGCTCAAAGTTTCAAGAACTATTTGATGATCATTTTTTGAAGATGAAATAGTACTGGCCACAATATCACATAATTTTCCCTTATCTTCAATATTAACCATATTTAATTGAACTTCAGGCATTTTTCTATGTGAAAATATCTCTTTAGTTCTAAGCAAAATACTACTGTAAACTGCCTTTGATTGAATATCGTCTTTTCTAACTGGAATTTGCTTCAAATAGTCAATCTCAATTATGGGAAATTTATCACTTAGAACAACTTTAACAAATTTAATCCTATCAAAAGTTGAAACGAATATATTGTAACCACCATCTGGAAGATTAATTTTTTTTATTATCTTTCCAGTAACTCCAACAGAATAAATATCTTTACTGTAATCAATAATTAATTTCTGTTGAGCATTATTATTGTTTTTTTCTAAAAATTTATCATTCAAAACAAACAAAGCAATAATTCCATTACCTTTCATAGCATAATCAATTGCTTTCATATCAGAATCAGAGATTATAACAATTGGAATAAACATCCCTGGAAAAACTGGATGGGAAGGAACCGCTATTAAAGGTGCTCTTACAGGCTTATTAGAATGAGGCAAAATCCCAGCTACGACTTTTTCTTTCTTTTTGCCTCCTAATTTAGCTTTTTTAACTTCATCCATAAAATTTAAAATCTCCTAAGCTAATTATAACAAAACAAATATTTTATGGAAATTTATTTAATAATATTTTTTTTTATTATAGAATGATAAAATGAGAGTTTGCAAAGTTAAAATTATGATTATGAATTTAGATTGTGATGAAAATTGCAATACACCAAAGCTATGCCATTCAATAATAAGCAAAATGACTACTGCTTAAGATTAATTAATCTTTGGTGAAATTGGTAAAGAAAAATCCTTGAATAATCGATTGAAAAATGAATTTTAGAGAAATAAATGAAAATTTGGCAGCAAAAAGAAACTAATATACAAGACCAAGAATTAACTCGCATTGCCAAGCAATACAATATCAATCCTTTTGAAGCAACTTTGCTTATAAGGCGAGAAATCAAAGAAGAAGATTTCATGTTTTTCCTTGAAGACAGCGTAAATTTACTACACAACCCATTTTTATTAAAAAATATAGGTAAATTTATAAAAAGAATTAACAAAGCAATTGAAAAGAATGAAAGCATATTAATCTTTGGAGACAAAGATGCTGATGGAATCACAGCAACAATAATAATGTATGAAACTCTTAAAGATTTTGGACTTAATGTTAGTTATAAAATACCTTCAAATGGAGAATTTTATGGACTTTCAAACGAATTAATCAACATAGCTTTAGAAAAAAAAATCTCTTTAATAATAACCGTTGATAATGGTATCTCTAGTATTGAAGAAATAAATTATGCAAATTCAAAAGGAATAGAAATAATAATTACAGACCACCATCTTCCAAGTGAAGATTTTAAAACTGGAAGCATAGTTATAAATCCCCATCTAAAAGATGACAAATATCCATTTAAAGAAATAGCAGGATGCTGTGTAAGTTTTAAGACTTGTCTTGCTCTTAGCATGTCCTTCACAGATCTTTATTCTAAAAACCTTGTATTTTTATTTTTAGAACAAACAAAAAATGAAATAATTCTTCATGCAATCAAAATAAACAACTATATTTTAAAAGAATACCTAATATTAAATAATAAAAATGACCCTTTAATTAACTCAAACAAACTAGAAAACTTTGTACAAAACAAATATATAATAGTCTTTAACAAAGAAGATCAAGATCAATTATTAAATAAACACTTCAGAAGAAGCATAAATATAAACACAATTGATATTAGTGAAAATTTTATAAAAAAATACCCAAATTTTAGAAAAAAAACATTAAAAGATTTAATCCAAGCAACTAAATATTTTAAATATAAAGAAGTTGAGATTAAAGACAAGCTTTATTACATATTTTACAATGTAATTTTTGAAACTAATAAAAATTTGCTCCAAAAATGCCTAAAAAGACTTAGCTTTGTAGCAATAGGAACAATAGCAGACAATATGCCTATTATTAATGAAAACAGAATAATTCTAAAAATAGGGCTTAAAGAAATTGCTCTAAGAGAAAGAATGTCTATTAATTATCTATTAAAAGATGCAAACATATTAACAAAACCAAACATAACTTCAATGGATATCGCATATAAAATTGCACCAATACTAAACTCAACAGGAAGACTTGAAAAAGCAGATATTGCAATAAATTTTTTATTAACTAACGACATTAATCAAATAGAAAATAAATTTAAAGAAATAAAAGAAATCAATGAACAGAGAAAATATAAAGAAGAAAAAGCTTGGAATTCGCATAATAAAAATACTATTTTTAAAAACGATAAATTCATAGTTTGCTATGATAAAAATACTCCAAAAGGAATAAGTTCCAGAATTGCAACTAGACTTTCTATTTACTACCAAAAAGTTGCTATTTTTTTAACAAAGCAAGATAATATTATTAAAGGATCAATTAGATCAAACAATAAAATCAATTCAAAAGCACTAATATCTATAATACCTTCTCATTTAGTAATAAATTCGGGGGGACATAAAGCTGCAGCTGGATTTACACTGCATGAAAATTTACTCGAAGACTTTATTAAAGAATTAGAATATGCAACTACAAAAGTTAAATATGAAGCTACTGATGAAAATAAATCAATATCAATAGATGCTATTATTCCAAAAAATTTATCAAAAGATTCTCTTTTTAAAACAATAGAAATACTTGAACCTTATGGCTATGAATTTAGAGAGCCAATACTAATGATGGAAAATGTTTACCTTCAAGAACTAAAAATAATTGATAAAAATCAAAGCTCAAAACATATAAATATGCGCATTAAATCACAAAATGATTACTATAAAGCTATCTTTTTTAACGGGACAAGAAAAATAGAAGAATTAAATATAAAAGAAGATCAATATTTAGACATAATTTTTACAGTTAATGAAGATTTTTACTGCCCAAGAGAAAAAATTTTGAAAATCATAGACATAAAAAAGAGTGCTCAACTCAATGCTTAGAATACAAAAAATCTTACTTATATTTTGTATTCTGGGAATAAAAAATATAAATTCAGAAATAACTAATGCTATTCCTAAAGTCCTATATAAAAAAGAGGCATTTCAAGGAGATTACATATACTTTGCAAGTAATGATAACTTTAAAAAGTTATCACTTTTAAGCATAAATAAAAATCCGATTGTAAGTTCTTCTCCGTTTAAATTTACAGTAGGAAGTAAAATTTATTACATAGCATTTATAGGAATTACACCAATGATAAAAGAGGGAAAAAGAGAAATTCAAATAGAATTCGAAAATAAAAGCTATATCAAAGAAATAGAAATAAAAAAATTTAACTTCAAAAAAACAAAAATTAGTTTTAATAAAGAAAAAGCCAAGCTTATTACCCAAAAAAAATCCATAAAACAAAAAGAACAAGCTTTGCTTTTATGGAATATTATTGGTAACATTGGAGACACAACAATATACCACTATGATGCCTTAGTTAAACCTATAAAAGATAAATACATTATAACAAGCCAATACGGAGATTTAAGACTTTACATGCAAGGCAACAAAAAAATTTCAAATTATACAATGCACAATGGGATTGATTATGCACCATTTAAAAGAGAAAATACTCCAATTTTTGCTGCTGGTAAAGGAAAAGTTATATTTGCACAAAATAGAGAGCTAACGGGCAATACCATTATAATACAGCATTTACCGGGTGTATTTACAATTTACCTTCACCTCTCAAAATTGGGAACAAGTGAGAATAAAATAGTTAGTGCTGGCGAATATATTGGGCATACTGGAAATACGGGTCTCTCAACAGGCCCTCATTTACACTTCGAAGTAAGAATTAATGGCATAGCAATAAACCCAGATTTCCTTTTGAATGGCATGCTTATTGACAAAAATAAAATAATAAATAATATTAAAAGAATAGAGTAAAAGGAGGTGATTTTTTGGTAACAGTCATTGTGGACAAAAATGAAAATCTTGAAAAAGCATTGAAACGTTTTAAAAGAATGATTGAAAAAGAAGCAATTATTCGTGAATGGAAAAGAAGAGAATATTATGAAAAACCATCTACAATCCGTGTAAAAAAAGAAAAAGCTTTTAAAAGAAAACAAGCAAAAAAAGTAAGAAAATTAAAACAGAAAACTAATAGATAGATAGCAAGAGATGTTCAAATGGATGTCTCTTTATTTTAAATTAACACCTCTCTTGGTTTTGATCCATTAACAGGCCCTATGTATCCCATATCTTCCATAATTTCAATAATTCGAGCCGCTCTATTGTAACCTATCTTTAATCTTCTTTGCAGATAAGATGCTGATGCCTTTCTTGTGGCTTTAACAATCTCAAGAGCTTCATCAAACATTGGCTCGTCAGAAGGTCCAAGAGCAACTGAATCTGGCTCTTTTGCACTATCAATAAATATTTCATCATCAATATAATTTGGAAAACCAAATTTTTTAACCTCTTCAACAAGTCTGTAAACTTCTCTTTCCTTTAAAAATCCACCTTGAATTCTTTTGGGAAAAGGATTTAAAGAACTAATATAAAGCATATCGCCCTTTCCTAAAAGCTTTTCAGCACCAGAAGATCCAAGAATTATTCTAGAATCCATAGAACTGGCTACCATAAAAGAAATCCTTGAAGGAAAATTGGCTTTTATTACCCCTGTAATAACGTCAACTGAAGGTCTTTGGGTTGCAAGAACCAAATGGATACCTACAGCTCTAGCCATTGCAGCAAGTCTAGAAATTAAATTTTCTAAATCTTTTCTTGCAGAAAGAATAAGATCTGCAAATTCATCAATAATTATTACAAGATATGGCAAAGCCATTAAATTCAAATTTTCATCTTTTATTTTTTTATTATAAGAGGAAATATCTCTTACCAATAAATTATCAAGAAACACATACCTTCTCTCCATCTCGTCAAGACACCATCTAAGAGCTTCTAAGGCTCTCTTTACATCTGTAATAACTGGAGTTAATAAATGAGGAATATCATTGAAAAGTTTAAGCTCAACTATTTTGGGATCTATCATAATTAATTTCACTTCATCTGGAGATTTGGAAAAAATAATTGATGCAATTAAAGAATTTACACAAACCGATTTACCCGCTCCGGTTGCACCAGCTATTAATAGATGGGGAGAACTAACAAGGTCAAAAACAATATTTTCACCACTAATCTCTTTCCCAAGAGCAAAAGGAATTCTAAAATCACCTCTGAATTCCTTGCTGTCTATTATCTCTGAAATTAAAATAAACTCACGTCTTTTATTGGGAATTTCAATTCCTACAGCTTCCCTGCCAGGAATTGGAGCAATAATTCTAACCCTAATAGCTGCAAGTCTTAAGGCAATATTATCAGAAATAGAAGTAATCTTAGAAAGTTTAATCCCCTTATCAGGACGAACAGCATACATTGTCACAACAGGACCTTTAATAACATCAATTAACTTAGCATTAATATTAAACTCTTTTAATGTCTCCTGAAGAATAATTGATTGCTTTTGAATTTCTTTCTCATATTCAACATCCTCTACATTATTTTTAACCTCTTTTTGGTCAAAAACTGAAATATCAATAACGTAAGAATCACTTTTTTTATTTAAAACTACATTTTCGTTATAAACATGAGGAACAGTAACTTTACTAATTATGCCTTTAGCCCTTATCTCACCGGCCTTAACCTTCCCACTAATAATCAGCTTATTATCTTCAAGATTATCCAAATATTTATATTCGCAAGAATCATCAATTTCAGCTGAATTTAAAGCGTTATCATCTAAAGTCTCCTTATTTAAAGAGTCTGATTCTCTGGAATCTGGATCTGAGCTTTCAAAAACAGTTTTGGCTAAATTAACATTGGAAGGCTTTCTATTGCTTCTTAAAAAATCACTAAATGACCATAAAGCTTGATATTCCTCATCATTAATAATATTCTTTTTCTCATCAAAACTTTGAGAATCTTTTAAATCTTCTGCAAAATCTCCATAAACTTTAATATCTTTTTTTACATCCAATGAATTTGAAAAGGGAAAATAACTTAATATATTTTCAAACAAAATTTTGATCTTAAACTCTAAAAATTTAAAAGTATCTAAAATAAAATTAACATCCTTGAAAAAGGCATAATTCAAGTAAATCCAAACAACAAATTCTAATATTAAAAAAATAAAAATAAAAAAATTTCCTAGTATTGTACCAAAATTGACAAGAAATATCTTAATAAGATAAGATTTTTCAACATTAGAATTAATTTTTATTAAAAATATTAAAGTAAAAAACAATATTACAGTATAATTCCAATTGAATATAAATCGTTTAGTAAAAATATGTTTTTTATAAGCGTACCAATTAACAAGTGGATAAATTATTAAATAAAATGATAAAAATGAAAAAACATTAAGCAGTATTTGTCCTATTAGGTTGAAAACAAAAAACATAAATATATTGCTCAAAGGGGTCAATGCTACAAAAAGGGAAAAAGAAATAACCGAAAGCATAAAAAAAAACAAAAATTGAAAATACTGATAAAAATCTTTCATATTCTAAAAAAATAACAAACTGTAATTGAAAGTGCAAATAAATATATTGAAAAATAATATAGTTTTTTGTTATTAAGCATTTTGAAAAAGAAATTTATTGATAAAATACCAACAACAAAAGCAACCAATGCTCCTAAGTTTATTTCAAAAAAATTTAAAACCATAAAAGCATCATAAAATTCTTTATATTTTAATAAAATCGCTCCAAAAACTATTGGGATTAAAGACAAAAATGAAATTTCAAATGCACTCTTTCTATTAAATCCTAAAACCGCCGCAGAAAAAATTGTAACTCCCGAACGAGAGATCCCTGGAATCGCACCTAAACCTTGCATTAGCCCCATAAAAATTCCTACTAACAAAATATTGCCTTTAAAATCAATTTTAAAAAAATTAAATTCCAGTATCAAAATTAAAATCCCTGTTATAATGAAATTAATTAAAACAAAAGGCAATGTAAACATTCTCTCGTATTTTGAAATAAAAGTTCCAACAACTCCGGTAACAATAGTTATTATTAATATTAGAAACATTAACTTTAAATTTGTTAAATCAGATTTAACGGTTTTTATTAAAAAAAACCTTATAAAAGTTGAAAAAAGTTCTAAAATTCGTTGACGATAGTAAATAATAATAACCAAAACTGTTGCAAAGTGTAAATAAATATCAAATATTATTGGAAGATTTAAATGCATAAAATGTCTAAAAAGCAATAAATGCCCAGAACTAGATATTGGCAAAAACTCTGTAATACCTTGAACAATACCCAGAATAATTACACTTAAAATATTTGTCATTAAATGCTCCAATACTAATTTTTAGGAAATTCACCCATAATTTTAACTATCACCGAATCTATTCCCTTCTTTTCATACAAAGCGTCATAAAATATCGAATAAACTAATATTTTTTTAATATAATTTCTAGTCTGACTAAAAGGAATTGCCTCAATAAAAAGCTCTTTAGACAAATGTCCATAACTTTTTTCCCACTTTCTAACATTGCCAATACCTCCATTATAAGATGCAAGGGCTTTGTAAAGGCTACCGGTTGTAGATATTCTTTTTTTCAAATAATATGTCCCAATTATTATATTATCTTTTGGGGCCTTTAAATTATAATCAAAATACTTAAGTTCCTTAGAAATATCATTTGCTGTTGACGGCATAACCTGCATAAGACCAATAGCACCGGGCTTTGAGACAGCATTTTTCTCAAAGCTACTCTCTGCTTTTATTAAAGAAAATACAACACTAGTTTCAAGTCCACGCCTTTTAGCCCAATATTCTACCAGAGATCCATACAAATAAGGATAAAGCCTTTTATAGTCACTCTCCATTAAAGCAGATTCATCTTGACTTACAAGATAATTAATTACAAGAGTTGCATCATAATAATTTTCACTCTTTAAAAGTTCATCGTATACTCTTCGATAAAAATCGAGCGAAAATTTATATCCATTCCTAAAATCTTCAGAAATAAACTCTCTAAGATAATGACAAAGATTGAATTTTAAAAACCTCTCTAAAAAAATCTCATAATCAGATTGTTCATATTTAACATCAAGCCCGCTTGTAAAAAAATCATCAATATTTTGATCTAATAAGTACCTACTCATAAATGAAGAATAAGACCATTTATCATAATTAACAGCAGAATGCAAAAGACTCTTATACTCTCCGCTTCCCTTAGGTTTAATTAATTTATGATATATAAGTCTAGCATTAATAAAGGCAAGCTTAGACAAAATAGAATCAGAAATAACTTTTTGAGCATTAGAATAAAGTTTATAAAGGTTGCCATAGTCTTCAAGCTGAATTGATTCTAAAATATATTCTTCTAAAATCTTAATAAAAGTAGAATTTTTTTTATCGCTCTCGGTATAAAACTTGGCTACACTTTCGGCAAAATAATCTCTTGCACTTTTAGTAAAAATTAAATTGCTAAAAGCCGTATTAAGCAAAGCAAGCCTGTTAATCTCATTACTAAGATTTAAACCTTCAAGATATTCTTTTAAAATAAGAAGTCCTAAATTATTTCTTCTCCTAAGATTTAAAATGCCTAAGTAATAATTCTTATATTTGCTCCTTATTTTACTAAAAAATGTTAAAGCATTTGAAATTTTTCCAGAACTAATAAAAGCCTTATAAACATCGCTTAACACAACATTATTGTCATAATAATCACGCAAACCATTTTTATTCAATATATTTATTGCACTATTAAAATTACCATTCGCCACTTCATACTTAAACCTAACAAGATTTAAAAAATTTTCACTAAAGTATTTAGACTTATTTTCAATAATAAAATAATCATAAGCTCTTACATGTAAATAATTTGAAGGTAAATTCTCAAAAAGCTTATTAAAATAAATTTTTGACTCACTTACATTAGAAAGATTAAGATAAAGAGCTGCCTTTAACAAAATATTTTCATTTTCCTGATAATCAGAAAATTTCATCTTATCAAGTTTACTTAAAAGACTAAGTGCTTTATCGTTCTTCTTTTGCCAATAAAGACTTTTAAAATAGCCTAGCATAATGAATTTATTATTTTCGTATTTTTTATGAAGTCTCTCTCCAATCAATTCAGACGAAGAATACTCTTTTATTGAGTTAAAATATTCAATAAGTTTAATTCCGGCAAACTGGGATGCAATACTATCCCCATCAGCTATAGCCTTTTTCATATACTCTACAAATTTCTCTTCAAATCCTATTTTTTTAAACAAATAAGCAACATATATATAAGAACTTGAATCTATGTTAAAATGCTTATCAAAATTTTTTTTTGAATAATCAAAATTCCATAACCAATTCAAATTATTTAAATCAAACTCTTTTGAATGCACCTTGATAAAATCACTACCTGAAATTTCTTTTTTCACAAAGCATGAAAAAAAACTTAAAGATAAAAAAAGAAAATTTTGCAATACACAAAAATTTCTATTAAACATGTTGATCTTTTCCATATTTCTCAATTCTATTTTTACCACATTTAAAGTAATATGAGACAAAATCTCTGGGCTTTAAAATTTTTGAAAAAATTAAAAATAAAGAAAAAAATATTAGAAGAAAAAGAGAAATAAGACTTAAATATAACATGGGGGAATGAACTACTCCCTCACTTGAATTTAATTTAAAATTATTTTTCACCACATCATTCTCAAAATCCTCTCTAAGATCTAGTTCAACATCTTCATCTGAAGTATCTATTAAATCTTTGTCAATATCTGCAATAATGTCTTCAACACTTAAATCATGCAAATCTTCTTCTTCAGAAGAAAATTCTTTTAATTCTTGAAACTCAAAATTATTAAGATTCAAAGACCCCTCATCAATATAATCAATTTTTTTAGCTTCTAAATTAAACTCTTCTTTGAAATCATCATCATCATTATCACTATCATTATCATCTGAATCATTTAACTCAATTTTTTGATCTTCTTCGGTTTTTAAATCTACAGAATCAACAATAGGCATAGTTAAATCAAAAACATCTTTTTTAACAAAATCATCTCTTTCTTCAAAATTTAAATCAAACTCAGAACCCAAATTTTCAACAGGCAAATCATTGCCAATATTGCTTTTAAAACCATTTAAAAGGTCGCCCTCCCCATTAGATTCTTTAAAGTTTTGATTAAAATCTACAAGACTTAAATCGAACTTCGATTTATCTTGAATCCCATCAGATTCACTATAAACATAAAGTATTTCATCTATAACTTTAAAATAAACATTTACACTCAAGCTTTCCTTTTTTAGATTATCCAAGAAAAAAGAACCAACTAAAAAAGGAGCTGAAAAATCTTCATATTCACTAACATAAAAATTCAACTTAATACTAGTATCGCCCGCAATCTTGCCCAATATTACTCTTTTAACAGAACTATCATCTAAATTTAAAACCGAATAATACTCATTATTAGATAATTTTATTGCTAAAAACCCTTTCAAAAATTACAACCTCTTTGCTTTATTTTATTGAAACCAAATTTATGTACTAATTATAGTTATCATTATTATTATAACTATAATATAATATAAATAATGTGATGTTCAACTTACAAATTACTTTTATTTTAAGTAAATAGCTTTTATTAAAAGTAGATATGATGATTATACAAATTAATGAGATATTTTGAATTTAGGAGCAATACGAGTGTTATCGCTATTTATAGTAATCTCTTCATTAACAGTATTTATTTTAGTATTTTTATTTTTTAAAATCGCATTAAAACTTACAATGGGCAAAACTAAAGGAAAAATCAAAAAAGATGACGAGAGAACACGAAAATTAATCGAAAGAGCAATTTCTATATTAAAAACAAATCCAAACGAAATAGGTGCCCTTGAAATTTTAAATGATTACTACTATAAAAATAAAGACTATGAGAATGGTATAAAATATGCAAAAAAATTATGCCAATTAATAGAAGACAACCCAATAAGCCAAGAAATAAACACATTTAAAGCTTTTTTAAGCTATGGATTTTACAATCTTAAAAGAAATTTTAATAGAGAAGCCTTAGAATTTTTAAAAAAAGCTTACTTGATAAAAAAAACAGATGAGGATGCAAATTATTATCTTGGCATAGCATTCTTAAAAAATGAAATGTATAAAGAAGCTCTATACTATCTTACAAAAGTCTACAAGTTTAATAAAAATAATAAAGACATTCTAAAACACATAGGAATAACTTTATTTAATCTGGAAAACTATAGAAAAGCTGCTGGAATATTTAATAACATTAAAAAACATATACAAGGAGATATTGACGCTCTTTTAGCATATGCTAAATCTTTATCAAAAATGAACCAAGATCATCTAGCACTAGAGATTGCTAACAAAATAAAACAAAAAGACGGAATGATTTATGAGGCTTTGCTAATTACATCAGAGATTCATTCAAAAAATAAAGAATTAGAGAAATTAGAACAAAATATTAAAGAAATAATAAAAGTAAAACCTGACTTGCCTAAAAAAATTTTTCTTGAATTATTTTATAATCTTGGAGAACTCCAAATCTCTGTTGAAAATTATCAAAAAGCTACAGAAGCTTTTACCAGAGTTGAAGATATTGATCCAAATTACAAAAAAATTAAAGAAAAATTAGAATTTAGCAAAAGATTAAACGAAAACATAGCACTAAGAATATATTTGCGCAGTTCAAAAGAAAATTTTGAAAAACTAGCAAATGAAATTATTTTAAAACTATATTTAAATAAATTTCAAGTAAGAGATTCTAAAATAAACGAAATAACATCACAATTTATTGATATGAACTTTCACTTAGCTAACAATCAGTGGGAAGAAAATTTAATAGTACGCTTTGTAAGAACTGAACAAGACACTTTTGGTGAATTATTTTTAAAAGATTTCATTTCAAAAATAAAAGAAAATAAAATAAAAGGGCTCTGTATTGCTCCATCAAAATTCTCTTTAAAGGCCAAACAAATGATTGAAGGAAGGCTTATTGATTTAGTAGAAGGCAAAAGACTAACTCAAATACTTAAAAAAATTAATATATCCAAATATATATGAAAAACACTACCTTAAATATTTCATAGGATTTTCGGTTTTACCATTCTTAAAAATGGTAAAATGCAAGTGATTACCTGTGCTATATCCAGTACTTCCCATGTAACCTATTATTGCTCCTCTTGAAACTTTTTTCCCAACTTTAACAGCAAAAGAATTCAAATGCGCATATAAAGTTTGAAATCCGTTACTGTGAGAAATAACAACATATTTCCCATACCCTCCAGCATTAAATCCCACAGTTACAACAATACCCTCTCTTGAAGCTTTAATAGGGGTATTAGCTAAATTTGCAATATCTATTCCATTATGAAAGCTAATAACTCTTGTAAAAGGATCTGGTCGATAACCATATCCTGAAGTAATAACACCTTGTACAGGATAAATAAAAGTCTCTCCTAATACTTCTTTTAAAAAATCTTTGGGCAATCTTCCTCCAGGAATAAACAATTTTTGCCCTAAAAATAAAACCTCATTATCAAGATTATTAGAATCTAAAATATCCACCTTGGGAACATTATAAGCACTAGCTATAGACGAAATAGAGTCATTTTTTTTGACAACATAAACAATTCCTTTCATATTAGGAACTTTAATAACCGAATTTGGCCTAATACTTCTTACATCTTTAATGTCATTAAAAGAAATTAAAGTTTCACTGGTTATCTGATACCTAGCTGCAACATGGGAGAGCGTTTCTCCAGGCTTAATTTTATGGTCCAATACCTTTAATACAAAATTTTTTTTAAATCCGGGAGTATTTGTAGAAACATTAGATTCAAGCAAATAACTACTAATTTGGGCTATATCTTGATCGCTATAATATAAAAATGTATCAATAAAATAATCTTTTGGAAAAGCGAGTCTATTTAAAAAAACATATGAATCGTAGTAAGAAAAAATATTAATATAAAATATTAATATAAAAATAAAAATTATTGCATTTAGCTTAAAAACGAGCTTATAATCAAGTTTTAAGCTAAAAATGTCAAAAACTTTCTCTCTCAAGCCCTTATAATAATATTTATATTCATAATGATTGATATTTTGTATTTTAAGCTTATAGAAAAATAAAGAAAACTTTTTTAAAAAAAAATCAATTTTTTTTAAAAAGTTTTTAAACTTGAAAACCTTTTTTCTTATTTTGCCAATATTCCTAATATTGGCAAAATCTTTTAATTCTAAATTAGCACTCTTTTTGCTATTAAATAAAAAATTTTTTTTACGTTTTTCTACCCTTTGCTTTTTTTTTGGTATAATCATAACATGCTATTTCATTATACAATAGAAAATTGCATTTTAATGAAAGCATTGTTTAAAAGTTATGAGAATATTTAAAGCTCACAAATATGCACTAGCGTCAATTTTAGCCGCCTCCTTATTTTTATTAACCTTAATAAAATTGTTCTTATCCTTTTACATAGTAAAAGGCGAATCAATGACCCCAACAATATTTGACAAAAATTGGATTGTAAATCACAAATTTGCATATGGAATTAGACTTAAAAATCAACAAAAATACTTTTTATTATGGAAAAATCCCAAAAAAAATGAAGTGGTACTTATTAAAGATCCTATAACAAAAAAAATTGCCATCAAAAAAATTTTTGCAATCCCAGGAGAAAAATTTAAACAAATAGAAAAAAATGGAATATGCATACATGACTTAAACTTCAAAATAGATGAAAATATTTTAAAAAAAAATACTGAAAAAATTCCGGACAATCACTATTTAGTCGTAGGAGAAAATAAAAAAAACTCATTAGACTCAAGAGATTACGGATTTATAAAAATTGATAACATATTGGGAAAAATAATTTATTATTTTTAAAAAAATATCTTATTTCTTTAAGTCTTCAATCAATAATACTTGTAAAAGTATTTGAAAGGCTTTCTTTTGCTACATTGTCAGATGAACTTGTAATTTTTATTTCAATAAAGTTAGAAGAATTTGTCTGCAAATCTTTGGCATTAACACTCAAAATACCACTTTCATTTAATGTAAAAAGTACTTCTATTTTGGGGATTCCTTTTAAAGCTTTTTGAATATTCCCAAAGGAAAACCTACCTATAGAACAATTCAAAGAAGCTTTTTTATATTCACCTTGAAGTATATGAATCTCAATTTCATCCTGATAATCATTAGTAGTCGTAAATAGTTTGCTCCTAGAAACTGGTAAAGCTGCATTTCTCTCTATTAAAGTAAAACATTCATTGCCCTTTATCTCAAGTCCAAGAGAATAAGGAGTCACATCTTTAAACTTAATAATAGAATCATTCCTAGAAAGACTAAAAGCATGAATACCTGCACCAATAGCTACAACTTCATCTTGATTTAAAGCGTCTAAAATCGAAACAGAAGGAAAAGATTCCTTTAAAACTTTTTCAATCAAAGGAATCCTTGTTGAGCCACCGGAAAGTATGATTTTTGAAACACTATTAATATCAACCCCAGAATCAGCAATACATTCCATAGACAATTGAATAGTCTTTTCAACATATTCACTTATCATTAAATTAAATTCATTCCTTTTAAGTCTGTAATTTAAATGTTTACCATCAAGAAAAAGCAAAGTGATGTCAACCTCTTCCATAACAGATAAATTTTTTTTACCTTCTTCAATTCGTTCTCTTAATTCTTCAAGAAGGAAAACATCTTCTAAATTAAAATCGGGATATTCATTTTTAAAACTATCTAAAACATGCTTTTCAATGATCTTATTAAAATCATTTCCTCCAAGTCGGCTTTGTCCTTTAACCGAAAGAACAGTATAGATCTCACCTTGCTTTTCCATGAGAGTTACATCAAAAGTTCCACCCCCAAGATCGTAAATAAGAAAAATTCCATCAATTTGTCTTTCAAAGGCATAAGCGATAGCAGCTGCAGTTGGCTCATTAAGTATGGCCTTGCAATTCAAACCAGCAAAATTTGCAGCTTCAACAACACCTCTTCTTTGGATCTCAGAAAAATACGCAGGAACTGTTATTACAGCATTTTCAATCTCTTCATCTAAAAATTTTTCAGCGTTCTTTTTGACACTGGAAAGCAAATGTGCTGAAATATATTCTGCTCTATAAAATTCACCATCTACTTTATAAAAAGTATTAGAACCTATATTAGTCTTAAAATCATAGAATGTCTTTTTAGGATTAACTAATATTTGATTTTTAGCGGCACTTCCAACAAGAACATCCTTATCTGAGAAAGAAACAATAGAAGGGGTCATTCGCTCACCCCTTTCATTTAATATTATCTTAGAACTAACATCAAAATACGATGCTACAGTATTAGTGGTTCCAAGATCAATACCTATCCATTTTTTCATGAATACCTCCCCTATGTATTGAAACAATTAACTCAACCTCACCTAGATCTAACTTAAATTTTTTAGCAATAGCTTCAAAAGACATACCTTGTTCATGAAGTAAAATAATTTGATTGCGAACATTATAACTTTCTTTTATTATATTTTTTTCAATAGTAGGCATAGAATAATCCAAATTGTTTTTATAAATTCCATCACTCTTAGATCCAAAACTAGAAGAATTATTTCCAGGAATAGAGCCGTTGTTAAACCCCAACAATCTCTGATCAAGAATTTCAATTCTCTCATCAACCTCTTTAATGATTCTGTTTAAACTTTCAATTTTTATTTCAATAATATTTATATTTCTATCCGTAGCTTGATTAATTTCAATGATTGTTTTATCTACCTCGCTTTTAAACTTTCTAAGTATGCTATTAGATTTTATTTTTAAATTAACATACACATGAAAATATATAAAAATAAATATAATTAAAATAAAATAAAAAACAATAAACATATAAAAGCCCTAAAACACTTTATCTTTTAATATTAACATTTTTACCAATTTTAGGATCTTCAAATTTGCCAGCATACAAACCAAGCATTATCTTCTCTTCATTCTTATTTTTTTTAACTGGAAATGAAAGCAAAAAATTATCCTCAGTTCTACCAACCGAACATACATTATTAACTTCAGAATCAGTATGACAATCTCTTAAAAATTTAAATCTAGCATTTTGATTAATTTTTAATCTCTTATGCTTTTCATCTTCACTTAAAAGTTGCCTAGTCTTAAAAGAGCCAACAACAGACACTTTAAAAACTTCAAATGTATCCATATCCAAATCCTTATATCAAAGATCATTCACCCAGACTTAAAGGGAATATAAGTCATAACTTTAATGTAATTATCATCCTCTACAAAGGTAACGTTGATATAATCTTTTGAAAGCTCATAAAAAGCATTCTTAATATAAAGCTTAACACCCGAACAAGCTACATTTTCAACAGAAACTTTACCCTCTATCTTAGTATTTTCAAGCTCGTTTTGCAAATCAACTCGCTTAGCCTCTATCATTTTTATTTCCATTCTAAGAATTTTACTCTCATTAACAAATTCATTGTAACTATCAATCTTTAAGGATTTTTCTGACTTATCTGTAATGAGCACAATATTCTTTTTTAAAGCAGCAATATCTTTGGTTAAAACTTCTAATCGCTTTTCAATCTTTTCAAGATGGCTAGTAAACCTGGTTAGCAAATCTTTAATTTCAGGATCATAACCAACGTCAATACAAGTTTCACAACTTCTATCAGAACCTATAGAATAAGCCCTAACCTCTTCTTTAGCATAAACATTAGAACCAACTATTTTTGATTTTTTACCGATGCAAAGAACTCTCTTTTTAGAAGAAACTGAAGAATTCACAATGCCTCTTAAAACTTCAACTTCACCACCACAATTTAAAGTAACATTTTCTAAAAACTTAGCCCTAATATTACCCCGTGCATAAATATTAGAATCACCTTTGCCATTTACACCGCTATGAAAAATAATAGACCCATCCGTTTTTAAATTGCACCGCCCCACTAATCCTTTCACCTCTATTCCACTTTTGGCCATAATATTGTATCCATCTAAAACACTGCCTTGAACAAGAACCATTCCATTATTTACTATATCTCCAGTAGCAGGTCCAACATCACCCTTGACTAAATAAATATTGTGAACAGATATTACACCATATGAAACAGACATATACCCATTACATTTTGCAAGAATTTTATAACCATCTCTAAAAGTATTTTCACCTAAAACAAAATTAATATCCTGCCCACTCTCTGATTTTAACACTTTGCCAAAAACGGTATAACCATCTACACCTTTCCCAAAAGGAATAATTCTGGCCAATTCCTCGCCCTCAACAACATTCCTAAATCCTATGCTTGAAACTTCATACTCACCAAGCCTATTATTATCATCAACAATGAAATCGATATAAGAATCCTTGCCCTTTACTGGCTCTAACCCCCTTGCAAGTTCAACAGGCTCACCATAAACAGGATAATCTACAAATTTTGCCACTTTATCTTTAAGTATTGCAATATCTATAACTCCATATTTTCTAAGAATATTAAAAATATCTTGTGCAAAAATTTCAGCTCCATTAATTCCAGGAGCGGTAAATTCAATAGTAACTGACATTGAATTTTCTGATATTTGAACCATCATTGTTACATTCTCAGAAGGATCAGATTCAAAATCAGCAATTTTTTCATAGTATCCACTAGCATTCTCAACTACACCCTTCACAATGTCTTTATTAAACTTTTCAATATTGCTATGTAATTCTAATTTAGAAAGAACATCTTGATACTTAATAGAAACTCCTTGTCCCCTTGATGAGATAACCTTTAGAAACACACCTTTAGAAGATTTCCTGATAAAAAATTCACCATCCAATGAAATCGTTTTTTCTTCTCCTGAATCATTTTTTGAATCAAAAGACACTTTAGGCTTGCTATAAGAATTTCTATAGGCAACTATTTTCCATTTTTTCCTTCCATATCCCAATATGCCATTACTGCCTTTTGACAAAATCTCATAATCTAGCTCTTTATAAGGCACTGAAAGTTCTAAAGAAGCATCATTTAAAGCCTCTTCAAGAGTATCTGCTTCTATTTCCATCAAATCAACATGACTTTCTCTTTCCAAGTAAACTCGCATTTTATCACAAAGTTCAGAAAAATTTATAACCCTATTATCCATATTTATTCCTTCCTGCTCATTAAAGTTTTAATAGCATCTGCAACAACTTTTGGATCATTATCTTCAATAAATGACATTTTTTTAATTTTGACACTTGCCTCATTCATATCTTCAGTCTCAAATTTATACTTTTTGACCTCTTCTATAAAATCAACACTACTACTGTTATTTTGAGAGTTATCATAATGAGAATTTTTATTTTGGAAATCAAGATTCTCATTTAAATCCTTGTAAACTGTCTTCTTATTATCTTGAAGATTATTTTCCATATCACTAGACAATTCTGTTGAAAAAAGATTCGATAAATACTTTTTATAGATAAACTCGATTAAAAGTCCAATAACAAAAAAAAATACAAACTGCAAAAAAGATCTTACTAAAATTGTAAAAAATGGCAAACCACAAAACAAACCTAAAATTGCTGAAATAAATAATGCTGATACACTGGCTAATAAAATATACTTTAATTCCCTACTTATAAACATAATGCCTTATTCCACACCAAAAAATCTTAATATAAAACCTATAACACCTCTTCTTTTTCTGCTATCTAGAGAAACCTCCTCAAGAGTGGCAACAATAGAATCAAGACAATAGCTAGCTTTACTATTTGGATTTACCAAAACAAAAGGCTTTTGTTTGAAAACAGAGCTTCTAATATTTTGATCCTCATAAATGTATCCCAAATAATCAATATTTAAATTTAAAAATTGCCCTGAAATATCTATAACCTTTTTGGCAACCCCCTTAGCCTCACTAACATTAGCTACTCTATTAACAATAAGTCTTAAGTTTTTTAAATTCTCCATCTTATAAGACAAAACCTTTATTATCCCATAAGCATCAGTAATTGAAGTAGGCTCGGGAGTAGTAACAATAACAACATCGTCACTGGAAAGTAAAAACGAAATAACTTGCCTTGAAATCCCAGCACTAGTGTCTATTACAACTATATCATATTCATATATTTTTAATAATTCTTTTATAAATTTATTAACATCAACATCAGAGAGGTCTAAAAGCTCCATTGTACCAGAAGCACCGGCTAAAAGATCAATATTGTACTCTGTTTTTGTTATTACATCCCTAATATCGCGACTTTGAGTAATCATATGATATATACTATATTTGGGAATAACTCCAAGCAAAATATTAACA
Source organism: Borreliella japonica (assembly GCF_900099615.1). GTDB lineage: Bacteria > Spirochaetota > Spirochaetia > Borreliales > Borreliaceae > Borreliella > Borreliella japonica. Next base: position 152,949 of record NZ_FMTE01000003.1, on the reverse strand, counting down.
TTAGCCATTCCAATATCAGCATCAAGTATTAATACCTTTTTGCCAAGCTCAGAATATTTAAGAGCAAGTCCAATTGCAATATTGCTTTTACCAACACCGCCTTTGCCACTACTAACAGCAATAAATCTTGTTTTACTGTTTTGAACTTTCTCATCAACTGAAAAATTAAATTTACCATTTAATCTCATCATATCTCTTAAACTTTGAGCTTGATCTTCCATTATAACTATCCTTAATAATAAGATTTACCTTTTATCTTCTTAATAAATTCTGCATCATCGCTTATTCTGTAGCCATTTATTTTTCTAATAAAAGTAAGTGGTTCTGCAACACTAATATTATGAGGAACAATTTGCCCATCTGTAACGTAAGAAACTACTTTCTTCATTTCATAAATCAAACTTATCAAATTTCCAACACAAGTAGTTTCATCCACTTTGGTAAAAATCACAGTTTTGTAATTAAAAGGAGAGAATTGATGAAATATTTCTTTAACATCTGATGTTTTTGTAGTAGAGCTCACAGCCAAATGAAATTCAGCATCTCTTCCGCAAGCATTAAGAAGCTCCTTCATCTCAGCAAGCTTCATAAAATCTTTAGGACTTTTGCCAATTGTGTCAACAAGTATAAGATCAAAATCCTTTGAATCAGTAATTTCATCTTTTAAATCTTTAAAAGATTCAATTGCTCTAACCGGAATGCCCATAATATCACCATAAGTTTGAATTTGTTTTTTAGCCCCAATACGATAATTATCAATAGTAATAATCTTAATATTCAAGCTCTTAGATTCTCCATTAATGCCATAAATTGCTGCAAGTTTTGCAATTGTGGTAGTCTTTCCAACACCTGTCGGACCAACTAAAATAAAAACCCTTTTCTTAAGATTATCAATAATAGAGCCTGAGCATTTAATTGTCTTTGCAATATACAAAACAACGTCTTCTCTAACTCTCTCGTAATCATCAAGATCTGACAAACTAAATTCTCTTTTAATAAACTCATTAATGTCTTTAATATAATTTTCAGAAAAATCATTTTCTCTTAAAATATCTTCAATTTTTGTAATTGTTGGATGATTGATATTTTCCTTTTTATGAGCAAGCTCTGTTTTAAGAGATTTAACTTCTTTGAGCACATCTTCGATTGAAGAATTTTCTTCTCTTTTAATGCTTTGCAGGATCTTTCGCTTTTCATCTTCAACATTAATCTGTTGATTACCAATATCATATCTAACATAACCTGAAACTTCAACCCAATCTTTGGTAAACAAGCCTAAAATTCCTCCATGAGGAATAGTTTTATAGGTCATAACCCTAGCATTCTTACCATATTTTTTCTTAATTATTTCTATAACTTCATTATAAGTTGGGCCTTTTTCTGTAAAATATTGAACCATAATACTATTCTTTAACCTCTACCGTTTTAAGAACATTAACTTTAATATTTTGGGGAACCTCTAAAACAGACATAACAACAAGCTCTGGAATCTCTCTGCTTGTTATCACTTTTATTATAGGCCTTGATGATTCACTTGAGAGGATGACTGGATAAAACCCTTCTGCTTGAACTTCGTTTACAACTTTGAAAAGTTCATAAATAAATTTAGTTTTCAAATTAGGATCAATTGAGCTTATAAGATCATGATTGGATTCCACACGAGAATCAATTATTATTTGCTCAAAACCGGGGTTTAAGGTTATTACATTAAGCTCAGAATTTAAGTCTAAATATCCACTAGTTATTTGCCTTCCAATTGATTGTCTACATTTTTCAATCAAGAAAAATATATCCTTAGTAATGCTTGTAAAATCTGCAATTGTTTCAAAAATTGTAACCAAATTGCGAATTGAAACCTGCTCTTTTAAAAGCCCCTGTAAAACCCTTTGAATCTCGCCAACTGAAAAATTCTTAAGAACTTCTTCAACAATAGCTCCATAATCTTTTTTAAAAACATCAAGGGTATTTTGAACATCTTGACGAGTCAAAATTTCGTAAGAATGTCTTTTAATAAGCTCTGTCATATGAGTAGCAATAATCGAAGGGGGATCTACAACAGTATAACCCAATTTTTCAGCAGTTTCTCGCCCATCATCATTTACCCAAAGAGAAGGAAGTCCAAATGAAGGATCTTTAACAAGATCTCCATCTATTCCAGAGTCAATTCCAATATTTATCACTAAAAATTTACCAAGTTTAATCTCACCTCGTCCAACTTCAACTCCTCTTAATTTAAAAGAATAAACATTGGGTTGAAGTCGCATATTGTCAACTATTCTAATCTTAGGCACAACTATTCCAAATTCAAATGCAATCTCACGCCTTATCTTAATAATACGATCAAGTAGTTCAGAAGTTTTTGTATCATCAACTATTGGAACAAGATTATATCCAATTTCAAGAGCTAGTGGATCAAGAGGAACAACAGGCGCAACATCTTTATCTGAATACACTGACGCTTGCTCCTCTTCCAGCTTCCTTTTTTCAGCAATTTCTTCTTTGCGCTTTATTCCTGAAAGAGAATAAGCTAAAAATGCAATCAGCAAGCTTAAAGAAATAAGAATTAAGGTTGGAAATCCAGGAAGAAAAGCTAAGAAAAACAAAAATCCAGAAACAATCCAATAAATTCCTAAATAATTTGTGAATTGCTCAAAAATCTCGCCACCAAAGCTATTTTTTGAAATCGATCTAGTTACAATCAAGCCTGTAGCCGTTGAAATTAAAAGAGACGGCAATTGAGACACAAGCCCATCACCAACTGTCAATGAAACATAATTATTAAGAGCTTCGTTAAAGCTAAGACCTTGCAAAGTTATTCCTACCAACAAACCACCAAGAATATTTATAAGAGTTATCAAAAATCCAACCTTAACATTTCCCGATACAAATTTAGAAGCTCCATCCATTGCTCCATAAAAATTGACTTCAGATTGTAAATCGTTTTTTTGCCTTGTAGCTTCTTCTTCTGTCAAATTTCCAGAACTGTAGGCAGAATCAATGGCCATTTGCTTGCCAGGAAGCGCATCAAGAGCAAACCGAGCTGCAACTTCGGCTACCCTTGTTGCTCCCTTGGTAATTACAATAAACTGAACAGCAATTATTATTATAAATATTATAAATCCAACAACAAGTCCTTGAATTCCAGAACTACCTACAACAAATGTACCAAACGTTCTTATCATTTGCCCATCAAAATTTACACCTTTAGTTAAAATCAACCTAGTAGAAGAAATATTAAGAACAAGTCCAAAAATAGTCATCACAAGTAATAAGGTAGGAAAAACAGAAAAATCTAGAGATCTCTTAGAATAAAGAACAATTAAAATAATTAAAAGACTTATTACTAAATTAACAGTAATCAAAACATCCAAAATAACCGCGGGAAGAGGTAAGATAAACCCAGCAACAATAAATATCAAACCGACTGAAATTATTAAATCAGACTTATTATTAAGCCCTAAATATCCTAATATAAAATTTTTTCTAGCATCCAACAATAGAACCTCTAATTAAACTTTTTAGTAATAGAATATACTCTCACAAGAATTTTTGAAACAACCTCCCAATATTCTCTTGGAATCTCTTCGTTAACCTTAACATTAGCATAAAGCGCTCTTGCAAGCAGCTTATTTTCCATTAAAGGAATATTATTTTCTCTTGCAATTTTTTTAATTGTGAGAGCTATTTCATCCTGACCTTTTGCAAGCACCCTTGGAGCTAACATTGTTTCACTATCCCACTTAATAGCAACTGCAAAATGTTCTGGATTTGTAACCACCACATCTGCTTGAGGAACAGCTACTCTTAAATTAGTACTTAAAACAATCCTCATTCTCTCTTTTATTCTAGATCGAAGTAAAGGATCACCTTCCATTTCCTTTCTCTCCTGCTTTACCTCTTCTTTTGTCATTTTCAAACTCTCAATGTACTGAGATCTTTGAAACAAATAATCAAACACTCCGACAATTGCCAAAAAGATTGCTGAGAAAAAACATATCTTATAGGCAAGCACCAATACAATAGAAATTCCAGACTGAAGTGTATACTCCGAAAGCTTAGAAATTTTGCCTATATTGTTTTCTATAATAAAATAATATATCAAGCATATTATAACAACTTTTAACAAACTTTTAAACAAATTGAAAAAAGCCCCTGCTGAAAAAAAAGAATTCTTGGCCCACCTGAAAAAATTAAAACTAATTTTATCCCACCTTGGCTCCAAAGATTTAAAAGTAATAAAAAAGCCTACTTGAATAATATTGGCAAAAAAATTAACAGCCAAGGATGCAAAAAAAAACAAAACGACATACCCAATAATGGATCTAATATATGCAAAACCCATAGAATAAACACTAATCCTCATAACTTCAGGAAGCTTGCTGGTTTGCTCTTTAAAAACAGCTACTAAATCTAAAGTAAAATAAGAAAGCATGAAAAAAAACAATGCAAACAGCAATAAAAGACTAATAGCAGTATTGATTTCAGTGGACTTTAATACCCGCCCCTCTTCTCTTGCTTTTTGCTTTTTCTGATCAGTGGGTAATTCGGTTCTTCCTTCATCATCTGCAGAAAAAAAATTAAGAGGAATATACCAACTTTTAATCAAAAATTCATCTTTTATCATTATTTTAAAACTCTGGAAAACAATTTTAAAAAACTAGCAAGAGAATCTAAGGAAAGTTCAATTACTCTTTTTGAAGATATTGCTAAGCTTGGAAATCCAATATACAAAATTAACAACCCTAAAAATAGCGAAGTTGAAAAACTAATTACTAATAAATTAATCTGAGGAGATGATTTTGAAAGTATTCCTAATACCAGATAAAAAAGCAAAAGCAAAGCCAATATTGGAAACGAAATTAATAAAGCTTTTTCAAAAAGAAATCCAAAAGATATAAGTAAAAGCTTGACAAATTCTGAATTTCTCATATTGACCAAATGTTCAACCCTAATATTCAAAACAGAATCGTGTATGCCAATCACAAAAAATCGAAGTAAAAAATTGCTTGATAAGAACAAAAGTAAAAACAAATAAGCAAAAATTTGCGAAATAATCATGCTATCTTCTTCTGAAAAGATATCAAAAATATTTGCATAAGCAAGCCCAATTTGATTAGAGAAGAAAAATCCAACTAAATGAAAAACATTGAAAATTATACTAACAAAAAATGCTTGAATAAGGCCTAAAATAGCTTCTCCTGATAAAATTAACATAAAAGAAAACATATTGTCCAAAGGATAAGCAACTTTAATCTTTTCAACAACGATTACAGATAGAATCAAAGAAAAGAAAAAATTAAAATATCCCATTTTTATTGTTGAAAAAAATGGAGAGAATTTTAAAAACATAAAAATTCTAACCAAAACAGGCAAAATTGTAAAAGATTTTAAAACTAAAAAATTCAAATTCAAAATTTCATCCAAATAATACAATTTAAAATCATAAATTAAACATTTTGCAATTGATTGAAAATCACATAGGTAAACTGCATAAGCTTATTCAAAATCCAAGGACCGAAAATCACAATAGTTAAAAGTATAACAATAATCTTTGGAATAAAACTTAAAGTTTGATCTTGAATTGAAGTAATAGCTTGAAAAATCGAAATCAAAAGACCAACTATAAGAGCTATAATCAACATTGGAGCTGATAAAATAATAATATTTTCAATAGAAATTCTAATTAAATAAAGAATGTGCCCTGCAGTCATATACAACCTTACATAAAACTTTTAATAAGACCATTGGTAATTAAAGTCCAGCCATCTACCATTACAAAAAGAATCAACTTAAAAGGCAAAGATATCATTACAGGAGGTAACATTATCATACCCATAGCCATTAAAACAGAAGCAACAATAATATCTAAAACTATAAAAGGCAAAAATATTAAAATTCCCATCTTGAAAGCCACTTTAAGCTCATGCAAAATAAAAGCTGCTATTAAAACATGTGTTGGCACTTCGCTAAAATTTTTTGGTCGATCATAATTACTAATACTCATAAATAACCTAATCTCTTCATGGCGCCCATCAGACATCTGCTTATACATAAAAATTCTAAGAGGAGCAATTCCTTTATTATAAAATTCATCAAAATTTATTTTTGATTCTTTAAGGGGCAAATAAGCTTGTTTATATATAATATTAAAGGTTGGCCACATAGTAAAAATAGTTAAAAACAAGGCCAATCCCATTACTATTTGAGTAGGAGGAGATTGCTGAAGAGATAACGCACGCCTAATAAAATCCAAAACTATAGATATTCGCAAAAACGAAGTCATTAAAACTAAAAATGCTGGAGAAAGAGTAATAATGGTTAATAGAATCAAAAGTTGTAAAGAAAAAGCTATCTCTGAACCACTAATATTTTCAAAATTTAAAAACGGAAAATTAAGACCATTGGTAGCTTGCAAAGACTTTGTTTGAGCAAAAGATAAACTTGTTACACTAAAAAATAAAAAAAAACACTTTCTCAAAATAAACCCTCTAAAATTTTTTTAATCTATCTTGTTTATCCTTAAGTGAAGTCTCAATTTTCTTCTCAAGTTTAACATAATCATTCCTAGAAAAAGGAATCTCTTCTTTTTTGAGCAACATTTTCTTAAAGATTGATTTAAAAGAATCTTCTTTCTTAGCAAAATTATTAATTTCGCTAAGTCTAAGTTTTAAATCTTCTAACTCTTCTTCAGATTTAACCTCTTTGAGTAAAGTAGAAGAATTGCTGGAAACTAAAAATACGTAAACATTGTCTAGTATGTTTATAATTCTTATTGAGTTTTTAACATTTATCTCGTAAAAAACAAGTTCCTTGATCAAATTAGAATTTTGTTCATATTTGCTTTTTTTTGAATGAAAAATCAACTTTTTAAATAAGAAAAAGATAAAAAAAGCAATAAGTAGAAATAAAACTATCTTGACCAAATCAGAAATATTAAAAAGAGAAATCGTTTGAACACTGTCATTATTAGTAAGAGCTGGCTTATCCTCTTCAAAAATTGGCAAGCTGGATTCATTTTCTAAATCAGTAGATATTGAATCTACCTGCTCTTGTGAATTAGCATGTGTAAAAAAATTAGAAAACGCTAAAAAAACTAAAAATAAAAATTTATTATTCATTTTTAGTTTTAATTATCTCAGTAATTCTAACTCCAAAATTCTCATCGATTACGACTACTTCTCCCCTGGCAACTATTTTACCATTTACTAAAATATCTACAGGCTCACCAGCAAGTTTATCAAGAGTAATAATCGTGCCCTCAGACATGCCAAGTATATCCTTTATTTTGCGCTCTGTTCTCCCAAGTTCTACAGTAAGCTGCATAGAAACATCCATCAAAAGCCCAAAATTACTAGGATCAACTCCTTCTGGCAAAGTATCAATTAAATCGGGAAGCTTAACTCCCTTTATTTCCGGCTTTTCTCCATTATCATTTTTTTCATCTACACTCATAAATTTAACCTCTTAATAATTTAAGTTATAATAAATAAACAACTATCACTCAACCTCTTCTGTAAGCTCTTTTAACAAATCAAAACCCTTTATATCTCCAATTTTTTCCGTAATTTGTACTGAAACTTTATTTCCCATTAAACCCATTCTACATTTAAACTTTTCTTTAGTACCAACTTTTAAAGTTAAATCTTTATTTATTAGAGAAGATTCAAGATTTAAAACATCACCTTTGTCAAGCGATAAAATTTCTCTTACCTTAAGCTTAACTTCTCCTATTTCTGCTACTAAAGGCATTGCTGTATTTTCCAACTTTTCACGCAAAGCATCAAGATTCTCGCTAGTGGTTCCAACTCCAATCAAAGAATGCCAATATCTTGTTGATAATTTTGAAACAATAGGCTCTATGGTAATATAAGGCAAACAAAAATTCATAAGCCCTTCCACTTTTCCTATTTTAACCTCAAGAGTTACTAAAATAATCATTTCTGTAGGGGGAACTATTTGAGCAAATTGTGGATTAACCTCAATATGTCCAAATCTTGGTCTTAGATCAACTACTTGAGACCAAGCCTCTCTCATATTAGCAAGTATACGAATAATAACACTTTCCATGACAGATTGTTCAATTTCTGTTAAATCTCTACTTTTATCTTTAATCGTATCTCCATCTCCACCAAAAAGCCTATCTACTATGGCAAATGCTATGGTTGGATCAACTTCAAAAATAGCAGACCCTTTAAGAGGATCCATGTTTATTATTGCTAAAGTTGTGGGGTTGGGTATCGACCTAATAAACTCTTCATAAGTTAACTGATCAACTGAAGCCACATGAACATGAACCATTTTTCTTAAAAGAGCAGAAAGTGAGGTTGTAGTATACCTAGCAAATGCCTCATGAAAACTTGAAACAGTTCTGACTTGCTCTTTTGAAAATTTATCTGGCCTTTTAAAATCATACAACTTAACTTTTTGCTTTTTGCCTGTAGGACTAGATATAACATTAGAAAGGGGTTCATCTAACGATAAACTTTCAGATGAGTTGATAGACTCTAAAAGACTATCTATATCGTCTTGAGACAAAGCTCCTGGATTGTTTGCCATTTAAAATTCCTTTAAATTTTTATTACATATCAAAAATATCAATTTGAGTTAATGCTATTTCTTTTATTTCTCCATTTCTAAGAATACTATTAATTCTTGCTTTAATCTCTGCTTTTATTTGACTTTCATTTTTTATTTCTTGACCAGTTCTTTGACTAAAATATTCTCTAATAATGTCTTTTAAGCGAACTTTTTGTCTTCCAAGCTCATTGAGAATATTAACATTATTCTCTGCATACCCTAAAGCAAGCTTTACAACAAAAGTTTTTGGAGGAATATCTAAAGTATTGCCTCTAATCTCATCTATGCTTTCATACCATATAAGCATAGGCGGCTTTCCTAGGTATTCATTAGAAAAAACTGGAAAATCACTAGGAGCCCCACTTTGGCTTACTACCATTTTAGATACAAAATAAGAAACAATTATCATTATCGCAACAGTAAATATTCCTATTGCTAGTATCTGCAAAATTTTTATTATAATATCAGGCAATAAACCACCTTTTCTGCTAATATTAGAATCTCCTACATCTAAATTTTCATCATCCTTATTCGGCATAATAAAATTCCTCCTATTAATTTCTTCTTTACAATTAAAAAGAATTATTATTGTGTAATTTCCCTAGGAAAACTTAAAGATGCATCCGTAGTAATTAATATATCAATTCTTCTATTATAAGCTCTGCCCTCAGGAGTATCGTCTGTTACAATAGGCCTGCTTCCGCCAAAACCAGATACTTCAAACCTATTTTCAATGCTCTTAACATTAGATTGATCTAGATAGTTCAAAATATGTTCCAGCATATTAACAGATCTTGCAACCGAAAGCTCCCAATTGCTTTTCCAAGGCCCATTTACATCAGTATCAATATTATCCGTATGCCCTTCTATTTTAAAATTATAGCCTCTAGAACTTAAAACCCCAATAAAAGATGCTATTTTTTGAATAGAATCTCTATTGTCTTCAAGCTTAACATCTGCACTAGCAGAATCAAAAAATGCATCTGCTGCAAGAGATATCACAATACCTCTCTCTTCCTGCCTAACCATAATATTTTTGGATTGAATTTTCTCAATAAATTCAATCATAGATTTATTTTTAGCAGTTTGAGATGCTTGTTTATTGCGAACAGTAGAAGGCAAAGACATAAAACTATTGCTCAAATAAGATAATTTATTAAAATCTAAAGTCTTACCGCCTTTAAAAAATCCTGCACCAGTAAAAGAAGCAGACATTATCCTTATTACATTTTCTTGAAAAATAATATCATTTAATGAAAACATTGTAACAAAAAATACAAGCAGCAAGGTAACCATATCTCCATAAGTCAACATATAATCTGGAGATCCCTCATCACATTTTAAAGGCTTTTTAGCTCTCAAAGCCATTACTCACCTCCAATACTGCTACTAAGCTGGTTTCGATCTTTGGGGGTCAAAAACGTCATCAGTTTTTGCTCTAAAATTCTAGGATTATCTCCGGACTGAATTGATAAAACACCTTCAATTATCATTGTCTTTACTGCAGCCTCCTCAGAATCAATTTTCTCCAACTTAAGTTGGACAGGAGTAAACATTAAATTTGCCATTATGGTCCCATAAAGAGTTGTAATAAGAGCAACAGCCATAGAAGAACCAAGCGCAGACTTGTCCTCTAGATTACCTAGAAGAGCTACAAGTCCTATTAGAGTGCCCGTCATACCAAAAGCCGGGGCAAGTTTTGCCCAAGTCTTAAAAAGATCTGAGCCAACTTTATGCCTTTCTTGCATTTGATCAAGCTCTAAATAAAGCATAGTTCTAATTACCTCGGGATCTGCACCATCAACAACAAGTCTCATTCCTGACTTAAAAAATGGATCATTAATTTGTTCAAGCTCATCGTCAAGAGACAAAAGACCTTCTTTTCTAGCCTTTTCTGAAAGCTCTACTAACACTTTTATAATAGAAATCTTGGCATAAGAATTTCTTTTAAAGAAAAATCCCAAATAAGTAGGAATTTTTTTTACAGCAATAACTTCTGAAGAAGCCATAAGCGCGGAAAAAGATCCAACAACAGTAATAAAAACAGAACTTAAATCCCAAAAAACACCAAGTCCTGTGGGAGTAAATGCCATGGAAATTAAAATAGCTCCAAATCCAACTCCCCACCCAATTATACTAGCCAAATTCATAATTCAACGTCTCCATTTACTTCTCCTACAATTCTTTCAAAAGAAGCAACTTCCTTTCTATACGACTTAATCCTTTTGACCACCTCTTCAACTTTTTCTTTTACAATTAACTTCTTACCATTCATAAGAAGAATTGTAGTATCAGGATTAGATTCAATACTTTCAATGTGATAAGGATTTAAATAATATCCATAACCATTAAGCTTAGTTACAAAAATCATATGTTAAAAAAACAATCTTAGCTTAATTTTTCAATCTTACAAGTTCTTGCAATAATTGATCAGAAGTAGTAATAGTTTTAGCATTTGCCTGAAATCCTCTTTGAGTCACTATCATATCTGTAAACTGCTCTGCAAGATCAACATTAGCCATTTCTAAAACACCAGATCTAATATCACCAAGTCCAGCAAGCCCAGTTTCGCCTATTCTAACTTGACCTGAATTGCTTGTTTCTACAAAATTAGTATCACCTGATTTTGCAAGTCCTCCGGGATTCATAAAAGAAGCTAGGGCAATCTTGCCAAGATCTCGCCTTATGCCATTTGAATAAATACCAACTATAACACCATTTTGATCAATTTCATAATTTTCCATATATCCCATGCCATATCCATCTTGAACAATAGCCTTTGTGCTACTAGAATCAGCAAACTGAGTTATTGAATCAGTATAGCTCCCAACTGTTCCCAATTTCAAATTTACAGTTTGCTGCTCACCAATTTCACCTACATTTGCGCCTAAAACATTAAATGTTATAGGAATTTGAAGGATATCTCCTTTTTGGCTTGGTTGCCCATTTAAAGACGCCAACGCCCCTTCATTGTCAAACCCAAGCGTAAAATTTGAATTTTGCTCACCATTTACAAGCACTGTTGCATTCCATAAATTAGGAATATTTGGATCTTTTACAACCCTAAGCTCAAGAACACTAACATTTCCAAAACTATCATACAATGACTTATTGACAACCCAAGTTCCACGAGCAATATCTGACGAACTTGCACCTTCTTGAATTACGGGCAATCTCTTATCAAGATTACAAGCAAAAGTAACGTTCTTGGTAGACCTTGCTCCCTCTTTATCTCCAATTGGGATAATTAGATCCTCAACATCAGAAGATGTATTGATAAACTTCTCACCTTCTAAATCTCTTGCCATCCAACCTTGAATTCGCATTCCATTTGCAGGATTTACAAGATGTCGATCAGAGTCCACATCAAAAGCACCAGCTCTCGTATAAAACAAATTATTACCTTCTTTTAAAATAAAAAATCCATTTCCACTAACTCCAAGATCAGACGCTTTTTGAGTACTTTGAAAAGCCCCTTGAGTGTGAATAGTGTCAATTGCAGCAACATTCATACCTAATCCAACTTGCTTAGGATTAGTCCCACCACGAGCATCAGTAGGACGAGAAGCTCCAGAAATAGACTGTGATATCATATCTTGGAAATTTACTCTTCCCTTCTTAAAACCAATTGTATTTACATTAGCAATGTTGTTACCAACAACATCCATTCTTGTCTGGTGATTCTGAAGCCCAGAAACACCAGAATATAAAGACCTCATCATATAATTATTCCTCCAAACCTACCGACAATATATTTTTATATACATAATAATTACCATTAACCATAACTTGAGGTATTGCGCCTGTCTTAATATTTGTAACACGGCCTTCAACAATTTCCCCATCACTATGTTGAAATTTAATTACTTTACCTAATAAATCCAAATCTTTTCTTATTTCTAAAGAAGATGAAAGTTTTTCAAATGACTTACTCATATTGGTCATTTGCTCAAGAGCTGAAAATTGTGCCATTTGGGCAATAAATTCTTTATCCTTCATTGGACTTGTAGGGTCTTGATATCTAAGCTGAGTAATAAGCAACTTTAAAAAATCATCTCTGCCAAGATTCACCTTATTAGACACATTATCAACCTTAAAACCTGATTCTTTTTTAATTTTGTTACTAATAGTCAAATCAGAAACATTTTCAATTCCATTTATCTCACTCATTTAACTCCGCCATCTAAACAATTAAATTAATATTCTTGTCTACATCGTAAGAAAATTCAACTTCTTCTTCAATTTGAAAAAACTTATTATAACCAAAATGAAAATTTTGATCCTTTGAGTCATCCTTAAAATTTTTAGAAAAAGAATTTAAATTCTCACCTGCAAGAAAAAGATTTAAGCTGGCATTAAAACCACTCTCACCAAGCATTTTATTTAATGAATGCATATTTTGATCAAAAAGCATTTTAACATTTTGATTGTCCACTACGATCTTTCCCAATAAATTATTATTAGAATCAAGGTTCAAATTAATTCGTATGCTACCAAGCTCTTTGGGCTTTAAAACCAACTTAATCTCTCCTGTATTATTCGATTTTAACACAACTTTAGCTTTATCCACAATATTTTTATTAATTTTAAGGTTCCACTCTGGCTTTAAACTGCTGAGAAAATCAAAACTATCAACCTCTTTGAAGCTTTTTATGTTATAATCAGCAAACTCTTCAACAAAACCTTTTAAAGGGCTATCTGATATTTCTTTAACTTTATACCTACCAGCAAAATTTTGACCATTAATTGCATTTAAGCTAACCTTTGAAAAAACAAAATTATTGTGATCAACATTATTCTTCTTAAAATTTTTCACATCAATGTTAATAACATTTTTTTCTTCCTTTTTATCATTCAAGCTTACCTGATCATAATAATCATCAATCAAGGCGGTTAAAAAATCAAAACCCAAAAAAGAACTTAAATTATTAAAAGTCAAAAAAAGTCTTTCAATTTTTTCAAAAAATTTTTCTTTACCTAGAAAATCAAAATTATCAAAATTAAATGATAAATTTTCTTTAATACTATTTAAACCTTCAAATTCTAAAAAAACATTCATTCTAGCAAACAAGGACTTCAAATCAGAAGCAAAAGACTCATTCTCAAGTTTTTTTAAAAAAAAGGACTTATTTAAAGACGATTTTTTTAAATTTTTAGAAATAAGTCCATTATTTTTTAAAAAATTTAAAAAATCAAATATCATAAATTTTGTTTTAGCCAATTTTTTAGATTCGGAAAACATAATATTTAAAAAAGAACTTGCATTCTTTCTAGATTCCATTTTAGAAACATTTGAATTTACTCCTTTAATTGCATTTAAAAGATTAAATTTGTTGTCATAAGCTTTACTCAAATTTAATAAATCACCCATATAAGCACTACTCCAATGGACTAACAGACATTTTTCTAATTAATACAGCAGCTTTTTTAGAATCCATAAGAGACAACCAATAAGGAACAATTGATAGACGGCCTTCTCTTCTAGAAAGCTCTTCAATTTTTCGCATATAAGATATTGCAAGCTCAGGATTTAAGTCTTCAAGCCGCTTAACAGCATCTTCTGGAGGCATATTCATTAAATATACAGCTGTTTGTAAAATATTCGCTTCCTCGTCATTATATTTATTTATAATGTCATCTATTACCTTTTGTTTTAAATCTAAATCTTTCTGCTTTTGCTTAAGCTCAAATTCAAGCTTATTTAAGCTGTCTTCTCTCAGCTTTAGATCTTCTTTAAGCTTTTCAATTTGCTGATTCTTAATATCAATAGCTTCTCTTTCCTTAACAAGTCTAGCTTCATCAAGAATTATATTGGAATTATGATCAAAGACTAGAGAATTTTCTCCTAAAAACTTAGTTCTTACAAACTCAGGAAAATATCTCTTAGTATTATACATTCCAAGAAAATCAATAGAGAACAATACAAAGAAAAATAAAATAACTATTAAAAATAATAAAAAAAATGCCCTAAAAAAGAACGATAAAAAATTATTCACTTTTAATCCTCAGATTTTGACAAACTTTATAATTTACATACTCATCTAGCAATAAGCTTTCCTTCTTTTCTCTACTTTTAATTATAGAATTATTTAAAGTTTTTATTAATATATTGATCTTTTTTTCTTCCCTATATTTGTCCACATAAATGTCATAACACTCATCATAATACTTTCTAAGTCCCTTAAGAATTTTATAATTTTGTTTTTTTTTATAATTCAAACAGTCTATATAACCTCTTATGGAAAGATCATCAAAACTATTCAAGTTCTTTAAAAGATTGGAAATTCCATCTGAAAACTGATTTATTTTTAAAATTTTCTCATTTATATTCATTAGATCTCTCTCACTTAACTTTCGATGATAAGTTCTAATGGTTAATACTCTATTAAGCTTTTGTTTTTTAAAGTTTAAATCATTCAAGACAATATTTCCCTTATTTCATCTTCTAAATTTTGAAAATCAAATGTTTCATTTATTTCTTGAGAAATAAAATCAATAATCTTAGGATACTTAGAAATTGCAAAATCAACATCCTTATTAGAACCTTTAAGATAAATCCCAGTTCTAATAAGATCTTCATAATCTTTATAAACAGACAACAAATTTCTAGCTTTTATTATTAATTTTTGCTTTTCTAAACTCATTATTCTATGAATAGATCTTGAAGTTGAACTAAGAACATTTATTGAAGGATAGATTCCTCTATCAAACAAATCTCTGTCTAAAATAATATGACCATCCAAAACAGCCTTAACATTATCGGCTATAGGTTCTGTAAAATCATCCCCCTCAACAAGAACCGTATAAAACCCAGTAACACTTCCTCCATTACCATTAAAACCCGATCTCTCAAGTAGAATTGAAATTTCAACAAAAACAGAAGGCGGATAGCCTTTAGCTACCGGAGGCTCTCCTAAAGAAAGAGACATCTCCCTTTTGGCATTTGCAAATCTAGTAATAGAATCAAAAAGCAAAACCACATCTTTGCCTTTCTCCCTAAAGTATTCTGCTATCATGGTGGCAACATAAGCTCCTTTATACCTTGATATGGGCGATTCATCTGAGGTTGAAACAACTAAAACACTTTTTTTTAAACGCTCCTCACCAAGTTCATATTCAATAAACTCATTAAGCTCTCGGCCTCTTTCCCCAATAAAAGCGATAACATTTACATCTGCATTTGAATTTTTTGCAATCATGCCAAGCAAAGTAGATTTACCAACACCCGCACCAGAAAAAATACCAACTCTTTGCCCTTTTGCAACTGGCAAAAACCCGTCAAGAACTTTAACCCCTGTTAATATTTGCTTTTCAAAAATACTTCTACTGGTTGGATTAATTTTTTTAAAAATTAACTCTTTATACCTATTGTTCAAAAATGGCCCTTTATTATCAATAGGTCTGCCAAGAGAATCAATAACTCTTCCTAAAAGCTCATCGCTAAGATTTATTTCTAGCCCTTTATTCAAAGAATAGACTTTATTTCCAACTTCAATTCCACTAAATCCTTCATAAGACATAAGACTAACGTAAGGACCATTAAATCCTAAAACCTCAGCACATACCTTTTTATTATTTCTTTGATCAATTAAACACAAATCTCCAATGGCACACTGGGGACCTAAGCTTTCGACTAAAAGACCTTTTATTTTTTGCACCCTGCCAACAAAAGAGACGGTTTCAATATCATCTACTTGTCTTAAATAATTTTCAAAAAAATTGCTCACTAAAATTCCTTTATATAATCAACTTAATAAAGAAAAATTTTTAAACTTTTCCTCTATTTTATCAAGTTGAGAAGAAATACGTGCATCAATCTCTCCAAAATTAGTTTCAATTATACAACCACCTTTGCCTATGTTGGGATCCTCTATGATTTCTAAATTTTCTATAACATCAAATTTAGAAATAAAATCACTCTTTTTATGCCTAAGGATATCTAAATCATCAAGATTTACACGAATGGTAATTTGTGTTTTATCTTTTACTCTTTTCAACGCCTCATTAACATTTTCTAAAATAATATCTTTTTGAGAATCTGTAATCCTCTTAATAACCTTAATTGCAATTTGCATAACAAGACTTACTATTTGAGCACCAGAAGACTCAAGAATACCTTTCCTTTCGGCAATCAAAGATGCTATTATGCTATGCAACTTTCTCATAACTTTATCAAAATCTTCAAAACCACTTTCATAACCTTTGTTATAACCTTCTTCTCTACCTTTAGCTGTTGCTATCTCAAGATCTGTTTTTAATTTTTCACCATACTCTCTTGCCAATCTTTCAATCTCGGCATTAGATTCAGCTTCAATGGATTCCTTCTTATAAATAGCTTCCCTTTGTAAAAGATCTGCTTCTTGCCTGGCTGCCTCTAATACTTCATTGGCTTTTACCTTAGCCTCTTCAATAAGCCTATTAGATTCAATTTGAACTTCTTCTTTGGCAAGTTCTTGCCTTTTAATAAGTTCCTCTTCAAGTCGTAATTTTTCATCTCTTAGAATTTGCAACTCTTCTTTAAGATTAGTAATTTGACTTTCTATGTCGTAAACCTTGCTTTCTTTCTCCTTAATTTCCAAGGATTCAAAAACAGGCTTTGCTATCTCAACAAATTCAAACTTTACTGAATTATCAACTTCTGATGATTTATATAAAACCTTAGGCAAACAAAACTCCTTTATCAGACAAGTACATCTTCCTCGCCACCTCTTGAAATAACTATTTCTCCCTGCTCTTCTAATTTCCTAATAAGAGAAACAATTTTTTGCTGGGATTCCTCAACATCTTTTCGCCTAGTAGGGCCCAAAAATTCCATATCCTCTTTAAGCATTGAAGCTGCTCTTTTTGACATGTTTTTGAAAATTTTTTCTTGGACAGGAATATCTACAGATTTTAAAGCTTTTGCTAACTCTTGACCATCTATTTCTCTTAAAACCCTTTGTATAGATCTGTCATCAAGCAAAACTATATCCTCAAATACAAACATTTTCTTTTTTATCTCTTCTGCAAGCTCTGGGTCTTCTTCTTCAAGAGATTCAATAATAAACTTCTCCGTCTTTCTATCAGCCATATTAATTATCTCGACAACATTGTCAACTCCTCCTGCTGACGTGTAATCTTCTGAAGAAAGAGAAGCTAGCTTTTTTTCAAGAACTCTTTCAACCTCTCTTACAACCTCAGGAGAAGTTCTATCCATTAATGCAATTCTCCTTGCAACATTGGTTTGCACCTCTGTAGGCAAACTAGATAGAATAAAAGAAGCCTTTTGGGGATCAAGATATGAAAGTATTAAAGCAATTGTTTGGGGATGTTCTTGTTGAATAAAGTTTAAAATATTTGCAGGATCTGCTCTTCTGACAAATTCAAAAGGCCTAGATTGTAAAGCAGAACCCAAATTATTAATAATGTCAACTGCCTTTTGAGTTCCAAGAGATTTTTCAAGAAGTTCTCTTGCATAATCAATTCCACCCTTTTGAATAAATTCTTGAGCCATCATTAATTCTTTAAACTCTAAAAGAACATTATCTTTAAGCTCAGAAGTAATTGTCTCAAGCTTTGCTATCTCAAATGTTAAAGACTCTATCTCCTCTTGAGAAAGATACTTAAACACTTTAGAAGAGATTTCAGAACCTATTGAAACCAATAAAATAGCGGCCTTTTGCTTACCAGTTAAAGCAGAAACATCAAGAATCTCCTTTTCTTTTTTTTCTTCCATATCAATTACTACCTTTTATGCATTTTTCAAAAGCCATGTTCTTATAAGCTTAGCAACATCTTCTGGCTTTTCCCTGGCTAAAAGCTCAGCATTGTTTTGAAGCTCATCACCTTCTCTAATCCCACCAACAACATCATCAACACCAATATCGTCGCCACCATCCATTAAGGCTTGTTGACGCCTTAAATGTGCTTGCTTTGCCAATTCCTCTTCTCTAAGACGTCTTCGTCTTTCAAGTTCTCTAGAAATAGCAAAAAATATCGTAAATACTAAAATTAACAACGAGAATATTATGCTTGCAATAAATAAAAAATATTTAAACCTTTCGCTTGCAAAATAATTTTCATCTATTTCTCTAAATTCATTCATACGATCAAAAGATATATTTCTAACCGTTATTGAATCACCTCTTTCTGGCTTATATTCAAAAGAACTTTGCAAAACATCTTCAATATTTTTTATTTCTTCTAATGCCATAGGCTTATATTCTCTTTTTCTCATTCCATTTTCTATTACAAAATCTCCCTTCTCATCATACACAAAACTCCAGATACCATCTACGAAAATACCAAGAGAAACTCCTACAATCCTAGCAGGCTCTTTTTCGCTTGTAGATTTTTTTTCATTTAAAGCAACATTTTTAATCTCTTGAGACTCATTGTATTTACCAGTAATATCGCTTAAATCCTGATATTCAGGGGGAGTATTGCCTTCTTGTCCAGGAGGACCCCATGGACTATATCCTTGTCCTTGATATTCTTTTTTTTGAGTCTGAGAAGATATGATAGTTGAATCGCTTACTTTTCTAGTGTTATAAGAAACTTTTGGATCTTGGGATTGAAGCTCAATAGGAGCATATTCTTTGGACTCTGTGGTTTCTTTTGAGGTGTCAAGTTTTACATTCACTCTTGCTATCATAAATCTATCAACAGATAAAACCTTACTTAATGCAGAGTCGATTTCTCCCCTAAGCATAGCTTCATACTTAAGTTTTAATTTACGCTCTTTTTCTGCTAAGTCTATTCTATCTATTCCATCTAAATTAGAAAAATCGTTTAAAATAGTTCCACTATTATCAACAATAGCAATATTATCGGATTCAAGACCTTCAATAGCATACTGAATAAGCTTAACAAGTCCTTCAACTTTTTTTCTATTGGTAATAATATCAGAACCGGGTCTTGGAGTAATTCTAACAGATGCCTTGACAGGCTCTTGTGACTCTTTAAAAAGAGCTTTTTCAGGCATAACAAGATTCACGCTAACAGCATCAACATCATCTAAAGCTACAATATGTTGCTCAACCGCTCTTGTAATAGATCTTCTAAGATTAATGCTTCTTTCAAAATCAGTAATAGTCCATCTATCAATATCAAACAAAGCCCATGGATCCATATGAACAGGTACAAGCTCTTCTCTTACAAGAATTGCTCTCATTTTTTTTGCAAGCTTTTCATCATCCAAATAAATTCTTCCATCGGGACTCAAAAAATACTTGACATTTTCTCTATCAAGTCTTTGCGATATTCTATCTAAGAGATATTGATCTTTAATCTCAACTCCAAAAAGAGCAATACTTTGACTTTTGGTAGAAAGCCCTATCAAAAAAACAAACGCAAGAATCACAAAAAAAATAATCAATCCTAAGGCTATTTTCTGAACCGTACTAGCTTTTTTGAAGATCCCTTTTGCTGAAACAAAAAAATTAGTAAAAAAATTGCTCAAAATCTTATGGCTCCTTAACGAATATTGATTATATCTTGATAAGCCTTCATACCCCTCTCAACAACAGCCTTTAAAATGCTTAAATTCATATTGGCCTTAGACATAGCTATTACAAAATCGTGAACATCAATACTACCAGGCTGAAGAATAGCTTGCTCCATAACCTTAGAAACATTTAATTGGCTTTTATTGACATCAGCAATCGTATTTATTAAAACATCCTTAAATGTTTCAACATCATTGTTTTTGGCGCTGATTTTTGAATTAAAAAGATTCACATCAAAATGCAAAGGATTTTTTTTAACTAAATTAATATTATTCTCTGTAAAAAAAGAATCTACTCTCACCAATGATATCTCCTTTAGCTTTGAAGTATAGCTAATGCACTTCTAAACATAGACTTGCTACTATTTACAACAGTAGAATTTGCCTCATAAGCACGAGAAGCTGAAATCATATCTACCATTTCTTCAACTAAATTAACATTAGGAAGCTCCACATAGCCTTTTTTATCTCCAGATCTTATTGAATCAGGATGAGTTGGATCATATTTTAATTTTAATGGAGACTTATCTTTTTCAATACTAGCAACCCTAACTCCTTGCCCAATCCCATTATCAAGATAATCCGGAATAAAAGGACCCTTCCAATAAGGATTATTCACTCTTGGAGCAAAAACAATCCTTTGCCTTCTATAAGGCCCACCATCAGGAGTTCTAGAAGTAGAAACATTTGCAATATTATTAGAAATAACATCAATCCTCAACCTTTGTGCTGTTAATCCCGTTGAAGCTACATTAATGCTTGAAAACAATCCCATTTTACATCCCTTAAAATATTAATTTATTTTAATATTTATTTTAATACAATATTTATACTTTTAAAATAATGCGCCTGAACATTAGTCATAAGATGATACATCATTTGATTTTGTACAAGCACCTTAATCTCAGAATCAATATCAACATTATTGCCATTATTATTCATAGTTGAAAAATGGTCAAGAACTCTATGGGGCTTGACATCTGAATATTCTGGATTTTTAAACCCAGACAAATGCTTATCACTAGACTTGATTAAGTTTAGATCATTTTTATCTTTATTTAAAAAAGCCTTTTCAAGCTCTGACTCAAAAGAAACTTTACTTCTTTTAAAATTTGGAGTATCTACATTTGCTATATTGTCAGAAATAACATCTTGCCTTAAACTTAAAACATCCAAATATCTATGTGAAAAATCTATAGATCTTTCAAAATCATTCAAATTAAAACCCCCTCTGTTTAAAATTGCTTTTAACTAAATTATATAATAATTTAAATCTTTTTGTTCGTTAATTTGTATTTTTTTATTAACATAGTCCAAGTTTATTTCAAATTTTTTCAACTTACTGCCAGGCACCTCAAAAAAAAGATCTGCAAGCACTCTTTCCATAACACCGTGAAGTCTTCTGGCACCAAGATTTTCATTCTCAAGATTCATACTGAAAGTAAGCTCTGCAATTCTATCTATAGCCTCTTCGCTAAACTTTAAATCCAAATTATAAACCTTAAACATCGCAACATATTGCTTTATTAAAGAATTTTTTGTTTGTTTTAAAATTTTTTTCAAATCGTCTATGCTTAGACTTTTAAGCTCAACCTTAATCGGAAATCTACCTTGAAGTTCGGGTATTAAATCAGAAGGTTTAGCCAAATTAAATGCTCCTGCTGCAATAAATAAGATATGAGAAGTATCAACTATTCCATATTTTGTATTAACTTTAGAGCCTTCAATAATTGGCAAAATGTCTCTTTGAACACCTTCTCTAGATACATCATTACCGCTTCTATTCTTAGCAGCTATTTTATCGATCTCGTCAATAAAAATAATTCCCATATTTTCAACTTTAGATTTTGCAATATCTGAAATGTTTTCGTGATCAACCAATTTCTCAAGCTCTTCTGTTAAAATTATTTCCTTTGCTTTTTTGATCTTAAATTCTCTTTTCTTTTTTCTATCAAATATATTACCCAATAAACCACCAATTCCCATATCAATCTCTTCAAAATTACCACCTGTAAATATTTCTATTGTGGAAAATGGCATTTTACTAGAAATTTGTATTTCAATGCTAGTATCATCAAGTTCACCTGCTCTAAGCTTTTTTCTAAGCTTCTCTTTTACCTTTTCTTCTGCCTTTATTTCGTTTGGATCTATATTCTCAGAACTGCTAGATCCTTTAAAAAGGCTCTCAACTATTCTCTCTTCTGTTTTCACTAAAGCATCATCTCTTACAGCATTATACATCTCTTCTTTTACCATATTAACTGCAATGCCCATTAAATCTCTAACCATGGATTCAACATCACGACCAACATAGCCAACCTCGGTATATTTTGTAGCTTCAACTTTAATAAAAGGAGCTTTAATTAACTTAGAAAGTCTTCTTGCAATCTCAGTCTTTCCAATGCCAGTAGACCCAATCATAATAATGTTTTTAGGCATTACCTCGTCTTTTATTTCTTTTGGAAGTCTAGATCTTATATATCTATTAACAAGAGCAATCGATACTAATTTTTTAGCTTCATCTTGACCTATTATGTACTTATCAAGTTCTGCAACTACATCTTTGGGAACTATATAATGCTCTTCTAATTTATTCATTTTCAATCTCCTCAAGCACAATGTTAGAATTAGTATATATACATACTCTTGCTGCTATTTTTAAAGATCTAAGTGCAACCTCAAAAGCACTTAATTTTTTATTCTCCATGTAAGCAAGAGCTGCTGAATATGCATAATTGCCACCACTACCAATCGAAATAACATCCTCTTCGGGTTCAACAACATCACCAGTACCAGAAATCAAAAGAATATTTTTAGAATCAGCAACAAGCATCATAGCCTCAAGCTTATGAAGTATTTTGTCAGAACGCCAATCTTTTGCAAGATCAACAGCCGCCCTTTTAATATCAATCAAACCATCACCTTTAGCCTTGATTTTTTCTTCAAATTTCTCAAAAAGAGTGATTGCATCAGATGTTGAACCTGCAAATCCTGCTAAAATTCTTCCATTAAGCAATTTTCGTATTTTAATAGCATTACTTTTTAAAACAGTATGTCCAAAAGTTACTTGTCCATCTGCTGCCACCACAGTCTTGCCATTTTTTTTTATTGCAATAACTGTAGTTCCTTTAAAGTCCATATTACCCCCTATTTATATACCTCTCTTAAAAGTTCTCCAATAAGAACATCAGATACATCTTTACAATCACAACACTCTTTAGGATCATCTTCAATATTATTGGAATCTACATACTTAATATTCAATAAAGCATAAAGATCTTTAACAGTTTTTATCTCTTGTGCCCCAAAGTCATACAATTTTACGGCTCCATCACCACAAAAATCTAAATCATAAACATATATGTCAAGTCCTAAGTCAAGACCAAGTTCGGCCGTAATCAAAGCCCCAGATTTCAAGGGTGCATAAGTTATAAAAATAGCATCGGACAAACCTGAGATCAATCTATTTCTTTTGGCAAAAAAATAATTCTGAATCTTATCAAATGGCAAAGTCTCAGTAATTATTCCCCCACCTTGTTCTAAAAGTTTGAAAACATATTTTCGATTTTGCTTAGGATAAATATTATCAATATCTGTTGGAATAACAGCAAATGTCCTACTATTCTCATTCATTGCTGCTATATGGGCTTCAATATCAGCTCCAATTGCAAATCCAGAAATAATCTCTACACCATTTTTTGCAAGATGTGAAGAAAATTCTCTTGTTCTCTCAGCAAGAGTTTTGCTAATTCTTCTAGAACCAACAACAGCCCAAGACAATGAAGAAAAATTTGGCAAATTGCCTTTATAGTAAATAGCAAACGGGGGATCATAAATTCTTTTAAGCTTATTGGGATAAAATTTAGATCCTAGAATAGCAATTTTAGCATTTGTTCTTCGAATAACTTTTTCTTGCGATTCTACTAACTTTAAATCAGGCAAAATAAATGATCTTCTAAATGATCTTAGAAAATAAGCCTCAATGTCCTTTTGGGTTAATTTAACAATATCATTAAAATCAAAATTATTAAAAAGTTTTAACTTTTCTTTACTTTTTAAAAATTTCAAATTATCAATATAAAGCAACTTCATCATAAATAATTACTTCAAATTACTCATGATCCTAGAAACACCTTCTTTTTGCTCCTCGGTTGAAGCATTTTTATCAGCTTTATTATAAAACAATATGGCATTACCAAGATCACCTAGCGAATAATAATTTGCACCTCTTAACATAAAAAACTCAAAATAATCCTCACCCATATCATCAAGTTTATTTAAATAATTTTTAGCTTCAAGTTGTTTGTCAAGATCATATACATACATATTAGCAATAGCAAAAAGAGATTCTTTAAAATCATCTCTTATTGAAAGTGATTTTAAAAAAGAATTTTCAGCAAGAATGATGTATTTTTCAACTTCATCTTTTACTCTTAAATTTTTAGCTAAATTATAAGAAGCAACACCTATGTAAAAATGAGATAAATAATTATTGGAGTTAATTTCTAAATTTTTAGCAAAATATTCAATAGCAGGCCCATACTGACCAAGCTTAAAAAATTCAAGACCAATCAAATTGAAAAATCTAGCTTTCTTGTCAATAGAATTAACTATCTTTAAAATATTCTTATCTTCTTTTTCAATGAATTCTTTATAAACTTCAATCTTAGATTCAGATCCACCACCTGAAATTTCCAATTCTCTTAATCTAAGCCCAAGATTCAATTTTTCTTTAGATTCACTGCCACAAGATAAAAATAAATTAATAAGTATTATTGACGACAAAATTTTCATCTAATCATCGCTACTTTTTTTATTTAAATTTCTAAGAAACGTCGGAACATCAATGTCATCATCAAAATAATTGACATTTTTAGACTTTGCTGCAAAAGAAGAATCTTGATGCTCATAAGATCCGGAAGGAATATTTTGATTACCCGACATTAAGGTATCGAACTCCTTAGAGCTTAAGGTATTATTTTCCGGTGCATTTGATATTTCTTTTTGCCTTTTGGATGCAAAACCTGTAGCAACAACTGTAACATAAATCTCATCTTCAAGATTTGAATTAATGGCATGACCATATATTACAGTAGCCTCATCATCAACACTAACAGTAATTATCCCCATAATCTCTTCAAGCTCAAGTAATGAAAAATCATCTCCACCAGTAACATTAACAAGAAGCCCCTTAGATCCTTCAATACGAACTTCTTCAAGCAATGGATTGCTAATCGCAGAAGTTGCAGCATCAACAGCTCTGTTCTCACCTTTGCCATATCCAATTCCCATTAAAGCATCACCTTGCCCCTGCATAATGCTTTTAACATCAGCAAAATCAATATTAACCTCTCCATGCTCAATAATAAGTCCTGCAATACCTTGAACGCCCATTCTTAAAACATCATCTGCGCGCTTAAAAGCATCTTTAATGGTAGTCCTTTTGTCAACAACGGTTAAAAGCTTTTGATTTGGAATAATAATCAATGTATCTACAGACTTTCTTAAATTATTTATTCCTTGCTCAGCAAGTCTTAATTTCTTAGGACCTTCAAACTTAAAAGGCTTTGTCACAACTCCAACTGTTAAAATACCAAGCTCTTTTGCAACTTGCGCAATAACCGGAGCCGCTCCAGTTCCTGTTCCACCCCCCATACCAGCAGTAATAAATACCATATCAGCACCAGAAAGATGGTTGCGTATAACATCAATGTCCTCCTCTGCTGCAGCTTGCCCAATCTCAGGCTTTCCTCCAGCACCAAGCCCTGCTGTAACTTTTGCTCCAAGAGCAATTTTTATGGGAGCAATAGAAGTTTGGAGAGCCTGAAGATCAGTATTAGCCACAATAAATTCAACATCTCTTACCCCATATTCAATCATACGATTAACAGCATTACTACCTCCTCCTCCTGCACCAATCACCTTAAGAATTGTGGGATTTGTAGTAGAATCGAATCTTCTTGTGTGGCTATCAATCATATTATAATCTTTCATTAACGCTTCCTCCACGATTGGTCAAAACCATTCTTTCAAAAACCAACCTTTCAACTTTGAAGATATTTTATTTTTTCTTTTAACTTTACTGCTTACCTTCTTTAATTTATTGAATTTTTGTTGCTCGTGCTTATAAAGAACAAGACCAAGGGCTGAAGAAAACTTGGGATCTATATGCTCTTCCCCAATACCATTAATACTCATTGGCAAACCTATTCTTGCGGGATAATTAAATACTTCTTCTATTAAATTAGAAATACCTGGAAATAAAGCTCCTCCACCCGTTAAAACTATACCACCATTAATCTTATTATAAAGCCCTCGTTTAAGTATTTCTGCTCTCATCATTTCAAAAATTTCTCTCAATCTTGAATTAATTATTACAGACAACTCTTTTCTACTTTTCTCTTGAGGAGGTCGAGTTCCAAGATTTGGAATAATTACAGTTTCCATTTGACTCTCTAGAATAGACGGATGAGCAATTCCAGCCGTTATTTTAATATTTTCAGCAACATCCTCAGGAACCTTCCAAACTTGCGCAATATCAAGGGTTACTCTATTAACACCAATAGGAATCACGCCTGTATAATAAGGAGAACCGTCAATATAAAGAATAATATCTGTCGTCCCTTTACCCATATCAATAAACAAAACACCCATCTCACGCTCTTCTTTAGAAAGAGTTGCATAAGATGAAGCTAAGCTTCCAAGAACAACCTCATCAACAGCAAAGCCAGCTCTATTTACGCATCTGACTAAATTCTGACTAGAAGAACTAGACCCCGTAATAATGTGCACTTCTCCTTCAAGACGAATGCCCATCATGTCTATTGGGTTTTTTATATGGGGTATTCCATCCACAATAAATTCTTGAGGAATAACATGAAGAATTTCTCTATCCATTGGAATGACAATTGCTTTTGCTGCTTCAATTACCCTATCAACATCTTCTTCGCTAATCTCTCTTGTTCTTGAATTTATTGCAACAACACCGCGTGAATTAGTTCCCTCAACACTACTTCCAGACATAGAAACTGAAAGCGATGCAATGTCACATCCTGAAATTAGCTCTGCAGCCTCAATAGAATTAGATATTGAATCAAGAGCCGCTTCAATATTTATTAAAACCCCTTTTCTAACTCCTCTTGATATACTAGTGCCTATTCCAACTATTTCTAATTGATCATTTAAATTTACCTCAGCAACAACAGTACAAATTTTTGAAGTTCCAACATCCAAACCTACTATCAAATTCCTAGACACTAGCCTTCTCCTAACAAAATGATATCACCACTTCTTAAATCTATAACACTAGGCTTTCCTTTAAGCAAATCAACTGCAAGAAACGCTTTATGCATCACATCCATTAAATCCATATCAACTGTTATCAATATTTTATTATATATACTTTTAACATACAAAATTACATTATAATCATAGAAATTCAATTTTAAAAAATTCACCTCTGATATTAAATTATACAAATATTTTTGATTTATTTTAAGATAATCAAGGCCCCTTACAACATTAAGCATTCTATCTTCCAGAAAATCTCCTACATTATTGTCATTTAAAACTAATCCGCTAATTATAGGTAAATCATAAATTAAATGTTTACTTTTTTCCAAAATTACACCGTCTGATGCAATACAATAATAAGTAATATTGCCACTTATGTTTTCTAAAGCAACAGCAATGGGTATTCTTTTTTCTATTTTAATAATGATTTTATTTGGAAACTTAAGATCAACCTTAGCGCTCTTTACCCTTAAATCTCTTTTAAGATTTTCCTCATATATTCTAACATTAGCATTATGATAATATGTATTAGGCTTAATTCCTGAGATCTTGATTATATCCTCTTTAGAAAGAGAAATATCATCATTGATGCTAATATACCTAATCAAAAAATAAGGAGACGCAAAAACAATAATTATTATTTCAAAAAAAATTAAAAACATCGAAAAGTATACATACTTAATTAAAAATTTCCTCTCAAAAAACATAAACTAACCCGACTTATACTACTAGAAAAATCTAATCAATTATTACTTAAGTTTTTTGCAACATTTGAAATAAGACCAGAAAGAGCCATAGTAACAATAATAGAAGATCCTCCAGATGAAAAAAACGGTAAATTTATACCAGTGGGGGGTAAAAGACCAATTGCAATTAAAATATTCATTATACTTTGAAGAAAAATTGCAAGACTTGAAATAAACGCAATAAAAAATTTAAACCTGCTATTAGAATGAATAGCTATAAAATAACCAAAGTAAAAAAACAAAAAAAACAAACCTATTGCAAACAAAACACCTAAAAATCCCAATTCTTCTCCAAGAACTGAAAAAATAAAATCAGAATTGGCCTCTGGCAGCTTTCCAAGTTTCACCTCCCCCATTCCTAGACCTTTACCTAAAATTCCCCCACTTTTTAAAGCATTAATAGACGCTATTATTTGGTAACCTTTACCGGAAGGATCATCGTAAGGATTGAGAAAGGCAAAAATTCTAGAAACCCTATAAGGTTCAAGCATTAAAAATATGGCAGAAACTGGCAAAAAAGTAATCACAATGGCAAAAACATAACTAAATGCCATATTAGAAACAAACAAAACAATAAAAAAAAGAATAGCAAAATAAATAGCTGTTGAATAATCATTTTGCAAAATTATTAACACCCAAAAAATTGCAAAAATCAACATAGGCTTTAACCAGTATGAAATACCATTGTTTTTTCTTGGATCGAACTTACTCAAATAAGATGAAAGATAAATAGTAAAAGATATTTTAAAAATCTCAGAAGGTTGAATACTAACACCTTGAAAAAATATCCATCTCCTTGCTCCAGAAATACTTGGAGATAAAAAAGTTGCCATAATTAAAAAAAGAGTTATAATCAATACGGGGAATATTGATTTTTTTAAAAAATTTAAAGAAATTCTCTCAAAAACAAGAAAAACTATAAAGCTCAAAAAAAGATAATTAAGTCTTGTGAAAAATAAAAAATTTGGATTACCTGTCAGCTCTAAGCTTAGGAAAAAGGAAGACGTATAAAAAACTACAAGTCCATAAGCTACCAATAGTAGCAAAACAAGCAAATAGCATATCCTAAGTGAATTTATTTCTACAAACATAATAAATTATCTGATTTTTATCGTACTTAAAGCAATTATAGCAAATATTAACCCTATTATCCAAAATCTAATAACAACTTGCATCTCAGACCAACCAAGTTCTTCGAAATGATGATGAAGTGGAGCCATTTTGAATACTCTTTTCTTGGTTTTTTTGTAAACCATAACTTGAATAATTACAGACATAGTTTCAATAATAAAAACACCTGCAAGAATTGAAAAAAGTATTTCACTTTTTAAAATCAAAGCTGCCATTCCAAGAATGGCGCCCAAAGCCAGACTACCTGTATCTCCCATCATAATTTTAGCAGGATAGGCATTAAACCATAGAAATCCAAAACTACCTCCAAGCAAAGCTCCAAGAAATATTACAAGCTCTTCAGAACCTTTAATATTTGGAATATGCAAATAAGTTGCAAAATCTGACCTGCTCGTAAGATAGGCAATTATTATTAAAGCCCCTGTTATAACTATGCTTAATCCAATTGCAAGTCCATCAAGACCATCTGTTAAATTAAAAGAATTCGAAGCAGAAATTAAAATGAACATGCCAAAAGGAATGTAAAACAATCCCAAATCTACTTGGAAAGACTTAATAAAGGGAAAATAGATTATACTAACATGCTCACTCCCAAAATAATACAAAATGCTAACAGAAATAAAAGAAAATATTATTTGTCCATAAACCTTAAACCGGGCTTTAAGTCCATCTGAAGTTTTCTTTTTGATTTTCAAAAAATCATCTATAAATCCCAAAAAAGCAAATCCAAGCATAACAAAAACCATAATCAAAAAATAAATATTCAAAATGTTACTCCAAAACACTAAAGAGATAAAAACACAAAAAAAAATAAGAATGCCTCCCATAGTAGGAATTCCTGTTTTTTCACTCAAATGTCTTTTAGGGCCATCTTCTCTTAAAATCTGATCGGCTCTTAATTTTTTTAGCCTTAAAATAATATAAGGACCTATAATTAAAGAAAGCAAAAATGCAAAAATTGTAGCATAAGCCATTCTAAAGGTAATATATTTGAGCAAACGCAAACCTAAAAGGTAAAACATAAGAACCTCATTATCATCTAAATATAATTTAAAATTCTCTCCAATCTGTTAAACCTTGAGCCCTTAATGACAATAAAAACTGAAGGTTCCAAGCTTTTTAAAAAAAAATCAATAAATTTATCAAACTCACTAAAATAATATAAACACTTTTTAACCAAATTCTCAGAATCCCTAACATCTAAAAATTCTTCGCCAATTAAAAAAATTTTATCAAAATTTATTGCAATAGCCTCTTGAATTAAATATTTGTGAGTTTTGTATGAAAATTCTCCAAGCTCTTTAAAAGAACCAAGAACTACAAATTTTTTATTTTGGATATTAAGATCTAAAATCATATTTTTTAAAGCTAGAAAAGAACCCATATTGCCATTATAAGAATCATTCAAAATTAAATATCCATTTTTTGTCAAAATTTCTGCCCTGCCTTTTTGAAAAGCAGTTTCAATAAGTCCTTCTCTTATTTCTTTTTCACTCATTCCTAAAAATAGGGCCAAATTAATACACCCTATTGCATTAAAAATATTATGCTTACCTAACAATAAAATAGAGTACTCAAACCCTTTGTAAACAAAATCATAAGAAAATTTCCCTTCTAAAAAAGAAAATGATTTAATATTAAGATTTTTAAAATCAAAATAAACAATTTTAACATTTGAATTTGCAATTTTTGCTCTTTTTTCAAGATAAACACAATAATCATTCATTTCATTTACAACAAAGATTTCAATATTTTTGCCAATAATTTTGCTCTTTTCAAAAGCAATAGATTGTAACTCCTTGAAAGCTTGCATATGTGCATAGCTTATATTCGTAATAATAACAATTTCTGGTTTTAAAATTTGGGACAAAAGATCCATTTCTCCAACATAACTAACTCCAACTTCAAAAACAGCATATTCTTCATTGCCTTCTACTCTTAAAATACTAAGGGGAAGTCCAATGTCAGAATTTAAATTACCCCAAGTTTTGTAAGTTTTATATTTCTTAGAAAGTATACTATAAAGCATTTCTTTGGTTGTAGTCTTACCGTTACTACCTGTAATAGCAATTCTTTTAAAGCTTGTCCTTTCAATTAAATACGATGCTAAAGTTTGAAGAAGTTTTATTACATTGCTTGTAAGTAAAAAAACTAATCCTTCATTATCATTTAAATATTCAATACACTCAGATTCATGATCTCTTGAACATATAAAACATTTAACACCCAAATCAATTAAATATTTAACAAAAGAAAATCCATCTACTTTATTTCCCTTATGTGCAAAATAAAGACTAACATTAATGTTACTATCCTTTATTTCACGACTATCTAACGAGTAAAACGATACTACCTTCTCAATATTTTTTATATTTCCTACAAACTTCACATCTTTAGAAGAGATTAAAATATCCTTAATCTTTATACGCACTAAAACCTCATTCTAAAATCTTTTACTCAGCAAAAATATTTATATCTTCATTAGCTTTTTTTTCCAAATTTAATTCTCCAAAACAAAAACTTTCTATTCTATTAATATTTTCAAGTTCATATATTACTGTCAGCAATCTTAAATTATCATCAATGATATTTTCCTGTTCACTATCTAAATGATTAAATTCTCTAAGCTTTACAACATATCTGAAATTTAAGTAAATATTAAAACATACTACAACTGTTAGTATCAAAATTAAAATACAATAAACTTCAAACTCAATCTTACTTATACTATTCATAATTTTCTTACAGCTCTAAGCTTAGCACTCCTTGAAGGTTTATTTTTTTTAATCTCATCAAAACTCGGAATAATAGGCTTTTTTGAAATCTTAGCATACAAATCGCAGCTTAAACTTGTAAAAAAATCTTTTACAATACGATCTTCTATTGAATGAAACGTAATAACAGCCAAAATTCCATCTTTGGCTAAATTTTCTACCCACAAAGGCAAACTCCTTTTAAGCCTAGCAAGCTCATCATTTACATAAATTCTTAACGCTTGAAAAGTCCTTGTAGCTGGATTTATTTTAACTTTTGAAAAAGGATAAACCTTGTTTATTATGGATTGTAGCTCCTTTGCAGTTTGTATTTTTTTAATTTTTCGATATTCTACAATAGCCTTAGAGATTCTTCTAGAATAATGCTCATTGCTTAAATTATAAATTAAACTTTCAAGATCATATTTACTAAAAGTGTTTACAACCTCAGCCGCACTAATACTACAAGAAGAAGAACAAAGCCTCATATCCAAAGGCTCATCTTCAAGAAAAGAAAATCCTTTTTTACTCCCCTTGTAATGAAACATAGAAATTCCAAGATCAACTAAAATAAAATTAGCTTTGACATTTAAAGGGTAATTGCCGAAAAAATTATCAAACCAATCATTAAAATATGTAACTCTCTCTTTAAAAATAAGAAGAAACTGCTTTGCTCTTTCTAAAATTTGAGAATCTCTTTCAATTCCAACCAAACTTAAAAAGTCATATTTCTCAAGGATAGCTTTTGCATGGGCACCTTCTCCAAGAGTAGAATCAATGTATATTAAATTGCTTTTTACAGGCAAATCTTCTATAAGCTTACAAATTGCATCAAGTAGTACTGGGAAATGAAAAACATTATTATTCATTTAATTTAAACCTATAAATTATTTTTTTTTCATTTCCATAAA
Organism: Borreliella japonica; assembly: GCF_900099615.1. Classification (GTDB taxonomy): domain Bacteria; phylum Spirochaetota; class Spirochaetia; order Borreliales; family Borreliaceae; genus Borreliella; species Borreliella japonica. The sequence continues at coordinate 120,053 of NZ_FMTE01000003.1, read as the reverse complement.
CATCGCCATATTTTATTTTAAGTTCATTCTTGCCCTTAATAAGATTAAGATCATTTATTTTAAGGCATCCGCCATCTTTTTTAATATTCAAAACATCTAATCCATAATTTTTCTCTTGAGCTAAAGCATATGTATTATTAGTCAAAAAAATATTTTGAAAATCTGAACGAAAAATACTTTTATTATTCAAAATAGCCTCAAAATAATAAATTCCTTTAAGAGAATTTTCAAAAGATTCTACTTTTTGAGTATGAAAATATAACAAAAGGTTGTACTGACCAGAATCGACATTTAAATTCATATTTTTTGATAATTCCAATCTTTCATCATCACCCTTTCCTTTTAAAAAAAACCTGCCTAAAGTATATACCGTCTCAGCAACTACATTGCTCTTATTTTTGATAATAAACAAAGGATTGATAATCTTTTTAGAATTCGGATCATTAACTACTAAATCAATAACACTATTTTCATCCTTTAAAAAAATCTTCCCATGTCTATAAAAAAACCCTCCTAAAACCTCTAAATTCAAATTTAAATCATTGTCAAAAATAATTAAAATACTACTATTTCTATCTAACTTATTTTTTGAATATAAGATTTTATAATTATTTGAAAAAACAGATATGGTCTTTTCCAAGGGTCTCAACCTTACTCCAATATTCAATTTATTATTATCCAATACACCAAAATCTTTAACTAAAGCAAACTTTTCATCATTTCTAAATTCCAAAAATGAATATAAATTTAAAATATTAAAGAAAAATATAAAAACAATTAAAATCATTGTCCCAATCCCAAATATTTTAAATCATTATTACTATTAAAATACAAAAGTCCCTTTCCAAATTCAACAAAAGAGATTATTTCATCTTTAATAAAAACATTATCAAATAATCTAAAAAAATTTGCAGAATAAGTCTTTATATTAATAATTTTTTCACTCTCAGAATAAAAATACACTCTGTAAACATTTTGAAAATAATCATATGATGCTCTTAAAATAGAATTTTTATTTTCAACTTTAAATATTTTACCACTTTTAATATTTATCACTACAAAGGAATTTTTGCCTTCAATAAACAAATTATGATAATCGTCTATTTTTATAAAAGTCTCAAAACTATTAATACTTAAATTGCTTAATTCTAAAATTTTTTTATAATTACTCTCTAAATCAATTATTTCTAAAAAATACTCAGAATTACCTTTTAGTGTAACTAAATATTTATTATCAGAACTTAATTTAACAAAACATGTTGGAACTTTTCTCTCTAAAAAATTTTCCATATAAATTATTTTGCCTTGCTTATATACATAAATCTCACCATTAGAAAGCCCTAAGACTAAAACTTCATTATTATAGTCCAAACTTAAAATTGAGGACAAAAAATTGAGCTCCAGTATATTATTTCCGCCAGAATCATAAATCTCTAAAGTTCTATATAGGTTGTTTAGAGTAAAAATTAAATTATTTATTGCAAAAACAAAATCCTTGAACTTGAGTGTAAATAAAAATTTATTATTTTTAACAGAAAAAACAGAATAATCCTCACTAGAATTAAAAAGCACATAATAATAGTCTGAATAACTTATTAAGTTATCACTTAAAAGAGAATACCAAAATTCTCCAAAATTAAGATTCAAAACCTTATTTGATAAAAAAACATTTTTGCTTAAATTTATATTTTTGTAGTCAGATTTATTTTCAAAATTCTTAAAATCATAAAAATTAGATACATTCATAGTAGATCTTATAAAAAAATCAATCAAAATTATAAATAATAAAAACAAACTCAAGATCAAAAAAATTTTTAACTTTTTGAATTTAACTATGCCCTCTTCTACATTAAAACTCAATATAACTACTTCCCCCCTAATACTTGATCTATCTATTTTGCTTTAATTAAATCTGAACTAAACTTTGAAGACCAAACCCCATGAAACCTTGAAAATTTTTCAGCGACTTCTTTTTGAGAAGCTATAGTAGCTAACGCTCTTCCAGCTTCAAGATAACTAAGAGAATGTAATCCAAATTCCTGAGATCCACTAAGCTCATATTTGCTCCTTAAAATAAATGCTCCCTCTTCTAAAAGCTCCAACACTTTAATAAGGTGTTCAAATTGAAATTTGTAATAAGGGCTCTCAAGTTTTAGATTTTTATAAAAATTTCTAAAATCAATAATATTTTTAGAAAAAACAATAAACCTAAGATACATATCTTCAAGAAAAACAAGTGTTTTAGAATCTTTTTTACTAAAACTTTTAGCCAAATCAATTAAATAACCTAATTTTTTAACAATTAAAAATCTCTCCTCGGGATTTAAATTAAGAGACTGGGGCATTTCAATTAACTCGCTTGGGGCGATACTAAGAACAGGACTAATAACCAAACTAAAATCAGAAATCAATCCAGACAAAATTTTTTTTATAGAATAATTTACTTTCAATCTGGGCTTAGTATAAAAATAATTTAAAGACGAAATATAGCTTAAAACATTTAAATTAAAATCGATAAGATCAAATGAAAGTTTAGAATTTGATGTAAATTCGCTGGTCTCTTTTATAACTGCTATATCATTTAAAGTTCTTAAAACAAGATTATTGATGTACACTATTTTTTTATAATTTTCATTATTAATTAAATCCATAAACACCTGCCTAAACTCATACAAAAGTGATTTATCAGCTATCCAATATATTGATTCTAACAACAAACATATTAAATATTTTAACAAGTTATAAATTTATAAAAAACACCCTTGAAACATTAACTCTGTGAATAAGAAAAACATTAGCATACTTATAGTAAATTATGTAAAATTTTAACTAATTTTTAAAAGTACCAAACCTTAAAACATACAAAATCCTTTGGTTTCAGACTAAAGATTAAATTAAGTTAAACATTCAAATTAACAAACAATGACATTTTTTAAAAAAGAACACTGTTTAAAAAAAGAATTAAACTTACAATAATTTGTTTTTCAATCTCTTAACAAAAGTATCCGTGCAAAATGCAACAAAATTTAAGCTTTGAGAAGAAATTTCAAATTCAAAAACAACATCAACTCCGAAAGAACCAAAATTAATCCCATCTAAAAAAATTGATGCTGACGCTAGAAAATGTTCCTTTGAAAAAGAAAGAGAAAGTTTACTTAATTTAGAAAACACAAAAGAACGATTATAAACAGAATGGGGGGAAATAGGTGTAAGTAAAAATCCCTCAAGATCTGCTTCTAAAATAGGCCCTCCTGCAGAAAAAGAATATCCTGTTGAACCTGTTGGAGTAGACACAATTATTCCATCACTTTTATATGATAAAAAACTTTCAGAATTAACCTTAAGATCTACATAAATCATTTTATTAAGAACACTTGAGCGAATAATAATATCATTTAAAGCATATTTAGAAATTAAATCTTTACCACGCTGACAAACTGTTACATGAAGTAAAAATTTTTTATTAATAACTAAAGAATTGTTAAAAAATCTATCTATGACTTTTTTAAAATCCTCAATCTTAATATCTGCTAAAAACCCTACCTTACCCATATTAATTGAAATAATTGGGATATTAATATTTTTATTTTCAAGAAGCAAATTAACAGCCAAAAGAACTGTCCCGTCTCCTCCTAAGGTTATCAAAAAAAGAAAATTTTCTTTTGGAAAAGAAAATAAAGGCTTACCAACATCTATTAATACCACCTCAACAAAATACTTAGTTTCTAAATAAACTTTAATATCATTGCCTAAAATACTAGCTCCTGACTTTAAAGTATTAATGCAAAGAAGAGCTTTATTCTTCATGTTGATCTTTATAGGGAATATCGTCAAATTCACATTTATCAAAAATTTTTACAATATCAATTAATACTAAATATTCACTCTCAAGATTATCAGTCTCATCAAGCTTTACAACTCCAGATATATATTTTCTATCTAAAGTTTGCAAAGTAGCAGGGGGTTCTTGAACTCTAGAATCATCAAAGCTAATAACTTTAAGAACCCTGTCAACAAAAATGCCTAAAAGTTTATTTTCAATCTTAACTATTAAGTATCCTGTCAAAAGCATATCTTCTTCTGTTATTGAAATAGAAGGAACCCCAAATTTAATATTTAAATTAACTAAAGGGATAATACTGCCTCTAAGATTATAAATACCTATAATATATTCAGGTACATTTGGTATAGCATAAACTCCTTCTGACGGAACTTTAATAATTTCCCTAATATGCTCTATTGACACACCATAACTTTCTTTACCTATTTTAAAACCTGCAACTTGAAGCTGTGACTTACCGTCTTTAGATTTTTCTTTTCTTAACATATTTTATACCTTTTAAATTGATACTTATAACAAGTTGATCAACTTATTACTTGCCAAAACTTTTGCCCAAAAAATAAATTTCAAAAGAATTTTTTCTCACAGCTTTGGGCCTAATTTTTTTTACAAATTTAAAATATTTTTCAAACTTTTTAAAAATTTGCATCTCATCTCCTCCCTGAAAAACTTTAATAAGCAAATTTCCTTTTTTAAGTAAAACTTCAAGCGATAAATCTATTATTCTCATGCTTAAATTAAAAGAATTACTAGTATCTACAAGTCTATTTCCAGTAGTTCTAGGAGCCACATCGCTAATAACAAGGCTATAAGGTCCAAACTTATTAATTTTAAAAACTGTATCATCTGAAAATATATCTCCCTTTACAAAATAAAAATTATCAACATATTTAAGGCCAATATCATTAATATCAACAGACACAAGAACACCTTTTTTAAGGTTTTTATAAGCATATTGAGAAAAACTACCGGGCGATGCGCCAATATCTAAAACATTGCCAGAAGTAAATAAAGAAAATTTTTCATTAATTTCTATCAACTTATACACAGATCTTGCCAAATACCCTTCTCTTTTGGCTTTTTGAAAATACTCATCACACAGACGATACACATCAATACCTTTAATACACTTTATTATACTTTTTCATTATAATTCTTATTATGCAAAATAAACTATTTTTAAAAAATATTGAAAAAAATATTAATAACATCTTTTCAACAACTAATTTTCTAAATTTATTCAAAGATAAAGATTTAAAATTTACTTTTAAAATAAAAAAAGAAACCCTTAATTATATTAAAGCACCAGCAATTGAAATCATTAATAGAGGTGGAAAACGAATACGACCAATGATAATGATTCTTTTAGCATACGCATTGGGCTTAAAAGAAAAAAATTACAAATTAATATATAAATTAAGCTTACTACTTGAACTTCCTCATTCTGGAAGCTTGATTATTGATGACATTGAAGACAATTCGCTAAAAAGACGGGGCACATCAGCAATACATTTAATCTATGGAATAGATAACAGTATAAATGCTGGTAATTTAATTTACTTTTTACCTGCGAAATTAATAGAAAGATCAAATTTAAAAGAAAATCAAAAATTACTGATTTATGAAAATTTCTTTACAACTCTTTCAAATCTCCACCTAGGACAAGGAATTGATATTAAATTTCACAATGAATCATACATTCCAAGCATTAAGGAATACATTTCTTTAGTAGAATTAAAAACAGCTTCGCTTTTCGGAATGGCTAGCTTTCTAGCTGCAATACTCACAAACAATGAAGACAAAGCTAAAAAAATTTACAGCACGTTCTTAAAACTTGGTGTTTATTTTCAAATAATAGACGATATTAAAAATATCAAAAACAAAATTAATGGCAAAGAATTTGGAGACGATTTACTTGAAGGAAAAAAAAGTTTGCCAATAATTTATTTCTTACAAGAAAAAAAATTTGAACCAAAAATTATTTCAAAATTCAATCAAATAAAAAATACCAAAAACGATAAAGCAAGAAAAGAAATATTTAAATTAATAGAAATGATAAATTCATCAAAATCAATAAAAAACTCAACTATTACTGCCTTAAAATATCTAAACGAGTTTAAAACAGAACTCGATTTATACCCATTAACAAATAAATATAAAAATCTGCTAATAGAAATTGTCGAACAAATAAAAGAAGGAATTTAATGAGAAAAACAATAATAATAGCGCTTTTTTATGGCTTGATCACAAATATTCACCCTGCAATAACATCAAAATTAACACTAGGTGAACAGGCAAGCAAATATACAATAGAAAAACTTTACCAAAAATCAATGATGCTGAAAAAATCAAAAAAATATAACGAAGCTATAGCAAATCTAAAAAAGATAATTAACATGGATAAAAATCAAGTTGACGCTCATCTTTTGCTCTCAGAATTAGAATATTTGAATAAAAACTGGAAAAAAGCAATTATTAAATCTCAAGATTACTTAAAAATAATAGACTTTAAAGATAAAAAAAACTTTTTAGATATCTCTTGGGCATACTTTTTAATAGGAGAAGTTGAAAATTCAATGGACTACATAATTAAATTTTTTCAAGGCAGTAAAGAATTGTTTAAAGAAAATATATTTATAGCAATTGATGCTCTTTTTAAAAAAAGCATTTATCATTTTATAAACAATGAAAATACAGCATTTAATACAATATTAACCTACACTTTCCAATTAGCACTTAATGACGATACCTTATTTATAATTTTTTTAAATAATTTGGAAATAATAAAACAAATACCCTTTTATTATTTTAATAGAAAAAAATTAAAAGAATTATATCTGCAAATTAGCACCTTAAAAACAATTCAAAATACAAAGTGCAGAACTTAAACTAGAATTTATCTTTTTTCTTAATCAACGAAACTAATATATTTATTATTATTGCTACATAAAATGGAAAAGAAAGAGAAAAATAAGAATTTATATACTCTTGGGTATGAAAAAATTGATATTCAAAAAAAACTATCAAAAAAGAAATTGGGAAAATTAACAAAGGATTTGAAAATGCAATATAAAGAATGCAAATAGCAAGCCAACCATTGTTTAATCCCAAATTATAAGAGTAAGCATTAAGATTTACCGCAATAAACGAACCGGCAAGACTTGCTGTGAAAATTGATACAAAAATTGCAAAAGATTTGAAACGATTGCTTATTTTCTCTCCCAAAATATCTTCATAATTCCCTGAAGAGATAAATTCAAAAACTGCTCTAATTCTTGAATAATTTATAACATAAACAGTAATAAATAGAAAAATGAAAAAAATAACAATAAAAGCAATAATCTCAAAATTTCCAGATAGATTTAAAGTAAAACCAGGAATAAAATCAAAACTACTCTTCATCAAATAATCAACAAAAAAATAACAAAAAATATTAATACCTATTCCTGCTATAAAAATATCATAATTTTTATTCACTATAAAAGACAAAAAAAACCCAAACAAAAAGCTTATAAAAAGAGTGAAAATGATCGATACAAAAACTCCATATCCAAAATAAATAAAAAAAGATGTTAAAAATATTGAAAGATACGAAATACCCTCAATAGATACATTTAAAAGTCCTATTCTTTCTGTATAAAGAACCCCAAGTGCCAAATACGAAAATACAATAGCTTGCTCAAAAATATCAAACATCTACTTTTTCCTGGCTTTAATTAAAAATAAAGATAAAAAAATAGCAATTGATTGACACAACCCAATAAATTCATACTTAAAGTCATAATTTATATTAAGAAAATTATTAAATTCTATTAATATTGAAAACAATAGACTAAAAAATAATACATAAATATAATTAAATCCTGAAATTACAGCAATAATTAAACTACTCCAACCAAGTCCTGAAGTTAGCCCTAAAACTAAATACAGTTTAAAAAATACTACAAACATAGAACCTGCAAGACCATTTAAAAAGGCACTGCCAAATACAGCAAAAAACTTATATTTAAATTCATTTATATTGAAAAAAATATCTATCTTTTTCTTATTGCTTAATATTTCAAGCTGAAGCCCATAAATAGTTTTTTTATGAATAAAAACATAAAAAAGCCAAATTGACATGCCAAACAAAAACAAGTAAACAAGTGATGAATCTAAAGTAAATAAGCTATTGATTCTTTTTGTTTGATTAGAAAAACTACCTGTTTTTAACATATTTAAAATAAACCCATCTATCAACCTTTGATTTCCATAAGATATTAAAAGACCTGTTAAAGCTCTATTTAAACCAAAGAAAAAAGTAATATAAAAAGGAATAAGCCCTAAAAATCCTACAAGAAAAGAGCTCAAAAATATCAAATATATAAAATTAAAATGGTTTAATCCAAAAAAACTTGAAAATATATAAACAAAAAATGCTCCGAAATAAACCTGACCTTCATTTCCAAGATTTAATGAATTACTCTTGCCGCAGGTGGCAATACCAGTAGCCATGATTAAAAATAAAATAAAACGCCAAGATATCATCTTAATATAAGAAAATTGAAAAAAATCACTAAAAAAATAGCTGATACTTAATACCAAAAAAGAAAAAATCAACGCCATAAAGCCATTTCTAAACAAAGTCATAAAAATAGCAATTCCTTTAATTTTTCTTTACTAATCTTTTCTCTAGATACGTTTAACAAAACTTCTCCCATTTTCATTGCCAAAATATTATCAGAGAGTAAAAATAATTCATCTAAATTAGAGGTAATCAAAAGAACTGGTTTTTCTTTCGAATAATTGCGAATAGCAACAGACATTTCATTATAAGCTTTGTGATCCAAATTACTTAAAGGAGAAAAACAAATCAAAAAACTTTTTGCAATATACATCTCTCTGTAAAGAGCAAACTTCTTCAAAGTTCCTCCAGAAAATGCCAAAGACTTAGAATAAAGAATTCTATATATTTTCTCTTCGCTATAAAATTCCATTTTTTTTTTAAAAAAATCTTTAATCTTATTAATATAAGATTGCCTAATAAAAATTTTATTTTCAAAGCTCATAGATTTAGCTAAAAAATTATCTAATATACTGCTATTATCCGGAAATAAATTACCAATACCTAGGGGTAAAAATCCCGCTTTACACTCAAAAATATTTATTCGCTCATATCTAATGCCATCAATTTTTATGCACCCAACAAAAATAAGCTCTCCTAAGAATAATTTTTCCCAAGTTCTAATTGCAGTTTCTTCGCCAATTATTCCTAAAACACCCCTTTTATTTAAAGAAAAACTAACATCATACTTCCAAAAATCTTCAAAAAACAGATTAAATTTAATAGAATCTTTCTCAAATTTATTAAAATTAATATTTGCAAAAAATATTTTATCGCTAGAAGAATCAAGTTTGCTCAAAATTGATTCTTTGTTTATTGTTCTAAAACACTTTCCATCTTTTAAAACAATAAATTCATCGCTAAATTTTACAGCATCTGCAATTTCACTGTGGGTAATAAAAAGAGAAGCAATTCCTGATTTCTTAAGCAATACAAGCAATTTTATAAAAGCTTGCGCTTCTTTTTGAGAAAAATAAGCAGCACTCTCATCAAAAATAATTATTTTTGCATTCTCTTTAAGAGAAGCAATAATAAGCAGAAAATAAATCTCTTTAATATTTAAATCTTTAATTTTCTTATCTAAATCAAAAGAAATTTTATAAAATTGCATAAGCCATTTATAGTATTTATAGGTTTTAGATTTATTCATAGGCATAAAAAATGCATAACCAAACCAATAAATGCTTAAATATTCCCACACTCTTAAATTCATTTTTAAATTAGGAACTTGAGAAACAAGATAGATGCCGTTATTTTTAGCTTTATCTACATTCCAATTTTTCTGCTTAATGCCATTTACCAATATTTCCCCACCATCAAATTCAACAAATCCAGCAATAATCTTGGCTAGGGTGCTCTTTCCTTCTCCATTTTTACCAACTACTGTGAAAATTTTAACTTCTCCAATTTTTAAATTAATACTGTCCAAAATGGGCTTATCAATATCTGGAAAATACTTAACTATATTTTTAAACTCTACCATTAATTTTGTTCCAAATTAATTTTTATACCATTTGCACTAACCTCTTCTATTTTTTTTAAAAGATCTTCTTTCAACTTTTGACTGGTTCGCTCTAAGTAAAAAACATTAGAAATATTAAATAAAACTCCTTTGTGTTTTATGCCAAAAATATCAGAATTTCCATAGCTAATCTCTGACTTAAGCGCCTTATCTAAAATATATGAAACATAATATTTTTGATTTGTAATTCCTGAACCAATAATATTTTCCTTATTATCCAAATAATCTTCACTATCAAAAAGAATCGCAAAAATATTATTCTCTCTAACAGAAGAAAGCACCCCTTCAACAGCAGGACCTACAATAGGAAGTATCACTAAAACACCCGAATTTTGAATCAAAGAATTTGATAGTAATTTGGCCAAATTACTATCATGCCAATTTCCTAAAACTCTATAATAAACTTTAGAATTCACACCAACATCAAGAATGCCTTTTTTGAAATAATAATAAATATAATCTCTCATAACAGGATATTCTTGACCTGCAATCAGAGCAACATTACCTAAGTCGGAATTAAATTCCTTTAAAAAAAGACCTACATAATATCCTAAAATATACGCTTCTTCTGCAACATTATAAGAAACTGAATAAACTTGATTGTTGGTGTTTTTAACTAAAGAATCAAAAATAATAAACTTAGTATAAGGATAATTATTTGAAACACTGTCAACAATATCTTGCATAGCATTATTTGTAGTTATTAAAAAATCATATTTTTTTGAAGTTAATAATTTTTCAAGTATGTCTATCCACTCGCTTTGATTAAATCCAGCTTCTAAAACTTTAATTTCAAGATTTTTATGATTTTTTTTAAATTCGAACAAAGAATCATACATTTCTCTATAAGACGGGGATCCTGAAATAACCCCTGGAATAAATAACGCAATATTAGTTTTACTAGAAACATCAACCTTTCTCTTCTTTAAAAAAATTAAATAAACAAATAAATATAAATGGAATATTGTAAATAAAATCCAAAATCCTTTAAAAAACACGTTCTTATTCATAAGAATAAAGCATCCTTTTATTAATTATCATTAATTCACCTTAATGCCACGAAAATCAAATAAAAAAAGACCACTAATAAGCTATAAAAATAAAGCTGCCAAAACTTAATTAAAAAATTATCCAAACATTTAAAGAACATATTTTTTACTTATTATAAAATTTTGGCAAAAAATTCAAAACCCAAATTTAATAAAACATTACGTAAATTCTGAATGTCAATTTTAAATTCCGTTGAATAATATAATAAAATTTGAAGATTTTTCATTTTTTCAACAATACTCAATATTAATAACTAATAAAAAAAATAGATTAATTTCTCCTTCTATTTGAATTTTCAAGGAATATATCATCTTATCTAACAAATAACTTTAACATAAAAAGCTAAAAAATATATAAAAATCAAAACTCTCTAGGGCTTAATAAATGCAATTCATTAACGTTTAAATTACTAGTAATATCATCATTTGAACGTCTTAAATACATCTTTAAAGAATGAATTGTTTTAAAAAACTTATTTTTTAAAACAATTTTATTGGTTTTATAATCTTTTATAAATTTTGAAATAGGACCGTTAGTAGTTATTGACTTATCGAAAAAAGTAGAAAAATATTTCAAAACATCATCCACAAAATAAAACTTATTAGCCAAATCAACAAAATTATTAAAAAGCACTCCAATTCTACCCTTTAAATAATTAATATTTTTAATCATATCAACCCTGTTGCCAAGTTTATAATTCTCATCCTCTAAGCTCCATTTTGAATATATAGAATTAAATTTAAAATCTTTTATTAAATAATTATACATAAAGTTAAATCTAAAACTATCTTCAATATATTTTAAAATAAAAAAATATAAAAACCCTTTATTTAAAGACATAAAATTATCTTTAGCCATCCTTATAAAATTCTGATTAACACCCTTTAGAATGCCTTCATTAACTTTATGTAGAAAAGAATTTCCATTAAAAAGCAAAAGACTGGTATTGGGAAAAATTAAATACTCAGCTTTATTAATGTGTCTGACACTACCCTTGTAAACATTAATAAAACAATTATTGAAATAATCACTGTTGGCATAAAATTTTGACGTATTTTCAGCTTTAAACGAATTATTATTTATTATAAGGGAGAATGAAGATCCTTTAACAACATTATGTATTACAGCATCAACACTTCCTCTAAACAAATATATTTTTGCATCTTGCAAATCCCTAAGAGGGGAATAAAACACAAAACTATTTGTATTGGAATAAAAAATTAAATCTGCAGAAATACCGTTTATTTCATATAAATTTATTTTGAGCTTTGAATTTTCTCCAACCTCGATAAAATCATACTCAAAAATTTCGTCATCTAAATCCAACTTAACATAAAATGTATTCCTAATAACACCAACTTTGCCTTCTATTTCTTTTACAACTGCTACTTGAGAAAATAACGCTCTACTTAAAAGCAATATCAAAAAAACAAAATGACATATTCTAAAAATACAGCTCTCCTGATCTTTGAAAAAATTATAAACTTAATTATACCTTGTTTTACATAAATTTATTACACTTTGAACAATGATGAAAAAGAACTATAATTCAATTTAAGAATTAAAAATATTAAGTTTTTATTGACATGCTATTATTGCTATAATAATAAAATAGCAAAAAGAAGAACTTTAATATTTAGGGGTTCTTACTTTAAAGACAATAGAAGCCAAGTTATTATAAGGGTGTATTTATGAATATAAAGAATAAATTAATATTGATGCTGCGCATTGTAGCGACAATCTCTTTTATCGCATGCAAAACGCCTCCAGAAGCAAGAGAGAGCAAAAATGCTAAAATTGCACAGCTAGATAATAAAAATTTTCAATTAAGAGATATAAAAGACATCAAAAATGAACTAATAAGAGAGCGGGGGCATCTTTTTTACTCTAAAGAGTTTAATGAAGCTGAAAAATTAGAAGAAACAATGAAACAAAATTTTTCTAAAAAACACACAAAAGAAGGAAATGAAATTGCGCTAAAAGTACTCGAAAGGTACAAAACAATAATAAAAGAAACAAGAGAAAAAAAAGAAAAAACAAATTACCTTAAAGAAAATATTGAAAAGTATCTAAACGATGCAGAAGCAAATGAGGCATATATATGGATTCCATTGGAAATAGACGAAGTAAATAACTTATATTTTGAAGCAACAAGAAAATATAAAAATTACGATCTTGACAATGCCCTTGACATGTATAGCAAAGCATTCAACAGAGCACAACAAGCAGCAAAAAATGCTAAAGAAGCTAAGGCTTTAAAAGAAACTGACGAGAGAATGTACAAACAATTAAAAGCGCTTGAAGCGGCTTCCAACTTACCAATTTATAGCAATAATAAACTTATCAAACCTTCTCCATGGAATGGTAGAGCATTTATTAAAGAAAAAAACAGCCACTTAAACCTTTTAAATATTAATGAAGACGTCTATCTTCTTGGAAAAACAGAAACTCCAACTCCAATAGTGCTCGCATATGAAGAAAAGATAGAAATAGCAAAAACCTCTAAACCTCAAGAACAATTCAAAACACTAGAACTTATTGAGCAATCTAGAAAATTATGGGAAAAAGGGGTTGAAGCTAAACATGCCAAAAACTTTAGACTTGCCAATGAATTATTTTTAGAATCTGCAAGGTACTTAGAAGCTTATCAAAGCAATGCAAGCAGTGAGCTTTATGTAATAAAAATAGGTAATACCTTATGGGGAATTTCTAAAAAACTGTACAATGATCCTTACTTATGGCCAAAAATTTGGTTTGCTAACAGACAAAAAATACAAAATCCAGATCTGATTCATTCTAACTGGAAGATAATAATTCCTGCTAAATAAGTAAAAACAATCAAAAAGCAAGGCTTTTAAGCCTTGCTTTCTTGTTTTATATCTAATAAAATTAAACAAGAAAAACATTCTAAAAGAGACAGAAAATGAAAAAGAAACTAACATTATTAAGCTTAATACTTATTTCATGCTATTCAATTAACTTAGAAAAATTAACAAAAGAAACTCCTTATGGAGTTTATCTCAGAGAAGCTCAAAAGGCTATTAATATCAATGATTACAACTCTGCATTAAAAGCATACGAAAAAATGATTCAAAATTTTGATCACAATTCGAATATAGTTGCTATTGGTAAATATGAAATCGCATTCATATACTACACAACAAACAAAACAGAAAAAGCAAAAAAAATATTTGAAGAGCTAATAGAAAATAAATTGGAAATGCCCAAATGGATTAAACCTTTAGCTAAAAAAATATTAAATAAAATAGAAAATTAAAACTTTTACTGAAATATTATACCATAAATTGTAATATCTTTTTCTTTTGCAGAATTGATAACATCCCTATAAACAACAGACCCCCTTGGGTACTCATGAGGTGGCGAGTCCCCTATAACAATAATAAATCTTCTTTCTGCCCGCCAATCAAACTGAGTTACAGCAGCATCAATCCCTTCAAACACAGCTTCTGGATAATCTCCACCACCGCCAACATTAACATATTTAAGAATGTTATTTAAATAAGGAATAGTATTAAAATCAAAAGCTTTGGTTAAAAAATCTTCAAGATAGTCTTTATAAAAAACAAGACCTATTCTATAGGATTTAAACTTTTGCAGCTGAGGCTCTATTATTGAAAATAAATGTTCTTTTAAAATCTCAATATTGCTTTTCATACTGTCAGTAACATCAACAACAAGCACTAAATCTAAATCATATTCTGAATCTTCTGAGTTTTTCAAAATTTTTTTTATTTTATCCACAATATCAATGCCATTGTTAGCAATAACAACCTCATCCGAAAATTTTGTAAAATTATCCTTTAATTCATTAAATTCAATTTTTCCTTGATTTTGACTATCCTTGAAAAACAATTCATAAGCATTATCCTGATACCTACCCAAATAATCATTATATTTTTTCTCAAAAGATCTTATAGAAAACCAAAAGGGCTCTTTTTTATTTTTTAATATTTCTAAATCAATCTCACCACTTCTTGTTGAAAAATTTGGAAATCCATACTTTAATTTTTTTGGAATCAATATATGAAAAGCTTCTCCAAACTTCTTATTAGGAACAGGCGTGGAAGATGTCAATGATAAAAGTTCTTTATTCTTAATAACCCTTCCATTTAAAATTCGAATTTCATCTCCATTAACCTTATTATAGCTTAATGTGCGAAATGAATAAGTAGCCACATCTTTTTTCTTATCAGGAATTTCAAAAGACTCTGTCAATATTACTGATTTGATTGAAGGTTTTTTTCTAATAAAAAGATGAAATCCTTCTTCATGGGCCTCAACATAAACATCATCAATACCTATTTTCAAAGAATTATCTTCAAATCCAAACAAATAAAAGCTACTAAAAAAAAATAAAAAAATTTTCTTCATAAGGAAACCACCCTCATAAACAGTTTAAAACTAATAAATAAGGCCTATAATTAAAGTTTTTCGGATAAATTTTCATAAAACAAAACATTCGATTTAGAAAAACTATTCTTAAAAATATTCCTAAGATTCAAACTAGCAAGATCTTTTTTAACGCTTTTTACCATATCATCATCTCTATTTAATATATCAAAAATCTTAGCTGATTCGCTTAAATTACTAACCCCAGAATTAAAAAGTTTAGTATCTCTTATGGATGAAAAAGAAGCCATTACTTCTACAACTCCAAGATTATTGTAAGTCTCAATTTCTTTTAACAAAAGAATTTTATGATAATCGTTTTCCTTGGGATTAAAATTCAAAACATTGGCCTTCTCTAGTTCTAAATTTTGCATAACTCTTAAATAATAGCTTCTAGAAGCTAAAAAATCACCTGTCTTATAAAGAGTTAAGGCAATAGAATTTAAAACTTCGTTACTACTTGAAAATCCTGCCATGCTCTCTACTTTAAATAAGTATTTCAATGCATCATCGTAATTATTCTCCCTGTAACTAAGTAATCCAACTTTATAGTAAACATCTGGATAATCAACACCCTCATTTATTGCCAATTTGTAAGAAGATATAGCGGACTTAAAATCATTTAAAGATCTAAGAATATCACCTTGCTTTTCATAAATTGAAGAAATTTCCTTAGACCCTTTTATAAGATTGTGTTTTTTATAAAAAGAATAATCATTCAAGGCTAAACCAATAACATTGCTAGCTCTAAGAGAATCCCTGGATTTTTCATAGATGTCTGCTAAAATTTTATAAGCCAATATTTTGTCCCCAGCATCTTCAATTGAATTTTTCTGCCTAAAACTATTCAATGCTTTAAGCAAATAAACTTCTGCTTTTTTAAAATCCCCTATGTAATACGAATATCTTCCGCTTTCAAAAAGTGCCTTATCGTAATTGGGATTTTTATTCAATATTTTTCTGAGAATGTATTCGATCTCTGAATTCATATTAACATTATTGTCAAGCTTGAAAATAGTTCTGCCATCATTTCTTTTCAAATCGGAGAATTCTTTATTCAACAAATTCGTTTGTCCATTAAGATAATTTAAGTTTATAGCAAGATTATTCGCCCTCTGATTATAAGTCACAAAAGAAATATACTTGTCTACTAGCTTTTTAGCATATTTTGTGTAAACAACTTCATCAACATCTATAATTTCATTTGATTTAATAAAATTATTAACATTGTCAGACTCAGTATCTAAATCAGCTTCAATATAAGCATTGAAAAGTTTAAATAAAATCTCTTTTTTTTGTCCATACTTTGAAAGCACAACCGTATAACTATTAATACTGTCTTTATAGTAGCTAGAATTTGTCTTAGCCCATTTAAAATAATTATCCCCTTTTAATACCAAAGCATCATAATCATAAAGATCATAAGATATAACCTCATCAAGTATTGAATTAGCCTCAGAATATTCTCCAAGACTAATTTTCATAGAAGCATATGCAATATATCCTTCCTTATTAAACTTTTTTCGCCTTCTACTTGTAGAATTTTTAGAAAAAGGCTCAATTGTAAACAATTCTTCATACTTCTCTTCAGCACTATCAAAATCCCTGATTTCTTCAAACGCTTTAGCGTAATTGACAAACCATTTATCATCGGGTCTAATATAATAAGCATCTCTAAAAAGATCTTTTGCAAGCTCTCTTTTATTTGCATATATAGAATCTATACCCTCTTTGTACTTACTCTCAGAGGCAACATAAAAAAATACTACATCTACTATAAAGTACAAAGAAACTAAGACTAAAACAACAAAAAGAGAAGCTATTTTTATCAAAGGTAGCAAAGCTCTTGAAACTCTATAGCTCAATTTCTGCTGAAGCTTGCTAAATTCTTCTGCCTTAAAATAAATTAAAGGCAATTTAATAGATCGACCAACAATATCCCCTACAAATTTAGCAATAAATTTCAACCCTTTTTTATTTCTTTCAACAAGATCAATTAACGCTTCAAGTTTATACTTTGAAACATTCTCCTTAGTTAAAGCCTCAGCAATTGCAATTCTTAAATTTCTAGGGTAAGAATCCAAATGTCTTAAAAATAATGGATAATTAACCTTAAATTCAGAACGTTTAGAATTTACATTTTGATTATACTCTAAAAATTTAAAATCATCGGCAACATTTTCAAAATCATTATCATCGATACTTAAATTTAAATCACCTCCAACAAACATTTCTGATTGTTCTTCTGTCTGACTTTTATTATTTAACGTATCGTCAATATTAAGTTCGTTAGATTGTAAAAAATCATCATCGCCTGAAACAAAAGAATCATTGCTAGCTTTAAAAAAATTATCATCGCCTTGATTGTTAATCAAGGCTTCAGAATTAAATTCCGAAGAATTGATTAACTGATCAAAATCAAGCTTAGAAGCAATCTCTAAATCAATAGAATTATCATCAAGAACTTTGTCAATATTATTTTCAAAAGAATCATTAGAAGAAACATCAAAATCATTATTCAAGGCTGAAAGCTCTGAATCCATATCAACTCTAGAGTCAGAACTATTCAAAGGTGAATTGTCATTAAGAATGTCAGAATAAGGCAATTTATCCTCATTCTCAAGAGCATCAAGCATAAAATTTAAATCAAGCTCATCATCATTTTCCTCTAAAGCAAAATCTTCACCTATCCAGGGAACAATGCTCTCTCCAGGCTCGGGAAGCTCAACATCCATACTAACGCCAAAAGATTCCTTAGACAATCTTTCATTCGAAAGATTGTCTAATATTTCTCTTTTAAACTGTTTTATCTTATCTATATCAGGCATATTGTAATCAAGTTCCTATGTTCATCAAAAGCTATTTTTATATATTTCAAGACCTTCTGCGTGAAGAACATTAAAGCGATTTTCTAAATCTTCAGCAATTTTTAACCCCAAAACTTCCTTTGTAATCTCTGTCTGACAATCTCTTAAAGAGCTTAAAATTTCATTCCTATACTCAATAATGCTTACAACCTTATCAGCATTATATATAAGAGAATCTCTTTTAAAAATATCATGAGACATATCTCCATCTTCAGAAACTTCTAAAACATTTCCATTGACTCCAATCATTAAATAGTAGTCAAAAATTTTAAAATAATTAGCAATTTCTAAAATTATTTTTTTTGTCTCGGGCCTTCCTTTTCTATATCTAGTAGCCGTAGGGAAAACAAGTATGATATATCCATTATTTTTCTTCTCATAAATATATTTCATAGAATTAGAGTTAAAAACACGTCTTTGCCTAACATGCTCTATACCAACCCCAACAAATGCATGCGGTGGATACACTAATATTGCATTGTACCCCAAAGAAAGAGTTTTAACAAATAAATTATCTCTGAAAAGCTTAACTCCGGCTATTGGAATAATATGATCTGCAATATCATGATAACCCATTTTGTAAAGTAAAAATTGGAAACAAGGAAAATCAAAATTACTGTAATGCTCCATTAATATAATTGAAGACTTGCCAGATTTGGCCTTTTGATAAAGTTCTAAAATATTTTGCATGCCAACAATAGTAGATCTACTCTCAAGAAGTCTCTCTATCATTCTATCTGCCAATCTTCTACTATTAGAATCTGCATTACGATAAGATTTGTCCAAATAATCAACACTTTCAACAGACTTAAATTGACTTACAAAGTCGCTCTCCATGTCTTTAAAATATTTATCAAAACTTTCATTTTGTACAAACATAAAAATAGCACCTTTTAAAGCATTCCATGTTGCCACTTAATCATTAGTTAAATTATTTTTTATTACTAACAAATAACCCTACAAGATTAACAACAATAAATAACCAATACTAAACAAGCATACATTTTTGAAAACATTTAACATCAATTATACCTTATTTATTACACAAATTAAAGTAAAATTAAACTTACAATGATAGGTAAAATAGCACCAATAACTATTCAATTTATTAGACTTTTTTTATTGTAAAAATTAAAGTAAAATTTAAACACAAGACAAATCAAAATATCAGGAGGCATACATATTTAAAAGTAAGACAAAATAAATTATTCTTTATTAAAAAGATTAATAAAGAATCAACACAACAAATATGTAAAATTTTGAAAAAGGAAAATATCATGAAATACATAAAAATGACTTTGATGCTAACTTTTTTCTTTTTAATAGCTTGCATTAATAGTACTAAAAAAGAAAAAATAGTTTTTAGAGTATCAAACTTAAACGAACCATCATCGCTTGATCCTCAACTCTCAACAGATCTTTACAGTACTAACATCATCATAAATTTATTCTCAGGCCTAACATTAAGAGATTCACAAACTGGAAAATATAAACCTGGACTTGCAAAAAGTTGGGATGTTTCTGAAAATGGAACCATTTACACATTTCATCTAAGAGAAGACATAGTTTGGAGCGACGGAGTTGCCATTACTGCTGAGGAAATAAAAAAATCATACCTAAGAATTTTAAATAAGAAAACAGCTGCATTATATGCTAATTTACTAAAGTCTACAATAAAAAATGCACAGGAATATTTTGATGAAACAATCGCTGAATCTGAGCTTGGCATAAAAGCTATTGACAGCAAAACCTTAGAAATAACATTAATATCTCCAAAGCCTTATTTCCCCGACATGCTAACAAACTCAGCATACATACCAGTTCCAATGCATATTGTTGAAAAATATGGAGAAAATTGGACAAATCCTGAAAATATAGTTGTTAGTGGTGCATACAAACTCAAAGAAAGGTCAATTAACGATAAAATAGTAATAGAAAAAAATGAAAGGTACTATAATGCAAAAAATGTAGAAATTGATGAAGTGATATTTTACCCAATAGAAGGTAACGTAGCTTACAATATGTACATAAACGGTGAAATCGACTTTCTACAAGGAGCAGAAAGGAACAATTTAGAAGAAATTAAAATAAGGGATGATTATTACTCCGGATTAAAAAATGCAATGGCATACATGGCGTTTAACACAACCCTAAAGCCACTGGACAATTTAAAAGTTCGACAAGCCCTTTCGCTTGCTATTGATAGAGAAACTTTGTCTAAAGTAGTTCTAAAAGGAAGTTCAGATCCAACAAGAAATTTAACTCCAAAATTTGATGATTATTCTTATGGAAAAAATTTAATATTATTTGATCCTGAGAATGCAAAAAAACTTTTAGCTGAAGCTGGATATCCGGAGGGGAAAGGGTTTCCTACGTTAAAATACAAAATCTCAACAAATGGGGGAAGCTCAATTGAAACAGAATTCTTACAAGAACAATTTAAAAAAATCCTAAACATTAACATAGAAATCGTAACTGAAGAATGGACAACGTTTTTAGGAAGCAGAAGAACTGGAAATTACCAAATTTCAAGCGTAGGATGGATAGGGGACTATTTTGACCCTTTAACATTCTTAGAAAGCTTATTTACAACAGAAAATCATTTTTTCGGATCATACAGTTATTCAAACAAAGAATATGATGCTTTAATAACAAAATCTAATTTGGAATCTGATCTAATAAAAAGACAAGACATTCTAAGAGAAGCTGAAGCAATCATAGTAGAAAAAGATTTTCCTATGGCGCCCTTATATGTACCCAAATCTCATTACCTTTTCAGGAATGACAAATGGACAGGATGGGTGCCAAATATTGCAGAAAGCTATTTATATGAAGATATTAAAACTAAAAAATAATAAAATAAGTAATTTTAAAATTAAGATTTAAAATTAATATCTACAGAAAAGCAATTTTAAAATTAAAGTTAGCCTTAAAAGGAGGTATAAAAAATTATGAAATTACAAAAAATATTATTTTCAATAATATTTTTTCTAACTTTTCTTTGTTGTAACAACGAGGAAAAAACAGAAGGAGTATCATTTAAAATAAGCTTGGGATCAGAGCCAAGCAGTCTTGACCCTCAATTATCAGACGATAATATTTCATCAAAAATGATAGATACGATGTTTAGAGGGCTAGTTACAGGCGATCCCAACACGGGGGGAAACAAGCCAGGACTTGCAAAAAATTGGGACATTTCTCCTGACGGAACTGTTTATACATTTACCCTAAGAGAACAAATCACCTGGAGCGATGGGGTTGCAATCACTGCAGAAGGAATTAGAAAATCTTATCTTAGAATTTTGAATAAAGAAACCGGCTCAAAGTACGTTGAAATGGTTAAATCAGCCATTAAAAATGGTCAAAAATATTTTGACGAACAAGTGTCTGACTCTGAACTTGGAATTAGGGCAATTGATGAAAGAACATTAGAAATAACACTAGAATCGCCAAAGCCCTATTTTATTGATATGTTAGTACACCAATCATTTATTCCGATACCAATTCATGTTACCGAAAAATACGGACAAAGCTGGACAAACCCTGAAAACATGGTTACCAGTGGTCCTTTTAAATTAAAAGAAAGAGTTCCTAACGAAAAATATGTGCTCGAAAAAAATGATAAATACTACAACTCAAGCGAAGTAGAAGTGCAAAACATTGCATTTTATACAACAAATGACAGCTCAACAGCATATAAAATGTATGAAAATGAAGAATTAGATGCCATCTTTGGTTCTATACCACCCGATTTAATTAGAGATTTAAAATTAAGAAGCGATTATTACTCATCAGCTGTTAATGCTGTATACTTTTACGCATTCAACACGCACATTAAACCGCTTGACAATGTTAAAGTTAGGAAAGCCTTAACCCTTGCTATTGACAGAGAAACACTTGCATATAAAGTTCTTGACAACGGAACTACTCCTACAAGAAGAGCAACTCCTAACTTTAGCTCATACTCTTATTCAAAAAATTTAGAATTATTTAATCCCGAAGTTGCAAAAACCCTTCTAGTTGAAGCTGGCTATCCTAATGGCAATGGATTTCCCATTTTAAAATTAAAATATAATACAAGCGAAGCAAATAAAAAAATTTGTGAATTTATTCAAAACCAATGGAAAAAAAATTTAAATATTGATGTGGAACTTGAAAACGAAGAATGGACAACTTACTTAAACACTAGATCAAATGGAAATTACGAAATAGCAAGAGCGGGATGGGTAGGCGATTATGCTGATCCTTCGACATTTTTAAGTATATTCACACAAGGATACACACAATTTTCATCTCACAATTATTCAAACTTAGAATACGACGAACTTATTAAGAAATCTGATCTTGAACTTGATCCGATAAAAAGACAAGACATCTTAAGGCAAGCAGAAGAAATAATTATTGAAAAAGATTTTCCAATAGCTCCAATATACATATATGGGAATAGTTATCTTTTCAGAAATGATAAGTGGACGGGCTGGAATACCAATATTTCAGAAAGATTTGATTTATCTCAACTAAAATTAAAAAATAAATAATTAATATTTAATTAAACAAAAATCGTCTATTAATTTGCTTTTTATAGACGATTTTTGTTGACTTTATTCTAAAAAAAGATAAAGATATCTTAAATTTATAAATAATTTTAAATTTTAATTTGGGGAAAAGGTTAAAATGAGCTTTAATAAGACTAAAAAAATCTCTAAAAAAATTAAGATAGCAACACTAATCATGCTTATCGTGTCCTTAATTACATGTAATAATAGCTCGGAAAAGGAAAAATTAACATTTAAAGTATACATAGGGGGAGCGCCCTCATCGCTTGACCCTCACTTAGTAGATGAGACAATCGGAGCAAGAATTTTAGAACAAGTATTCTCAGGATTCTTGACATTAGATACTAAAACAGGAAAGCTTAAGCCTGGACTTGCTAAAAATTGGGAAACCTCAAAAGATAAAAAAACATATCAATTTCACCTAAGAGACAATCTTGTTTGGAGCGATGGAGTTTCAATTACCGCTGAAGGAATAAGAAAATCTTTTTTAAGAATTTTAAATAAAACAACAGAATCTACACATGTTAGCATGCTTAAATCAATAATAAAAAATGGACAAGAATATTTCGATGGAAAAGTATCTGATTCTGAACTTGGAATTAAGGCAATTGATGAAAAAACATTAAAAATAACACTTACATCTCCAAAGCCCTATTTTCTTGAATTACTTCTACATCACGCATTCATGCCAGTACCTATTCATGTTATTGAAAAACATAAGGGAAATTGGACAAACCCTGAGAACATGGTTAGCAGTGGTCCTTTTAAATTAAAAAAAAGATTACCTAATGAAAAAATTATATTTGAAAAAAACGAAAACTATTACAATGCAAAAGAAGTAGAACTTGAAGAACTTGTCTACATTACATCTGACAATGATCTGACTGTGTACAATATGTACAAAAACAACGAAATTGATGCTATTTTTAACAGCATCCCTCCAGACATTGTAAATGAGATAAAACTACAAAATGACTATTATCAACACAAAAGTAATGCAATTTATTTATATTCGTTTAATACAAAAATAAAACCCCTTGATGATGCTAGAGTTAGAGAAGCTTTAACGTTAGCCATTGACAGAGAAACTTTAACTTACAAAGTACTCAACGATGGTACAGTTCCCACAAGAGAAATAACTCCTGATCTTGAAAATTATAATTACGGAAAAAAATTAGCTTTATTTGATCCCGAAAAATCTAAAAAACTTTTAACAAAAGCTGGATATCCTAATGGAAAAGGATTTCCAATACTAACACTAAAATATAATACAAACGAAACTCATAAAAAAGTTGCTACATTTATTCAAAACCAGTGGAAAAAAATTTTAAATATAAATATTATGCTTACCAATGAAAATTGGCCCGTTCTTACCAATAGCAGAAATATAGGTAATTTTGAAATAATAAGAATTGGCCGCATTGGAGAATATTTAGATCCACACACATACTTCACTATATTCACAAGCGAAAATTTGCAACTTGCATCATACGGATATTCAAACTTAGAATTTGACAAACTCATCATAGAATCTGATTTTGAAGAAGATCCTATAAAGCGAAAAAAATTACTCAGAAAAGCAGAAGCAATAATAATTGAAAAAGATTTTCCTGCCGCACCAATATACATATATTCTGGACACTATCTTTTCAGAAACGACAAATGGACTGGATGGAATCCTAATGTATCAGAGGTTTATTATTTTTCTGAACTAAAACCAATCAAAAATACAAAACACAATTAATATTTTTATAAAGGACCAAACATAGCTCAATACAGATATTAAAAATAATATTTAAGTCTAACATAAAAGCAAAGCTGGCTAAATTACGCTCAAAAGAAGAGTCTTGTTAAAGCAAAAACCAAATCCTTCTCTAATCAACATAACAAGATTTTCAATAAAATTTTAAAAAAAACAAAGTTCATTTTATTGAAAATCAAATTATTAAGTATAAGGTTGTTCAACCTTGTACTTAATCAAAAATTATCAACTATAGCTTGAAAAACAATAAATACTATATGATATAATTGACTAATACATAATGTTGCCAATACCTATTTACAAAGGAGCAAAAATGTTACGGTTTACTTTAAAAAAATTAATAGGAATGATACCAACTTTACTAGCAATAATTTTTCTATGCTTTTTTGTAATGAGAATGGCCCCTGGAAGTCCATTTGATTCTGACAAACCTATTGATCCTCAAGTAAAAGCAAGATTGATGGAAAAATATCACCTTGACAGACCTTTTTACATTCAAGCTTTTTATTATATTTCAAACGTTCTCAAAGGAGATCTAGGACCTTCTTTAAAAAAGAAAGACCTTACGGTTAATCAATACATAAAATTAGGATTTCCAAAGTCACTTACACTCGGAGTAATATCCCTTATTATATCACTATCAATAGGAATACCAATAGGAATATTAGCTGCTATTTATAAAAATACTTATATAGATTACATAATAACATCAATAGCAATATTAGGAATTTCCATACCATTATTCGTAATAGGACCAATTTTACAATACTTTTTTGCAATTAAATGGGGCTTACTTTACACCTCCGGATGGATTACAGAAAGAGGGGGATTTTCAAATTTAATCCTACCTATAATAACCCTTAGCATGCCCAATATAGCTATTTTCGCAAGAATAATCAGAGGTTCGATGTTAGAAATAATACAGAGTGACTTTATAAGAACTGCGCGTGCAAAAGGGCTAAGTTTTAGAAAGATAGTTATAAAACATATGCTAAGAGGAGCAATGCTACCTGTAGTAAGTTATATAGGCCCAGCATTTGCTGCTATAATTTCTGGAAGCGTAGTTATTGAAAAAATATTTAGAATTGCTGGAATGGGAATGTTTATAACAGAATCCGCACTAAACAGAGATTACCCAGTATTAATGGGTGGATTGTTGGTATATTCAATAATACTGCTTATTTCTATATTAATATCAGACATTATATATAAAATGTTAGATCCAAGAGTATAAGAGGAAATCAAAATGAATAACCTTGAAAAACAAAATGAAAAAAACAATTCTAAACCCGAAAGGAGAGCTTGGTCAAGATTTAAAGAAAATAAACTAGCATTTGGCAGTCTTTTTGTAATTGGATTTTACATCTTAGTTGCCATCCTACAACCAATATTGCCAATATATAAATACCATGCTCAAATAGTAGAACATTCCGATTTGCCACCATCTTTCCAGGCTGCTGGAGAATTATGGTACAAGAAAGAAAAAAAATTTATTGAAAAATTAGCAAAAAAAGAAAAAAGAGAAATAAGTGAAGACGAACTAAAAAAACTCGAAGACATAAAAAGAAAAATAGAAAATGAAGTTCAAATAATAGATAAAAAGGAAGTAAAAATACATAAAAGAGTGTACTTACTTGGAACAGACAATCTTGGAAGAGATTTGCTTGCAAGATTAATACAGGGCAGTCAAATCTCTCTTTCTGTGGGATTTATTGGGGCTTTCTTGTCTATGATAACAGGAACTATTCTAGGCTCAATAGCAGGATTTTTTGGGGGATTGCCTGACAAAATAATCACTAAAACAATCGAAATTCTTTATGTATTGCCCTATTTGCTTATTGTAATAATACTAATGGCCATAATGGAAAGAAGTATAATAGGACTATTTATTGCACTTGCATTTGTATCGTGGCTAACAGTAGCTCGAGTTGTACGGGGCCAAGTACAATCACTATCAAGTTCAGAATTTATACAAGCAGCTAAAACTTTTGGTGCAACAAATCAAAGAATAATCTTAAAACACTTAATCCCCAATAGCATTGGAATGATAGTTATATTCACAACAATAAGAGTTCCAAGCTTTATTATGGCTGAAGCATTTTTATCCTTTTTGGGACTTGGAATTTCAGCTCCAATGACAAGCTGGGGAGAATTAGTACAAAATGGAATTGCTACATTTGTTGAATATCCATGGAAAGTTTTTATTCCGGCCATAGTTATGACAATATTTCTATTATTTATGAACTTTTTAGGTGACGGATTAAGGGATGCTTTTGATCCAAAAGATAGTATCTAGGGAGAAATTGAATGGAAAAAGAAAATATATTGGAAATAAAAAATTTAGCAATTGAATTTAGATTAAAACATACAACAATTCATCCCGTAAGCAATATTAACCTATCTGTAAAAAGAGGAGAAATTAGAGCCATTGTCGGAGAATCTGGAAGTGGTAAATCCGTAACAAGCATGGCTATTTTAAAATTATTACCAGAACTTACAACAGTATATAAAAGTGGAGAAATACTATTTGAAAATCAAGATCTGCTAAAACTTAGTGAAAAAGAACTTTTAAAAATCAGAGGGAATAAAATATCAATGATATTTCAAGACCCAATGACTTCATTAAACCCATTTTTAAGAATATCAACTCAGCTTGAAGAAACAATAATCTTACACCAAAGATTGGGAAAAAAAGAAGCCAAAGAAAAAGCAATAGAAATGCTAAAAACTGTTGGCGTCGTAAATGCAGAAGAGAGAATAAAACACTTCCCTCATCAATTTTCAGGGGGGATGAGACAAAGAGTCATGATTGCCATGGCGCTCAGCTGTCATCCGTCCTTACTGATAGCAGATGAACCGACAACAGCCCTTGATGTTACAATCCAAGAGCAAATATTATTATTAATCAAAAACCTATCTAAAAAATTCAATACTTCTATCATATTTATAACTCACGACCTTGCGGTTGTTGCTGAAATTTGTGACACAGTATCTGTCATGTATCAAGGAAAAATTGTAGAAGAAGGAACAGTAGAGGAAATATTTAACAACCCTAAACACCCTTACACCATTGGACTTTTAAAATCAATTCTTACTCTAGAGCACGATCCAAATAAAAAACTTTATTCAATAAAAGAAAATCCTGTTGAAATCACAAAAACTAGTATTGAGGAGTTTTAAATGAGCAGTAAAAAAGAAATAATTCTTAAAGTAGAAAACTTAATACAAACATTCACAACTGGAGAAGATTTTTTATTTTGGAAAAACAAACAAAAAGTAAATGCAGTAAACAATGTTAGCTTTGAAGTTGAAAAAAATAAAACTTTAGGACTCGTCGGAGAATCTGGGTGCGGAAAATCCACTACTCTTCGCTCAATAATGCAACTTTACACACCAACTTCTGGAAATATTTACTTTAACGAAAAAAACATAACTAAACTTTCAAAAAAAGAACTCTTAAGAACAAAAAAAGATATGCAAATGGTATTCCAAGATCCCCATACTTCACTTGATCCGAGAATGACAATAAAAGAAATAATAGCAGAACCACTAGAAATATATAATGAAAACAAAATTCTTCCAAAAACAAAACAAGAAATAGAGCAAAGGGTAAACGAACTAACAGATATTGTCGGGTTACATAAAAGCATGTTAGCTAGATATCCTCATGAATTTTCGGGGGGTCAAAGACAAAGAATAGGAATTGCTAGAGCACTAGCTTTAAATCCTAAACTTTTACTTTTAGATGAAGCCGTTTCTGCACTTGATGTATCAATCAGAGCTCAAATTTTAAATCTGCTAAAAACACTGCAAAAAGAATTCAATTTGTCTTATTTGTTCATTTCTCACGATCTTGCTGTAGTAAAATATATGAGTGATAAAATCGCTGTAATGTACCTTGGAGTTATACTAGAACTTGCACCCAGAGAAACACTATTTTCAAACCCAATTCATCCATATACTAAAATGCTAATAGCATCAATTCCCGAAATCAACCCTGAAAAAAGAAAAAATAAAAATATAAAGCTAGACGAACAAACTCTGGCAAACATTAGAAAAATTCACTTATCAACCCAAGTACACCCAAAACTTGAAGAAGTAGAAAAAGATCACTTTGTATCTCAATACCTTTTTGACGAGATGAATAAATAAACAATTTAAAAGCTCATTTATGGTCAAAATAGGAGACTTCAAAATCTATTTTATTATCAATCCCCTCAACAAAGTATAAATTAATTCTATTAACATTATTTTTATCTATTACTTTGTTACCAGAATCAATGAAATAATAATAAATTCTATCCTTGGGTAAATTTTTAAGCTTAATAGTATAAATTCCCTTATTGTCTTCTTTTTCAACAAGCCTATTTAAAAAAGGATTAAAATTGTTAAAACTACCAGCTATTGTAACTATTTGTCCAGGACGGCCTATGTAAAAAATTTCAATCTCATTATTTTCATACGATTGTATTGGATTTCTCAAAGAAATATAGCTAGATTTCTCTTTAGCAACCTCAATTTTAGAAAACGGAATTAAATCCTCATTATAAACCACATTTTTATTATACTCGTCATTAGTCCAAACACCGTCTACAATAAGTCTATATTTTATATCACTTGTACCATGAGGAATATTAACTTTAACAAAAAAAACTCCATACTCATTTTTTTTGAATAAATATTTCTTGGAATACTGATCAAAATCAAAAGCAGCAAAAATTTTTCTAATTTCTTTACTAGGAGGATAAAACAATAATACCCGCTTGGAATCAACCATAGGTTCAAGATTGTCTTTTCTTGTTGAAACTTCTAAAAAATCGTTTAAACTTAAATCAAAATCATACATTATATAATCATTCGAAAAAAGATTGTTAGCACATAAAGTTGCAAAAATCAATAAACATAAAAGCCTTTCTCTCATAAATTATATACAAAACTCACAATAATTCTTTTGATAAAATACTACACATTTAGACTTTTTAACATTATACTAAAAACATACATTAAAGTAAATAATACGAGGAGTACAAAAATGGGTTTTCACATTTATGAAATCAAAGCCAGACAAATTATTGATTCTAGGGGGAATCCAACAGTTGAAGCTGATGTCATTTTAGAAGATGGGACTTACGGAAGATCTGCTGTACCATCAGGTGCATCAACAGGAATTAACGAAGCTGTTGAGCTTAGAGATGGTGATAAATCTGTATATATGGGAAAAGGGGTTTTAAAAGCAATTGAAAATATAAAAAACATAATTGCCCCAGAACTTGAAGGCATGAGCGCCTTAAATCAGGTTGCAATTGACAGAAAAATGCTTGAACTTGATGGAACCCCTACAAAAGAAAAGCTTGGTGCTAATGCAATCTTAGCAGTTTCAATGGCTACAGCCAAAGCTGCTGCAAAGTATCTTGGACTAAAGGTTTATCAATATCTTGGAGCGTACAAAGCTAACATTTTACCTACACCTATGTGTAACATAATTAATGGTGGTGCACATTCTGACAACTCTGTTGACTTTCAGGAGTTCATGATAATGCCAGTAGGAGCAAAAACTTTCAGTGAAGCAATAAGAATGTCAGCAGAAGTTTTTCATACACTAAAAGGCATTCTAAATGGCAAAGGGTATGCAACCTCTGTTGGAGATGAAGGGGGATTTGCTCCAAATTTAAAATCAAATGAAGAAGCCTGCGAGATGATTATAGAAGCAATAAAGAAAGCGGGATATGAGCCTGGAAAAGACATAGCAATAGCTCTTGATCCAGCAACATCTGAGCTTTATGATCCAAAAACAAAAAAATATATACTTAAATGGTCAACAAAAGAAAAGCTTACTTCAGAACAAATGGTTGAATATTGGTCAAAATGGGTAGAAAAATATCCAATTATTTCAATTGAAGATGGCATGGCCGAAGAAGATTGGGATGGATGGAAAAAACTTACAGATAAAATTGGAAACAAAATACAACTTGTTGGAGATGATTTATTTGTAACAAACACCTCATTTCTTAAAAAAGGAATTGAAATGGGAGTTGCTAATTCAATTCTTATCAAAGTCAATCAAATTGGAACACTAACAGAAACATTTGAAGCTGTGGAAATGGCTAAAAAAGCGGGCTACACAGCAATAGTTTCCCACAGGTCGGGAGAAACAGAAGATACAACAATAGCTGATCTTGTTGTAGCTCTTGGAACAGGACAAATAAAAACCGGTTCACTCTCAAGAACAGACAGAATAGCAAAATACAATCAACTCATAAGAATAGAAGAAGAATTGGAAACGACTGCCGAATACCACGGTAAAAACGTCTTTTATTCTATTAAGCAAAAATAAAAAAAATCCCTTTTAAAGGGATTTTTTTTTGCTTAAATAAAAATGTAAAATTATAAAAAAAATAAAATTATCTTTTGGAAAATTGAAAACTTTTTCGTGCTTTTTTCTTTCCAAATTTTTTACGTTCAACTTTCCTTGAATCTCTTGTTAAAAATCCATTAGATCTCAAAATCATCTTATTAGATTCATCAAGTTCAAAAAGAGCCCTTGAAATACCGTGCCTTATTGCCCCCGATTGACCTGAAATCCCTCCCCCATAAACATTAATATAAAGATCATATTTTCCAAGCGTATTTGTCAAAACTAAAGGCGATAGTGCTATTGTTCTTAAATTTTCAAGTTGAATGTAAGAGTCAAGGTCTCTATTATTTACTTTTATATTGCCACTACCCTCTCTAATGTAAACTCTAGCAACAGAAGATTTTCTCCTACCAGTTCCCATTGATAAATTAACATTGCTAAAATTTGATTTTTTCATTTTACCTCTCTTGAATTAGATTCCAATTTTACAGGATTTTGAGCTTTAAGAGTATGCTCTGAACCAGAAAATACTTTTAAATTTCTAAAAAGATCGCGCCCTAAAGGCCCTTTTGGCAACATACCCTTAATAGCAATCTCAAGAGGTGCGCAAGGTTTTCTCTCTGACAATGTTCTAAAAGTGTCAGAATAAAGACCTCCCGGATATCTCGAGTGTCTATAATAAAGCTTTTGTTGATATTTCTTTCCCGTAAGTCTAACCTTAGCGGCATTAATAATAATAACATTGTCACCTAAATCTTGATGGGGAGTATAATAAGCCTTATGCTTGCCTCTTAAAATCCTAACAACATCCACAGCAACTTTACCTAAAATTCTATCTGCTGCATCAATTACATACCATTTTTTCTCAACAGTCTTTGGCTTGATCCAAATCGTAACATTATTAGTTATTCTATTCATAATAGCACATTACCCTTACATATAATTTTATGCATAAATCTTATTCATTGTATTATTTGCAAGGATCACTGTCAAGCCCATCAATAAACTTATTCTTAAGAGCAAAACAAATTTTTTTAAAATTATCCAGATCCCCTTTAGAAAACTTCAAAGGAGCAATAGATGGAGTATTAAAATTTGGACTAATTAAATACCCATATTTGAGAAATTCATTAAAAATTTCAGCATGATAAGAAGCATTATAAAGGGGAAACATATATCTATCAGTCACTCTAAATAAGGGAGTAGCAAAAGAATTAAAATCAACATTAAGATTTTTCCTATAAAATAAAAGTTTGCTTAATGTATGTCTAGCCAAAGATAAAGTTACAGCATCAAAATTATCCTTAAATTCTATTTTTCTGGAAAGATTATCTAGAACAACAATACTAACGGACATATAATCGGGCAAAGGAATATTAAAAATCATAGGATATTTGATGTTTCTAAATCCTATTTTAAACTCATATATTCCTTCTTCTTTTTCCCAAGGCATAAAAACTTTATCTTTACCAGTTAAAGATAATAAAAATTCTTTTGCATCTTCTTCTAGTTTGAAAATATAAACAGATCCAGCCTCTTTAAAAAAAGTAAATACTAAGTTGGTAAACTGATTTTTAAAAACAGAAGGATAAGGGGATATCAAACCCCTTGACATAGTTTGCTTAAAAAGGCGATTTAACCCTTGAATCCTATAGCCTAAAAAATTTTTTCCACCATTTAAATATAAATCCAAATATCTCTTGCCATGAATATCGTAAAGATAAAAAAATCTTGCCCTTTTAATCACCGGCAAATTGTCTATTAAGGACAAATCATACATTTGACAAACTTTGTAAAAGAATTTCATTTGCAAGTATAGGATTAATCTTTCCTGAAGATTTTTTCATTACTTGCCCCATCATAAATTTGATAGCATGATCTTTACCCTTTTTGTAAAGTTCAATTGATTTAGGATTTTCATTTAAAACTTCAAGCACAATCTGATTAATAACAAGCTTGTCGCTTATTTGCTCTAATTGATTTTCACTTATAATAACAGAAGCACTAACTTTTCTGGTCATCATCTCTGAAAACACCTTTTTTGCCATTTTACCACTTATTTTACCAGCAATAATAAACTCAACAAGCTCTGTAATGTAGCTTGGAATCAAATTAAATTCAAGAACACTAATTCCTTTTTCATTAAGAACATTTAAAACTTCAGATAATATCCAATTGGCCACTTTCTTAGGATCACTTGCATTAATAACAGCCTCTTCAAAATATCTAAGCAAGTGTTTATCTGATGTTAAAGTAATAACATCAAAATCGCTTAGTCCATATTGATCTTTAAGCCTAACTCTTGCATCAAATGGAAGTTCAATTAACTTTAAATTTTTAATATTATCAATATAAAAATCATCAATCTCTATTAAAGGCAAGTCGGGTTCTTGAAAATAGCGATAATCAGATACTGTCTCCTTATCCCTTTGAATTACTGTCATTCCACTCTTATCATCAAATCCTCTAGTGTGCTTGCCACAACTATCAAGGGTTTTTCTAAATTGAACCCACTCCTCTTGCTGCCTTAATTCTTCATATTCAATGGCAACTTTAATAGATTTAAAAGAGTTTAAATTTTTTATTTCAGCTATGGGAGTTTTATACTCAACGTTATTCTCTTTGACAATTAAATTGACATTTACATCACATCTAAAAGAACCATTCTCCATATTGCATTCCGACAAATCAAGATACCTAAAAATTTCTCTTAAAGAACTTAAAAAAGCAACTGCTTCATCCCCACTGCTAATATCTGGAGCAGAAACAATCTCAAGCAAAGGAGCACCCGAACGATTAAAATCAATATAGCTCTGATTTTCACTATCAGACAAATGTAGACTCTTACCCGAATCTTCTTCCATATGAATTCTAATAATGTTAATCTTTTTGACCCCTGAAGAGGTTTCGATCAATAAACTTCCGCCCTCACAAATCGGCTTATCATTTTGCGAGATTTGATATCCTTTTGGCAAATCTGGATAATAATAATGTTTTCTATCAAATTTAACAACATGTCTAATCTTTGAATTTGTGGCATGCCCTGCCAAAATTGCACTGTTAATAAGCTCTGCATTCACACTTGGCAATGAACCAGGCAACCCAAGACAAATTGGACAAACACGGGAGTTGGGAACTCCTCCAAAATCATTCTTACACCCACAAAAAGCCTTTGTTCTTAAACCCAGCTGAATGTGAATTTCTAATCCAATAACTAATTTATATTCCATTCAATCCTAATTCCCTAATCACATTTTTCGAAAAACTTAAAAGTTCAAAATCCTTCTTGCTGCGCCCGATAATTTGCATTCCAATCGATAGTCCTTCTTTATCCTTAAAATACGGAAGCGAAATAGCAGGAGCTCCAATAAGATTTGCAATCACCGTACAAATATCTGAACAATACATTTTAACAGGATCATCAAAATCCAAACCAACTTTAAAAGGTTTAACAAAGCTTGTTGGAGTAATAATAAAATCGAAATTTTCAAAAAGCTTGTTAAATTTGGGAATAATTAAATTTTGAAGAATTTCACAAGCTTTTGAATAATATTTGGCATCATAACCTTCTGACAATAAATAATTTCCAAGAACAATACGCCTTTTAACTTCTTCTGACAAGAAATCACTCCTATGCTTAAAATAAAAATCATTAAGACTCAAATTTTCTGATATTCTCTTACCATAACAAAGTCCGGTATAACGAGCAAGATTAGAGGATGCTTCAACAGGAGAAATTGTATAATAAATTGATAAGATAAAATTAATCTCTTCTATTGAAACTTCTTTTATATTAATACCTTTTGACAAAAGATCAAATTTAAATTTGGAAAAACCACTTGCAACATCTTTGTCCATTAGATCTTCACTGAGTTCTTTAATCACAGCTAAATTTTTACCTTGCAACGACTCAATTTTTAAAGGATAAAAATCATCAAGAATGTCTACACTAGTAGAATCCATTTTATCAGCTCCACAAGTATGCTTTAAAATCAAAGCAATATCTTCAATAGAATGAGAAAAAAATCCTATTTGATCAAAAGACGAAGCATAAGATGCAAGCCCATATCGAGAAAGGCCTCCATAAGAAGGTTTGAAGCCCAAAATTCCTGAAAAAGATGCAGGAAGCCTAACAGAGCCTCCAGTATCACTACCAAGCGAAAAAGGTGCTTGAAAAGATGCAACTACAGCTGCGGATCCCCCGGAACTGCCACCTATAACATATTTTCTATTTATTGGATTTAAAGTTGGACCATAATAAGAAAATTCACAGGTAGAACCCATAGCAAATTCATCCATATTGGTTCTACCAATTAGAATTGCTCCTTTATCCTTAAGCCTCTTGATCACGGTTGCATCATAAGGAGAAATATAGCCTTTTAAAATTTCAGAAGCACAAGTTAAAGATTTATCTTGAATTGAAATATTATCTTTAACGGCAATAAGCATTCCAATTAAAGGCAAATCTTCTAATTCAAAATTTTTTAAACAATCGTCATACTTTTTTGCAATCTCTAAAGAATCATCAAAAAATTCAATATATCCATTAATATCCTTATTTGATTCATAATTATTTCTATAAGCAAGTAAAATGTCATAAATTTTACATTTTTTGGTTAATACTAATTCTTGAATTTTGGTTAAAGTTAAATTGTTTAAGTCCAAGGCCTTATCCTTATCCTAATATTTTAGGAGATGCAAAATATCCATCTAAAAACGAATTACTAAGCTTTTTAATCGATTCAATAGAAAGAGAAACTCTTACTTTATCTTCACGCAATGCAGAAATCTTTTTCTTATTAGCATCAAAACTAACTTGAACATCAAAACTTGAGATTTCGTTAACCAATTTAATAACCTTCTCAAATTTTGAAATAAATTTATCTTCACTTTCTCTGCTGAGTATCACTAAGCTTAATTTTAAACTATTTTCTAAATGTATATCTTTCAAAATAAACCTCTAAACTTTAATAATTTTTTTAATATACTCAGAACTCAAAATAGCCTTCTTACCATTTCTCAAACTAATCTTAACAAACTGAGAGCTGCCTTGATGCCAACTATCGACAATCATTCCCCTTTCTCCATTATAAATTATATAGTCCCCAATATTAAATCTAATATCCCTTTTATTATCAATAAAAAAATTATTAAAATTTTCTTTCAAATACTCAGGAATAAAGATAATATCATAAGAATTTTTGTCAATGTCTTGGAAAAAAACAGAAAGCGCAGTACTTCTAAAAGAACCTCTAAAAGCTCGCTTCAAATTTAAGGTAACAATAAGCTCTGATTTAGCCCTTGTAATTGCAACATAAAAAAGTCTTCTCTCCTCCTCAAGTCTATCTTCTGTTAATTCTTCAATTTCAGCTGGCAAAAGACCTTTCTCAAGTCCTGAAATCACAACTCTATCAAATTCAAGTCCTTTAACACCATGAATCGAAGACAAAAGTATACTGGACTTAAAATCTCCAGAAATCAAAGGGGAAAGTGAAGAATTTTCTAAAAATATAGCAAGGCCTTCAAATGTACCTGAATATTCAATTCCGCTATTAATAAGTTCATCAATATTTCTTAATTTTTCGTCCTTATCAAATTTTTTATAATAATCTAAAAGACCAAATTTAATTACAACATCCTCAATAAAAGCAGATAAATTAATATAATTATTTTCAAAAAGTTTTTTACCCAGCTCATCATAAGCATTTAAAAACACAAAAAGAGACTCTTTGGCTCTATTTTTAAGCAAATTCAAAGCCTTTTTACTTGCGCAAAACAAATTAAAATTAACATCACCATCATTTAAAGCACTAATTATTTTATCTAGAGCAGTTTTTCCAATTCCTCTAGAAGGCTTGTTTATCATTCTCAAAAAAGATATTTTATCTTTCTTGTTTATAAAAAGTCTAAGCAAACAAATAATATCTTTTATTTCCTCTCTCTCATAAAATTTAATTGCTCCTAAAATCTTGTATGGGATATTTTTCCTTAAAAAGGATGTCTCAAAAGGAAAAGATTGAGAATTAAATCTATAAAGTATTGCTGTTTCAATATCATTAGTAACAAACAAATTAGAAAAATATTCAGCTTCATCTGATGTGCTTTGAAAAACTAAAAACTTCATTCTCTTATCAGAAGTATTTTGAGTCGTTATTTTCTTCTCATACCTATTTTTATTTTTTGAGATAACCCCATTTGCAATACCCACTATATTTGAATTCGAACGATAGTTTTGCACTAAATAAAATTTAACAACATTGCTGAAAGTTTTTTCAAATTCAAGAATATTTTCAATTCTAGCTCCTCTGAAAGAATATATTGACTGATCTTCATCTCCTACAACCATAAAATACATACCATCCAAATAAAGTTCTTTCAAAAATAAAAATTGTGAATAATTTGTATCTTGATACTCATCTACAAAAATAACTTTAAATTTAGATTGAACAGATTCTTTTAGAGATTTAGAATGCCTCAACATTAAAATAGGCTTAATAATAAGATCTGAGAAATCAAAAGCATTATTCTTAGCTTTCTCTTCCTCATAAATTTTCATATACTCATATTTCTTTTCTGTAAATTCAATAAATTTTTCCAAGAAAAAATTTTCTTTGTCTTTTAAAATCAAAGTTGCAATATGCCTTGCCATTTCAAGATTTGAAGCAAGATCAATTTGTTTGACAAACCTAACAACATCATTAGTATCCCAAATTGTAAAATTTGAATCATAATTTTTATCAAAATCCTTATAGTAAACTCTCAAAAGCCAAGCCCCAAAAGAATGAAAAGTCTGAATATGAAGTTTCTTGTCAAATTTTAAAAGATCATTTATTCTGTCATTCATTTCATTTGCAGCCTTATTGGTAAAAGTTAAAGCCAGAATTTCATTAGGATTTATATTCATATGTTTGATTAAATACACAATTTTTGCAATTATAACCCTTGTTTTACCACTTCCAGGCCCTGCTAAAACAAGAATTGGATTTTTACTTTCACTAAGAACAATTTTCTTTTGAAAAACATTTAAGCTAGAAAAAAAATTTTTTATCTTATCCATTGCTAATAAACTTCAGAAACCTTAAGATCAAACCCTGAAGGTGTCTTTACCCAGAAGAATTGAACAGCAAAAATTTCTTTTCCCTGCTCTTTTAAAAAAGGAGTAATATCTCTGTCATTAAGAACAATATTAACATCAGAAAGTCTTGAAAAAAACAGTATTAAAGATTTTTCAAAAGCTAAATTAACAGGAATACCTTTGGATGCTAAAAAAGATTTACCATGAAGATTGCTTTCATCGGCATATCTAAAAAATGTATCATTTAAAAAATCGATTTTTAAATCAACATTTGAAAGTTTCTGAGAAGAATATAAGGTAAGATAATCGCTACTTAATAATTTTTCAGTTCCCTTAACATCAAACTGCCAATTTAAAATATCAAATCTATTGTCAATATTAGTTTCAGATACATATTTAACGTTTAAATCAAAAGATTCTAAACTTACATGAGCTATTTTAGACTTATCATAATAATAATTCTCATAAATAATTTTGACTCTCATATTATCATCAAGATTTATCTCTTTAAACTCTCCTAAATTAAAAATATTTTCACTTTTTTTAGACTCATTAACAATAATCAAGTCATCACTAACAAACGATGCTCTATATTTTGCAATATTATCACCATGCATTAAAGATAAAAAATCCCCCTCTTTAAGAGAAACATTCCAAAAATTTTTTTTATCAAAAATCACTTCATGAGTATTTGAAATTATCTTCTCATCTTGACTAAGCTTAAAAAATTTTTTAAAAAAAAATTCAAATTCTCTAAAAGCAAAAATCACAAATAATAGCAAAATAACACCAACAATTCCTAACAGGATTTTCGACATATTTAAAGACTCTAAATTAAAAAAAAATAATTTTTTGTTCAAAGCTTTATTATCGCTTAAAAAGCCTGAATTTGAAATTTTATCTTCAGATCTAATCCCAATATAACTATTATTAAGTCTATTTTTATAATCCTTAAAAAGAGTTGACATCAATCTAGAATCAATATCTAAATATTCGCTATAAGTTCTTAAAAATCCAACAGCCAAAACTTCATTTGGAAAAATTTCAATATTAGAATCTTCAAGAGCTTTAAGATACTTAATAGAAATTCTAATATCATCAGCCACCATTTCAAGGGTCAAATTTTTACTATTTCTAATTTTTCTCAAATAACTCCCAAATTTAATAAAATCATTTTCTTCCATAGATTTAAACCTTAATTTTTTTTAATATCATATAAAAAATTATCTACCTTATTTGAAGATTTTGGAGGATCGTACTTAAATTTGCTATCAAGAATTCCAACATTAAACTTCACAGTAGTCAAATCAATAACTATTTCACGCCCACCACTAGTAGGATAAGCAGTAATTCTTCTGATTATTCCATCCGGGGTAAAAGCAATAATAAAAGAATTAATAGTAGCGGCCCCCTTGTAAAGCTTTCTAGAAAAGGTTAATTTAATATATTTTCCAGAATCAGATGAATCGAGAGCTTCTAGATTTGGAGAATTAGTATAAGACACGCTATACTCACTATTTAAAACTTTCATAAGACCTCCCCCACTGCTACCTTTTACTAATTGCTGATTAAACGAAGTCCCAAGGGATGGAACATAAACAGTCAAAAATTCACCATCACTTACAAAAACTTGATTATTTGAATCTAAACTAATAATAAACTTATCTGGAAACTTATAAAGCAAAACACCTGTTTGCTTTAATCCTTTTAAAGTAAAATTAATTGTTGCTTGCATATCCTCTATATTTTGATATTTAGCATAAATTCCTTCAAAATATTGATTTGCAGATACTTGAGCAAACACAGCAACAGGATATAAAACCAACAGAAGAATTGTTTTTATCATTTTATGAACTCTTATTATTAAGCTTAAGCTATTGACAAAAAACCACATTTACTATTTACTGCCAATAAACTTTACTTCCATAATACTACATATCACTAAAATAAACTATTATTGATAGTAATAGTTTAATACATAAAATAAAAATTTAAAGCTTGTGTATAAACATCTTTTAAGAATTAGGATTTGATAAAAATGTCTTTGAATTATGTTGAAATAAACACTTTAATTAAAGAAATCCCTTTCGAAAACTCTTTAATAAAAAAAATAATACAACCGGATTATAAAAGTTTGATTTTAGAGATTTACAATAAAATTGACAATAAAAAATTTAAAATATTAATTTCTTTAAATCCAAACACTACCAGATTTCATATAACAAAAAAAAATTTCAAAAGGAACGCTTTAAAATTAAGATTTTCTGACTTCCTAAAATCAAAAATTCAAAATGGAAAAATTCTAAAAGCTTTCCAAATGAAAAATGAAAGAATCATTTCTCTTGAGATTTTAAAAAAAGAAATAATTATTTTATTTATTAAATTGTGGCCATCCTCTCCAAATATAATAGCTACAAACTCAAACTTTAAAATACTAGATGCATATTACAGAAGACCAAAAATAAAAGAAACATCGGGTGAAATCTTTTTAAAAGCCAAAGAAATACATGAAAGTAATAAAATATCTGATAAAAAAATTATGAATCTAAAAGAAGAATATAGTAATGCCAATTTTACATCTTATTCTGAATTTCTTGAAAATTACTACGAATCGCTCAATAATCAAATTAAAAAAACTAACATAAAAGAATTGCTTATTGAAAAATATAAAAAAGAGCTAATTTTTTTAGAAAAAAGAATAGAATCTTTAAAAAAACAAATTAAGCTGATTGAAAACATTGAAAATGAAAAGGAAAAAGGTGAGTTGATTTTATTAAATATTAACAAAATACAAAAAGGAATTAAAGAAATACACCTCTTAAATTATAAAGAAGAAAAAATAAAAATATCTTTAAACCAATCATTATCACCAAAAGAAAATGCCTTGCAATATTTTAAAGCGTATAAAAAAGGCAAAAATTCTTTTAAAACCATACAAAATCAATTGCAAGATAATCTTGACAAATTTAATTTCATTCAATCAAAAATAATGATGCTAAACGAAAATTTAATTCCAAAAGAAGAATATAACCAAGAAGTAAATACTATTAAAAAAAAAGAAAAAACGCTAAAAATAGGCTTGCATTTTACCTCTTGTGGATTTGAAATTATTATTGGAAAAAACGCAAAAGAAAACGATGAACTTTTAAGGCAT
Organism: Borreliella japonica; assembly: GCF_900099615.1. Taxonomy (GTDB): domain Bacteria; phylum Spirochaetota; class Spirochaetia; order Borreliales; family Borreliaceae; genus Borreliella; species Borreliella japonica. Next base: position 78,858 of record NZ_FMTE01000003.1, on the reverse strand, counting down.
TACGTTAAAGGAAATGACTATTGGCTTCATACAAGAGATTATCCTGGAGCTTATGTTTTTATTAAAAGTCAAAAAAATAAAACTCCTTGCCTTGATGTCCTTTTAGCTGCTGGTAATTTATGCGTATTTTATACAAAATTAGCAAAAAAATCAGGAAAAGCGGATCTTTACTACACTCAAGTTAAAAATTTAAGAAGGGTTAAAAACGGAAAGCTAGGTCTTGTAATTCCAAAAGCAGAAAAAAATTTACATATCAAGTTAGATGAAACTTTAGTAAAAAAATTAAAAAATCAAACCTAAATACTGCTAGCAAAGCAATATTTTGAATTTTTTACAAAATATTGTTATTCAAAGACAAAAAGCATAAAATTTATAAAAGTGGAGGAAGAACTTTATGATTTCAAAGTTAACAAAAATTGTAGCAACAATCTCTGATCTTAGATGCGAACCAGAACATATAAAAGATTTATACGATGCGGGAGTAAATGTCATCAGACTAAATACTGCTCATCAATCACACGAAGATACAATAAAAGTAATAGACAATGTTAGAAAAATTTCAAATAAAATAGCTCTAATGATCGATACAAAAGGACCGGAAGTTAGAACAGCAAATATTGAAAATCCTATTATTGTAAAAACTGGAGACACAGTAATCATCTCAACTTCGCCCATTAATGAGCCTAAAAACTTTCAAACTAATTATGATGGGTTTGTTAAAGAAGTACCCCAAGGATCTAAAGTGCTAATTGATGATGGTGAGCTTGAAATGACTGTTGTTGCTAAACTATCTGATCGATTAATTTGTGAAATTAAAAATGATGGTCAAATTAAAAATAAAAAATCAATCAATACTCCTGGCATTTCTCTTAAACTGCAATCAGTAACCGAAAAAGACAAAGGATTTATTGAGCTTGCAGCAAAATACAATGTTGATTTTATTGCCCATTCGTTTGTAAGAAATTCCAAAGACGTTCAAGATGTTCAAAAAATTTTAAATGCTGCTGGAAATCCTGATGTAAAAATCATATCCAAAATCGAAAATCAAGAAGGAATTGACAATATTGAAGAAATTGTAAAAGCATCTTATGGAATAATGGTTGCAAGAGGAGATATGGGAGTTGAAATTCCTGCAGAAGATGTACCTATTGCTCAACTCAAAATAACACGAACCTGCATAAAGTATGGAGTACCTGTGATTACAGCAACTCAAATGCTTCATACAATGATTGAAAATCCAAGACCTACTAGAGCAGAAGTATCTGACATCGCTAACGCTATTTTAAACGGTACAGATGCAATTATGCTGTCTGGAGAAACCGCTTACGGAAAATATCCGATTGAAGCTGTAAAAATGATGACAAGCATTGCTAAAAATGTTGAAAAACATAGAAAAATGACCTCATATAAGGATGAACTTTTTTACGACAAAAGCATTACAAGAAACTATATTATCAAATGTGCAATCGATGCCACAAAACTTATAGACGTAAAAGCAATTATTGTAGATTCTCTAAAGGGCAAAACCGCAAGAATAATGGCAACTTACAGAGCAAGTGTTCCTTTGTTCATTACAACAAATAGCGAGAGATTGGCAAGAGAATTGACATTATCCTACGGAGTTTATTCTAATCTTGTAGACAATAATTTTAAAAGAACTACCGAATTTGTGGTAACTTCTCTTAAAATATTAAAAGAGCAAGGCATTGTTAATGATAAAGATACTGTAATAATTATTTCTGGCAACCCAAATAGAGATATCGACAAAGGAACAGAATTTATGGAAATAAACACAGTAGAAGATGCTATCAAGGGGCGAAATATATAAAGAAAGTTAGAAACCCTTTGGTTGAAAACATATTTTATTTAAATAATACAGACGACTTATCATTTAAGTTGGAAGAAAAAAAAACTCACAAAGCCATTATAACAAGTTATGGAAACTATGAGTTTTTTTTAAAAAATAAATATTTGTTTAAAAAAATAATATCAAATCAAACTAATAATGTATTTATAATCTCTGAAGCAGAAAGCAATTTTTTAATCAATATATCCAATCATCATGTATGGAGAATTTTTAATAAAAATATTAAGGTAAACCTAAAAATATTAAAATTGTTAAAAAATTTAAATTTTACAAATATAGACGATAAATTAATCGAAAATGACCACAAAATTGAAATTACATTGAATTTTATTAGCAATATAAAGAAAAATATAAAAATAATCCCAATAATTTTTGGGAAAACTTGCAATAAAAATTTACTAAAATTTTGTGAGTTTTTAACACCTTTTATAAGCAAAGAAGAAAATTCATTTATCCTACTATCTCACTTTATTTCAAAATCTACAAACATAAAAAAAGCCTTAAAACTTGAAGAAAATTTAAAGCACATCTTCCTCGAAGAAAAATCACCTAGCCCTAATCTAATATTAGAAAGCTATAAATCAAAAAAAATACTTCCAGAAAACATAAATGCAATCATGGCCATCTCTATTCTTTTTAAAAATTTTGAATTTACAGACCCAAAAATAACAGCCAACCCCCCAGAATACTTAATATCAAGCAGCATTCTAATAAAATAAAATTGTCAAAATTAAAATTTATAAAAAGTTTTCTATTTTTTTGCAGTTTTTCTTTAAAAAAGAATCAAGCCCTATCTTAGAAATACTTCTTAATGCATTAGCAGAAACCTTAATGTAAATACTTCTTCCAAGCTCTGGAATAAAAAATTTCTTGTTTATTAAATTAACCTTAAAGGTTCTTTTGGTTTTTACTCCAATATGTTGCCCAGCTCCACCTTTTTTCTTGGCAAGCCCCTTCCTTGGAACATTATTTCCAAACATAGTTTTTTTCCCTGTTATCTCGCATTTCCTAGCCATTTAGACACTCCTTTAATTTATGATTTTTTCTCCAAATATAAATCCATTAACTTTAAAAACAAAGCTAAACTACTTAAAATATTTTTCATTACACCCCCAAAGTTTAAATTGTTTCCGTAGCTTTTAGCAAAATCTATATCAATCTCTTTCCAATTGTAAATCAGCTCTCTTTCCAAAGATACCTTTGAATAGTCTGAAAGACAATCTTGCAAACGCTGCTCAATAGAATGAATTTTGGAATAATATTCACTTGATATAGTAAACGCCTTTTTATTAATATCTGCTATTATATTTAACAATAATTTCTCCGAAGATTTATCCCCCACAGAAGCTCTATGTAGCAATGCATTTATTCTGTTACCATAGCCACCTTGATCTCCTAAATTAGAATCAAAATCAATAAGACTTGCATAAATATTAATCAAGGCGTGCATGTCATTAGACATTTCTCTCGAAAGCTCAATATGCTTCCATTGTCCTTTAATAATAAGTAAATTAACAATATCATTAAGATCTTTTTTAACAAAATGAATAGTATATGTTCTTAAATAAACTAAAAGCTCACAATAAACATAACCTGTAGTACTCGCAATTTTAGATACAATCTTTTCATTCATTTTTTCATTATAATTATCCAAATTTAAAAAAGATATTCCTGGAAAAAGCTGTTCGGCCAATACTTTAGATTTACTATTTTTTTGCAAAACTTTAATTTTTTCAATTTCAGTGGAAACATGTTTAGTAAGATCATTAAAAAATATTCTCGCTATTGGATTAGGTTTTTGCCCAATAGAAATAGGAAAATAATCCGGATCTCCACTAACATATCTTATTAAATATAAAATTTCCTTACTCTTATTTATATCCAAAATAGAAGAAATAATCTTAATCCAGACATTCGATTTAATAGGAAAATCTTCTTTATTTCCATAAATTTCTAAAACAATGTCATAAAGGTTTTTCCAAATGGAAATATTCTTAATAGAAGATATACATTCTAACAAATCTTTAAGATCATCTATAATAACTCCACAACCTATAGAGCTGAATCTAGGTCTATACACAAAATCATCTTCTGGAAGCAAGTTATCAAAATTTTTAAGAACCAAATAGTATTGATATAAGACCAAATCAAAAAAATTGTGTAAAGCTTCATAAGTTTCATCAATCAATTTAATTTGCTCTTGAGTTATATTTTTAAACAAATGAGATAAATTATTATGCAACTTTTTAGGAAGATCTGAAGCGAAATTCATGTTATCGCTTGCAGAAAAAGAATAAATATAATCTAAAGATTTCTTTTGACTTTCATTTAAATATTTTTCAACAACAAAATGAACAATTTTATTAGAATTTTTATATCTTTGGGCAAATGGTCTTAAGGGAGAAAAAATTTTATAAAAATTATAAAGAAATCTAGAAAATTGAGGTAAAGCCTGAATCTTTGAAGCATTAAAAAAATTACTTGCCCTGCTTAAACTAACTTTAACTTCTTTTAGCCTTTTTTGCTTTATTTGTTCAGAAGTAAGCTCTTTATTGATATTAAACATAGAAAGTATAAAATCGAATAAACTCAAATTCATCATCCCCCTAAAAACTCTTCAGTTCCCTTGCTCTATTTTCCAATTAAACATGAAAATCGATATTAACTATAAAAATTATACATAATTTATTGTAAAATAAAAGAAAAAACTTGAATAATTTTATGAGAATAAAAAATTTAGTACCAATAGCAATTTTATTGATTAGCCTCAGCTGTTCAATAAATAAGAACATAGTTATACTAACTGACAACAAAACAATACCATTTTATATAAATCAATTTAACATCGAAAATAAACTAAATTTTATAATTAAGTTTAGAAATAGCATTGACCTGCAAACAATAGAAAAAGAAAATGCACAAATAATTATTTCTAAAAACATTGGTAACACAAACATTACCAACCATTTTAAATCTATAAAAATCAATTTTAATCCAGATTACCCCATATTAAAACATATTTTCAAACAATTTAACTATAAAATTATCCCATTAAGTTTTGACATTCCCATTTTAATCTATAAAAATACATATCAAATTAAAAAATACATAAACATCAAATATTTAAAAGAAGAATATGAAAATTTCATAAAAGACGGAAAATTCTTTATATCACCCTATATTTCTGAAAATTTATTTTATGTGATTTCCGAAATAAATGATGTGGGGTTTTCCCTTGAAAGGAATAAATTAAATTACAATGAAAATAAAATTTTAAAAATGCTAGAATATTTCTCATCATTTTTAAATGCAAAACAAATGGATTTGCAAAAAGATTTCTTCAATAGATATGGCTACCTAAAACTAAATAAAATATTGCTTAATAATAAATCTCTTTTAGTAACGGGATTGAGCGATCTAACCTTTTACAATAGTTTAAGCGAACAAGAGAAAACGCAAATAAAATTTTCATATTTAATAAACAATAACAATGAAATTGTTATCTCAAGCCCAAATTTTATTGGTATTTTAGAAACATCTACTTTAACTAAAAAATTTATCAACTGGATTTTAGATAAACAAATCCAAAAAACCCTAATCGAATTTAACAATCAATTTCAATCAAATATATATTTTGGATTTGCCAATGGTTTTACCCCTTACAAAGAATTAAATTTAAAAATAAAACACTCAATTGATGGAATATCTCCTTTTATTATTGACGAAACTCAAATCAATAGCTACTCTCATGTATTAAGCAAAAAAACAATTGAAAAAGAAAACTTGCTAATAAATGAATGGTTTTTCTCTAGAATTAAAAATCTAAAAAAAAGTTAAAAATTAAATGCATTTTTCCTTGTAATTTAAAATAACTATTTTAAAAATAAGAAAAAACAATAACGCAGAAAGAATAGCTAAAGATATGTACACGCTATTAAAAACGTATATAAGAAGAGAAGTAAAAACGATTAAAAAATAATTTGCAAAAAGACAAGCAATCCCTGAGAAAATAGCTATCATTAATGATACTAGAAAAATCATAACCTTGGAATTGAAATTAAATTCTATTTTAGAAAACAAAGAGATAAAAAACGCTCCCATTAAAACTAACAAAATGGGAGAAATCAGCAAAATCAAACTTAAGGAAAAAATATTAATTAATTTCAAATTTAATATAGCAACCTTATAAAAAGCGCTTGACAAACTTTGGATTTTTAAAAAAAATCCAACCTCAGTATTATTTGAGAATAAAGCTAAATTTTCTACATTTTCATTAATCTTAACAACTTCTAAAACGCTTGTATCAAAACTGTCCATAGACGCAAAGACTTTGGTAAGAGTAATTTCGCTATGCTCATTATCTTTGTCTAAAACATTTTGGTACACAAAATTACCTCTCAAAGTAGCAAATGGAATTTTAATATGCAATATAACATTTCCTGTCTTATTAAATCTAATAAGTTCAAAATTTTTTATTATTTTAGAATAATTATTAAGAGTGACAATTTTTTGTATATAAATATAATCGTAAAAACCTCTCTTAGAATCTGGTTGCAATAAAAACACATCATTTATTCCATAATATTCAAAATATTTTTCAATTTCATCAAAGAAAAGATATCTTTTCCTAAGCTTTTCAAGCGATTTATTTTTATAATTCAAAATTTCATTATCACTGGGCAATAATTTATGAAGATTAGAAAAACCATAATAAGCTAATTTAAATTTTTCAGTATTAAGATACAAAAAATTTTTTTGCTTTTCTTCAGAAATCAACCGCATTTTTTCTTTTTCAAAATTCCTGTTTTCATTAATAAACTTTAAAGTCAAATTTAAAAGCTCAACAAACTTATCATCTTTTGTTGAAACATGGGCAATATAAGCAAAATAATTGGCCGTATAATAATCATTTTGAACAATAAATTCATTGATAATATTAAAAAAATCTTGCTTTTTAAGGCTTTGCAAAGGATATCGTGAAAAAGTTTTTTTAACCTTTTCCAAATCAACGTCATAGTTTGGAATTTTACTATACTCAGATTTCACTAAATAATAATTTGTTAAAAGCTCTTCATTATTTACATAAATAATTCGCATTTTATCATATATTCTAATCAAATTTTCAAGATGTTTTCTCTTTTGCTTCATTGAATCTGACAAATCAGAAGATAAAAAAAATCTATTTGAAGACAAATTTATATCTATATTTTTAATTTTAAGAGATATTTGATTTGCTTCACTTTCAAGAAGATTATATCTATCGTAACTAAACTTATACTCATTTCTCTGGGAAATTATATAAGGCAATATTAAATTAAATATAAAAGTAAAAAAAAGTCCCATAATAAAAAATAACAGCAAAAATGCATAAAGCCTAGAAAATAAATACCCATTATACGATTTTAAATAAATCTTTATTTCTTGCTGCACAAAAAAAGCAAAGTAAATGCAAACAATAAAAATAAAAAATCCATAAAAATACTTATAAAAAAGTAAAATAGAATCAAAAAAAGCTGCTATTAATCTATGCTTTTCTAAAAAATTTTCTCCAAAAAAATAAGAATAACTAAATAATAAACCTAAAAAAACACATAGAAAAATAACAAAGTTACTCAAAAATGCATATATTTCTCTTTTCATAAGCTTTAATAATTAACTATCCTTATATAAATCATTATCTAAATTATCTAAATCTTTGCTGATTTTAATATATTCTGAAACAAAGCCAAATAAATAGGTAGAAAAAAAAGTTAAAACACAAAAAATAAAAGGAATAAAATCAGAGATCATACTTTTTCCTATTATTACATTGTAAATCTTAGGAAACTCAATTGAATAGACATTATAAATTTTTAAAAAAAGTATAATAAAAATGGGATAAAGAAACATTGCAAAACTATTTGAAAAAATAAGATTAAAAACATAAGAAAATGCAAATAACAATAAAGAAATTCCCAATATATTAAAAATTAAATTTAAATAATTGAGTGAGAATAAAAAATTATTCAAAATTTTTAAATCCCTGAAAAGAAAATCAACAAAGTTATTATAAATTTTTTGCTCTGAAAAATTATTCCCAATAAAATTAATCATACTAAAATCAGAAAGATTTGACTGATGATAAGAAAAACTTTTATCCTTTTTATCATCTTCTGAAACAATTAAAACTCCATTAAAACCATAAAATCTAAGTTTATTACTAGAAAATATTATTTTACCATTTAAAAAATGCACAACTTCATCTTTAAGGATAAAATTATTATGTCTATTGCTATTAATATAGTAAGAATGAAAGCTGTGGCTAACCAAAAATCCTAAATAAGAAAACAATAAAACAAGAATAAAGATAATACAATAAAAATAAAAAGTCTCTCTAGATGAGTTTAAAACCATTCCATAAAAAGGATAAGGCATCCTCATAAAAGTAACAACAAGCGACAAAGGGAAAGAATAAATATAGGCATTATAATAAAGACTATAACTAAAAATAGAAAAATTAAAATATAAAAACTTATACTTTAAATAAAATGTACAGATAAATATTAAAGAAAAAAGGCAAAATATTAAAATAAACCTATAAATTATTAAAAAAACCAATCTTAAAGAATCAAACACAGCAAATCCTACCTTCTCAAAAATTGAAAAAACTTTAAGCCTTTTTACTATCGATCAAAATATTTTTGATCTTCTCCTTAGCTTCTTCAAAGCTAATTTGCAAAGCTAAACTAATCTCGTGCTCCAATATTAACTCAAAATCATTCAAAATCCTTTTCTCGTAGAAAGGAAGTTCTTTTTGAGTAGATTTTTTATATAAAAATTTATATAACTTTGCTGTATCTAAAATATCACTTTTTTTATAAAATTCATGACCGCCATCTTTTATTTTTTTTGAATCTATTTGACCTTCAAACTCTTTAATAACATCAAAAACTTCTTCTACCTTTTCTCTGCTAACCAAAGCTCTAATTCCAAAATCGTCAACCTTAGCAACAGGAACCATAAAAATCATATCACTAAATGGAAAATGTATCTCATAATAATCAATAATCTCACCATTAAACTCTTTAGTTCTAATATCCTTAATAGTACCTACTCCATGCATTGGATAAACTACCGATTGATTTAGCAAAAATGCCATATTCACCTCATAAAATATAGATAGTTAAAATTTAAAAGCTCATAAAAAAACACTTAAATTGGTTCTAATACTAAATTTATTATCGTAAAATAAATTTTCAAGATATCTATCATTACAAAAGCTTATTATTACACTAGGAGTAAGTTTATTAATATTTGCAAAAAACATTTCTTTATTTCTCTTTACAGCTTTTAAATCATAATACCCAATAAAACTAATTTCTTTATGAGATTCTTTCAATCTTAAAAATTTTTTCTTTGAAATCACTTTATCCTTGTCAATAATATAACATGTTTTATGGGTATTTTCCAGTATTCCCATTAAAATAAGAAGAACTGTATTTGAATCATAACAGTCAATATTAACTCTTTTAAAAATCTTACAAAAAAATCTTACAATCTTAGAATTTAAAAAAACAAGAGAAGAATTTTTAATGTGATTTCTAAACTTTTTAAAAATCAAAACCTTTAAGAAAGCTTTAAACCCGATAAAAATTACTATCGAATGATAAGGATGCCCTGAAAGATACACAAATCTGCTTATAAGCTTACTGCGACTATCAAAAACATCTATGGGTACACCTAAAAAATAAAATCTGTCTGGTTTTGAATATATGTCTTTTAAATTAGCCATTAAAATCCTCTAATAATGCCTTAAAATAAGCAAGGGAATAAATAATAGCCGTATCTGCTCTTAAAATTGGAGTGTTAAACCTTACAAAATTAAAGCCTTTCTCCTTGAAAAAGGCAATTTCTGAGTCTGAAAAGCATCCTTCAGGACCTATTATAATTCCAATTTTGCTTAAATTGTCAAAATTTTCATTCTTGCTTAAAATCATTCCACTTTGATGGGCAACATAATATCTAGTAGTACAAAAAGAATAAGGTAAATAAAAAAAATTATTATAAAAATTAATTTTGGGAACAATTTTATTGCCGCTTTGCTTTAAGGCCTCATCTATTATTTTTGAAAATCTCAAAGCTTTAGCAGATGTATTGCTTATATCTATTTTAGACACAGAATGATCTGCATTAATAATATTAATTTCTGAAACTCCAATTTCAACAACCTGTCTTAATACCAAATCTATTTTTTTACCCTTTAAACTAGAAATAAAAATACTTATCTCTAAGTTACTTTTTTCAATTTTATCTATTTTATTGGTAACAAACTTAATAAAATTACTGCCAATCTTCAATACTTCTGACACCCTTAATTCCTTATTTTTTAAAAGAATGTTCAGCTTATCACCCTTTTTAAGTCGTCTTACATTAACAAGATGATGATATATTTTCACATCTTTAACAATAACAAAATCGCCTACTAAACAATTCGAATCTAAAACAATTTGCTTCACAATTTAATTACCTAATTTAGATAAATACTCATAAGCTGCTTTTAAAACTTTGTCATAATGCATATTATAGATTGGTAGTTCTTTATTATTATCTTGATAGTAATTAAAAAACACATACTTGCCTAGAAATTCTTTATCAATTTTATATTTTGGATTTTCTTTAACAAGATTCTCAACAAAAAAATCAATCTCTTGTTCGGTAATGGATTTTTTGCCTTTCAAAAAGTCTTCTACCAGCTTTTTATCAAAAATTTCTTTATATATTAATGTTTCCTCCTCAGAAAAATCTGGAGATTTTATTTCCAAATCGGGTTCAATCCCAACTTTATGAATACTCTTTCCAGATGGGGTATAATACTTTGAGCTCGTAATTTTAAATCCACCAGTATAAAAAGGAACTACATGTTGAATAAGCCCCTTGCCATAAGACTTTTCACCTATAATATAGGCTCTCTTATTATCTTTTAAGGCCCCTACAAAAACTTCTGACGCTGATGCTGATGATCTATCTATTAAAGCAACGATTCTTACATTTGAAGGCAAAACCTGCTTTGAGCTTGCCTTATAATCAACAGGCTTGCTAGAATTTCTTGATTTTGTAGAAACAATAGTTCCTTTAGATAAAATATCATCCGCCATTTTTATAGCTGCCTGGAAATATCCCCCAGTATTAAGTCTTAAATCCAAAATTAAAGATTTAATATTTCTACTCTTAAGATTGTCTAAAGCTTTGCTAAAATCTACAGAAGTATGTGGATTGAAACTTACTATTCTTATATAACCAATATCTGAATTAATAACATCATACTTGATTGTTTGTATTTCTATCTTCTCTCTTGTAAGTTCAAAATCCAATATTAAATCTTTTCCCCTAAGAATAGACACTTTAACTTTTGTGCCCTCTTTGCCCTTTAAAAGATCAACAACTTGATCCACCTCCATAGAAGAAACACTCTTACCATCAACAGCAGTAATACAATCTCCAGATTTAATTCCAGCCTTATAAGCCGGACCTCCCTCAAAAGGGGTGACAATAGAAACACAAGAGCTATTAGGATCAAGATCTTTTGCCTTCTCCTGCTTATCTTGAGAATGCATTTTTTTTATTATAGAAATTCCAATACCAACATAATCTCCTACTGTTGTTTTTGAAATTTCTTCTAAATCCCTTTTTGTCAAATATTGAGAATAAGGATCACCTAAGGATTGAAATATTCCTTTTAAAGCACCTTCAAAAATTACTTCGTCGCTTACAGGATCAACATAATTTTCTTTTACAAATTCAAAAGCTTGAATCATCATTTGCTCATAACTAGATCTTGATAATTTACTATTATTAGATTCATCAAAGGCAAAAATAGATTCAACAATTACTAAAGAACTTATACCCAAAGTTAACAAAAAATACACGCATATTAAAAATTTATTTTTCATTTATTCATTCCTAATGCAAAAATTAAAACTTGATTTTATTTCCATAATATAATATTTTAAAACTATGTTAAACTCACATCCTAAAAAAAAACAAAGCCTTATACGAGCAAGCCTTATTATATTGCAAATACTCGAAAGCCTTTTAATCTTAGCCTTACTATACCAAGCCATTAATAGACTGATTTTTATTAACAATTACTCTATAAAATTTATGCTGACATTTATTTTATACTCACCTGAATTTTTCATGGCTAATTTAACACTCTATTATTTTATCTACGAAAAATTTAAAATTCTTCATGGCATCATAGTAATAACTAAATTATTTCAAATAATATTAACATTATTATTATTTATCTTAGGATTTACTTTTAAAATATACGCCTATCAAATCTCTCTGGCCATACTCTTAGGGATTACAGTAGTTTATCTAACATTTAATACAATAATTTTAGCACTAATTAAAGCAAAAATAAAAACAACGGAGTAAAGCTTGATTATTATTCCTGTAGCCAGTGGTAAAGGGGGAGTTGGCAAATCTCTTTTCTCGACAAATATAGCAATTTGCCTGGCAAATGAAGGAAAAAGTGTCTTGCTTGCTGATCTTGACCTTGGAGCATCTAATTTACATTCAATGTTAAATATTACACCCAAAAAAAGTATAGGCACATTTTTAAAAACAAATATTAATTTCTCAGACATTATTATTAAATCCGAAATCAAAAATCTAAACTTCATTGCAGGAGATTCTGACATCCCAGAACTTGCTAATATAGCTACTTCTCAAAAAAAAACTATAATAAAAAATTTAAAAGCTTTAAAATATGATTACTTGGTGATTGATCTTGGAGCAGGAACAACTTTTAATATCATAGACTTTTTTTTAATGTCAAAAAGAGGGGTAATAGTAACAACGCCAACAGTAACAGCCACAATGAATGCATACTTATTTCTTAAAAATATAATATTTAGACTGTTATCAAGCGTGTTTAAAAGAGGGACGAAAGGAAATGAAATTCTCAGAACAATAAAACAAAATTCAATCGATCTTCAAAAGATATATATACCTAACTTGCTGTTAAAGCTCGAAAGTGAAGATCCTGAAAATTACTCTAAATTTAACAAATTGTTTAAAACAATTAGTCCTTTTATGATATTTAATATGCTCAAAAGTCCCAATGACATTGAAAAAACCGAAAAAATAATAAAATCGGCAAAAAACTATTTAAGCATAAATTTACAAAGCATTGGGGCAATCTATAAAGATGAAATAGTTGATCAAGCTTTAAACAGTAAAATCCCTATTACTATATACAAACCTACAAGTTTAACATCCAAAAGTATAAAAAAAATTGCAAAAAAATTGATCGAAATTGAAGATTTAACAAATAATGCTGAGCTTTTAAATGAAGAAGATTTAAATGAAAGTTACGATTTCGTACTAAGAGAAGCTCAAGAAGAATACATTGAAAAAATTGAATATCTTGAGTCACTGATAAAAAACAAAACAATAGACAGTATCGAAATTATTGATATAATAAAATCTCAGAAAAGAGAAATCGAAACCTTAAGAAAGCAAAATATGTTATTTAAAAAAAAGCTTTTTGAAAAGCTTGAAAAGACTAAGGAGGTCTAATGCCAAATTATATAAATTATCCAAGTTGGTTGCACCCTGAAGTAATTCAAGGCATACCAATTACATGGTATAGCCTATCTTACATTTTTATTATACTAATCTCTTATAAGTTTATTTGGTATCAAATACAATCGGACAATATTGATATCAAAAAAGAAGATTATGAAACATTTATGTTCTCGCTTGTACTTGGAGCAATATTAGGAGGCAGATTAGCATCTACCTTGATTTACGACAAATCAGGGATCTATTACTCTCATCCTTGGTTAATTCTTTTACCATTCGATCAACATTGGAACTTTACAGGCTTTAGAGGTATGGCAATTCATGGTGGTTTTTTAGGCGCAATAATTGCTCCTCTAATTATAATAAATACAAAACTTAAAAATACAAATGTACAAAAATATTTTTTAAAATTAACAGACTATGGGTCAATAGCTTTTTCTTCTGGCTATATACTTGGAAGACTTGCTAATTTCGCAAATGCAGAACTTTATGGAAGAGTAATAAAAGGGGGAATAATATTTCCTAATGCAGAACCATTTGACACAAATATACCGGGTGTAAAAGAATTTGCATCATCCGTAGGGCTTGAAATTTTGCCTCATGACCTGCTAATCAACCTTCCAAGAATACCTTCTCAACTTATTGAAGGATTTTTCGAAGGGCCTGTAACTTTTATGTTACTATGGTTTTTATTTAGAAAAATCAAAAAACATGATGGGTTTATTTTTGGTACATATATAATGCTTTACGCTTTTTTCAGATTCTTTATCGAATATTTAAGAGAACCAGATAAAGAACTCGGATTTATAATAAACTACAAATCAATTAAAAGTCTGTTAGAATTTTCTTTTTTAAATATATCAATGGGACAAATTCTCTCACTAGCACTAATGTTATTGGGTTTAATCTGGATAATAATCACTAAAAAAATAGCAGATACAAAAATAAAAAATAATACAAACTTGGCATACAAAAATTAAAATAAGAGCAAACCAATAAAATGAAAGAGGTTAATAATTATCAAAATATAAATTCTGTTGTAATCTCTAAAAACGAAATCAATCTTAGAGATCTTATAAAACTTAAATCTATTTTTAACTTAATTCAAATCGTAAAATCTGAAAAAGCTTTATACAGTGAATATGTAAAACAAAATAATATTAAATTCGCCATTATTTACAATTATGAAAAACCAATAGATTTTTCAATAAACATTGCGAATGAATTAAAAAACACAAACAAAATCCATTCTATTATAATTAGCAATGAAAAATTCGATAAGGAATATTTAAAACTTAATCACATAGAAATAATAAAAGATATAAGCGAATTAGAATATAAGCAAAGCTTAATACATCAAAAAAAACTATTTTGTGACAATAAAAACACAACTCTGGATTTCTTCTTAAATTTATCAGAACTTATTAAAGAAATAGTAATCATCACAAACACCAAAAATGAAATTATTTATATCAATGAAAAAGGTAGTAAAAATCTTAATCTTCCAATAAAAACTTCTGGGAATACAATAAAAGTAACTGATATAGATATTCGAGATTGGGAAAAGTTGAAAAAAATAGATTTAAGCTGTCATACAAATTCTATTTCTGAATTTAAAAATATATTAATAACAAACTGTCTTTTAACTTTAAAAAATAATAAAAAAATATACGTAGATGTATTTATTAGCACAATCGATCAAAACAATATTGATAAATTAATAACAATCAAAGAAATACCAAACCTTAATGAAACAGAAAACTATAAATATCTAGAAATTATTGATTCACAAGACGAGATTCAAAATGTCAAAGAAATTGAAAAATTGCTAGTAAACAATATGGATATTAACAAAAAAAAAAGAATATACTTACTTAATTTAGACCTATCCCTAACAACAGAATATGAATACAAAGGAGATAGAGAAAAGCTTAATATAAAAATACTTAAAATAATGTATTCAAAAATAATGTCATTATACTCTGAATATATTTTTAAGCTAAAAAACAATAATTTAATAGTAATTATATGCACAAGTGGCGGTGAAAAACAAATAATCTCAATTGCCAAAAAAATCAAAAAAACAATTATGTTGGCATTTCAAAAAGAAGATATTATTATATTCGAATTCAATATCGGAATAATAGAAGTAAATTTAAAAGAAAATTTAGAATTCAAAATCCCCAAATTAATGATGGCTACAAAAATATCATCAGAATACAAAGAATCTAATCCTATTATATACAAAGAAGAACTACCAGAAGCGGTGATTTTAAAAAATCAAAACAAAATCTTTCAATATATACTCAAAGCAATAAAAAATGATTTTTTTACTCTTTATTATCAAAAAATAAATCCTCTTAAAAAGAACTTAAAACCTAAAATAGAAATCTTGACAAGACTTTTTGACCACATGGGCAAACCAATTCCAAACGATCAAATTTTTAGCTTAATAGACAAATATAATTTAACTGTTGAAGTTGATAAATTGGTGGTTAAAAAGGCCTTAAGAGAATATAAAAGCTTTGTATCAAAAAATGGGATTCACGTTTTCTCAATTAACATATCTCCTTATTCACTAAAATCACAAAACTTTCGAATCTTTTTAAAAGACACTTTGTTGAAAAGTCAAATTCCACTTCAAAATATATGCTTAGAAATAACAGAAACTGGAATTCTTGAAAATTTTGAAATAATAAATAAATATTTTCAAGAATTAAAAAGTTTTGGAATCAAACTGGCACTTGATGATTTTGGAAGCGGACATACATCACTCTCATATATTAAAACACTACCAATAGATTTGCTTAAAATAGATGGATCTTTCATAAAGGCCATAAACTCTAGTGAAATAGATTTTGTAATAATAAAATCCATTAAAAAAATAGCAGATACAAAAAATATAAAAATTATTGCCGAATTTGTATATAATGAAGAAATATTAAAAAAAATAAATGAGCTAGAAATAGACTATGGACAGGGATTTTTATGGCATAAACCAGAACCAATATAAATTCTAAAAACACAACAATGATTTAATTTATTAAATTTCAACAAAAGTTATTTTACATTGAAAAAAGGAATAAAGTTAATGGGAAAAAAAATAGCATTAATTGCACATGATAAAAAAAAGGATGATTTAGTAAATTTTGTCAAACAAAACCATCTCTTCTTATCCAAATTCAAGCTTATTGCAACAGGAACAACAGGGTACAGAATCCAACAAGCTACTGATCTTGCGATTATTAAATATAAATCGGGCCCCATGGGAGGAGATCAGCAAATTGGAGCTGAAATAGCTGAAGGAAATGTCTTGGCTATATTCTTCTTTAGAGATCCCCTAACAAACCAACCTCACGAACCAGATGTGTCGGCTCTCATTAGGCTTTGCGATGTACATAATATACCGCTTGCAACTAACATAAAAACAGCAGAAATTTTAATAAAAGGACTTGAAATCTCGATTTCAAAATAGGCTTTAATTTTAAATTAAAGCCTAAAAAATCAAGAATATAAATTAATTCATTGTCATAGGTGAAATTTTTTCAACACCGTCGATAATATAATTAATAGATTCAAGGAAAGTTTTAGCATCTGAATTATTCTCATCAACTGTAACTTCCAATTTTGAATTTTTAATATCAAGATCTTTAAAAGTGCCAATAAGATCACTTTGCGCACCATGCAAATTACTATTTATAATCTTTTTAAAATCCGAGGTAATTCCAACAAAAATAAAAGCTTCTTTTCCAGAGATATTAATTGGGGCCTCTCCTGCGTAAATATTGTCATAAAGATAAACTATCAACTTTGCACCCTCTTTTGAAGGTATTGTTTCAAAGTATCCATCTTTTTCAGAAAAATATAAAACCTTTATATTTTTCCCCAATTCTTTTCGATCATTTTTTGAATGAACTACTCCCATAGCATGAAAAATATGACCAATAGTATGCTCATCTATTTGAGAAGCATCATTGAGTTTAGAAGAGTTATCCACTTCTTGCTCCTCAACATATTCATTTGAACTGTCTTTTGAGGTACACGCAATTATTAAAAAAAATAAAAACCCTACTAAATAGTTTTTCAAAAAACCATTTTTATACATAAAATTCTCCCTTATAATTTATTTATAATATTAAAATTAAAGGTAAGTTTACAATAAATAATTTATTTTGTACACACTTTAAAAACAATTAAAATGCTAAAATGAAATAGGAGGACTTATTAATGAAAAAACAAAATCCATGGATTTCTTTAAGCAAAGAAGAAAAAAATCAAATTTTCAATTTTTCTGAAAGTTATAAAAAATTTATAAGTAAATTTAAAACAGAAAGAGAAGTTACATCCTATGCCTTAGATAGAGCAAAAAAAAGGGGGTTCCTTAACGCTGAAGAAAAACAAAATTTAATGCCCGGCGATAAAATTTTTTACACCTGTAGAGAAAAATCTGTTGCTTTTGCTATTATTGGCAAAAATCCTATTGAAAATGGAATGAATTTAATTGTTTCTCATACAGATTCACCAAGACTTGACGCAAAACCTTCACCAATCTCTGAAGAAAACGAACTTACATTTCTTAAAACCAACTATTACGGGGGAATAAAAAAGTACCAATGGTTATCCACACCCCTTTCAATAAGGGGTGTGATATTCTTAAAAAATGGAGAAAAAGTTGAAATCAATATTGGTGACAATGAAAACGATCCTGTATTCGTAATTCCCGACATTTTGCCTCATCTTGACAGAAAAATACAAAGGAATAAAAAATCAGACGAAATTGTTGAAGGAGAAAATCTAAAAATTTTAATTGGAAGCCTGCCAATTGAAACAAAAGAAAAAGATAAAGTTAAACTAGCAACTCTGCAATTAATAAAAGAACAATACAAAATAGAAGAAGAAGATTTCGTATCATCAGAAATTGAAATAGTGCCTGCAGGAACAGCAAAAGACATTGGATTTGACAAAGCGTTAATTGGTGCTTACGGACAAGATGACAAAATCTGCGCTTACACCTCGCTAGAATCCATATTTAATCTTGAAGAGATTCCAAACAAAACAGCTATTTGCTTTCTTGTAGATAAAGAAGAAATTGGCTCAACAGGTTCAACTGGACTAGACTCAAGATATCTTGAATATTTTGTTTCTGACATAATCTTTAAAATTAAAAAATCGGAATACAACAATCTTCAAGTCCAAAAAGCTTTATGGAATTCAAAAAGTATTTCTGCTGATGTTTGTGCAGCAATAAACCCACTATTTAACTCAGTTCATGACGAACAAAATGCTCCCAAACTTGGCTATGGTATACCCATAATGAAATACACAGGACATGGTGGAAAAAGTATGGCCAGCGATGCTGATGCCGAGCTTGTTTCTTATATTAGACAATTATTAAATAAAAATAATATAGCCTGGCAAGTAGCAACACTTGGAAAGGTAGAAGAAGGAGGAGGGGGAACTGTTGCCAAATTCTTAGCTAGATATGGAATAAGAACAATAGACATGGGACCTGCTGTTATAAGTATGCATTCTCCAATGGAGATAACTTCTAAATTTGACTTATACAATGCTTACTTAGCATACAAAGCTTTCTACAAGGAATAAAATTATTAACTATGGCAGACTCAGAAAAAACAAATAAAATCAAAGTAGCAGAGCATATTGTAGAATGCTTTGGGGGAATCAAAAATATTAAAAACATACACAAGGACATAACAAGAATAAAAATTTTAGTAGACAGCAATTCTTTAGTCAAAAGAGATGATTTAACAAAAAATGACAACATAATAGGAACTATTAAATCTAATGAGCTTACAGAAATTGTAATGAATTTTGAAATAATAGAAGATGTTTATAATAAAATTTTATATATGATGAATGAGCAAAAACAATAAAGCCTCTAAAGAGGCTTTATTTTACTGTATAATATCTCTCATGTGTTCAATAACAGATTTAGACTCCAATTCTTTATTCAAAATTCTATATATAACACTTAACAAGCTATTGGAATTAATATCTCGATTTAATCCTTTTAAAAGGGAAAAAATTGATTTAGTAGCCAAAACTCCCTCTGGTAAATACCCAATTTTTTCAATATTACTTATTAAATCATCTATGCTAAAAAAGCTTTCTAAAATGTTTTTACTAACAATTTCATTACCAAATCGTCTATTTCTTCCAAACTTGCTTCTACAAGTAACATCTAAATCGCCAGAACCAGACAAAAATAAAAAAGTTTCAATATTTCTTCCCCCAAGCTCTATTGCAATATCTTTCATATTATTTAAAGATATTGAAAATAAAAATGATTCTGTATTACTACCTATCAAATTAGGATAATTTAATTTATACGCATCTAAAATTCCAAATGCAATTGCAAACACATTTTTTAAAGCTGCTGCTATTTGCACCCCAAAAACATCATTGCTATAAAACAAAGAAATTGAAGTCTTACTAAATAAATTAATAAATAAATATGCATTTTCTCTGTTATTGCTAGCTGCAACAAGTCCTGTTATTACACCAAGCCCAACTTCCTCAGCATGACTTGGACCAACAATATAAGTAATTTCATCTTTATATCCTTTAATAATTTTTTCAGCGGTTTCAATAACTGTATTAGTTTTCCCATTAAAAGCAATAAACCCTTTTGTAAGTATTGCTAATTTCGGCTTTATCTTTAAAGAATGGAAAAATTGATCCAACTTTTTAAAAATATCAACAGTAAAAAGAGAAGGCGTTGCAATGAAAATGTAATCAGACATCGTTGCAACTTCAAACAAATCTGAACTTGCAACTAAATTTTTTGGCAATTTAATTCCCTTTAAATATTTGGTATTAACATTATTATTATTAATACTATTCTTAACATCTTCTTCAAAAGACCACAAAAAAATATTAAAATCAAATTTATCTGCCAAAGACTTTGCAATAGCCGTTCCCCAAGCGCCTGCTCCTATTACTGATATTTTCATAAATACTCCCTATAACCTTATAAAAACTCATATTTTATTGTTTCATCTAAATAGATTTTTATTTTACCAGAATTTTCAATTTTCTTAAAAAGAATTTCATCTATTAAAAGCTTTCCCACTTCTTTGAATATGAACTTTTTAACACTTTTTAATCCATAACCCTTTCCATAAATCTTTTCCCGAATATAATCAACAACACTTTTTTCAAAAAAAACATCAAATTTTCTATCTCTTAATATCCTTGCAAAACGATTAAGCTCATTAAAAATGATTTTTTCAAAACCTAACTCATCAATAGATTGAAACACAAAAACATAATCTATTAACTCTAAAAATTCATTAGGAAATCTCTTCTTCAATGTAAGATCAAAATGATTTTCTCCTGCCATTTTATTTTTAAAGCCAATACCATTAAGCTCATTACTCTCAGCATTGATACTTATTATTATTAAACTTTCTGATAAGCTTACCTTTTTCCCAAGACCATCAAAAAGTCTGCCCGTTTTAAACCCCTCCAAAAAAAAATCTAAAACCCTTTTATTACATTTATCAAAATCTGATAAGAAAATAATAGAATTAGAAGATTTGTTCAAAAATTTGAAAAATCTAGTAGATTCATAATACCCTTCATTACTTAAAACAGGACCAATCAATCTATCAAGAGAATTAAAATCGCTATACTCGCTCATATTAAGACTAAATTTCGGAATTTTAAACTCTTCTGATAAAATATCTGTCAATTTGCATTTTCCTGCTCCAGAAGCACCAATAAAGACAAATACGCCAATAGTACTTCTGTTGGCAAGCATATTAAATTTTAATAGTTTGATATTTAATATCAAATCAAATACCAAACCATCTTGTATAATAAGCTCTTTTTTTATTCTATTTTCTAAATTAATTAGTAATTCACTATCATACTCTTCAAAATTAAAAATATTAGAGCCAACAACAGACTTAATAAAATCACAAACATCATCTTTTGTTATTATCCTTTTTATGTTTTCAAGCTTAAACTTAGAGCCTAGTTCATCCAAAATATCAAAAGCTTTATCTGGAAGAAATCTATCTTTAATATATTTTTGAGACATAACAATGCAAGTTTTTATTGCCTCATCTGTATATTCCACATTATGATATCTCTCATAATCTTCTTTAATCTCCTGCAAAATATCATAGGTGTCGTCAAAATTAGGCTCTTTAAGCTCTATGCTCTGAAACCTTCTCATTAAAGCCTTATCTTTTAAAAAAAATTTTCTATATTCATATTCTGTAGTAGCTCCAATAAATTTGATTTTTCCCAAAGTAAGAATAGGTTTTAATAAATTAGAAATATCCATACTGCCAAATGAAGTGGCTCCTGCACCTACTATCATATGAATCTCATCAATAAAAAGCATAACTTTTTTTCTTGTATTTAAAAAATCCAAAACTCTGTTAATTCTACTCTCAAGATCTCCTCTATATTTAGTACCCGAAATAAGCCTACCAATATCGAGAGAATAGATTTCATACCCCATTAAATCCCTTGGAACATTCTCTGTTTTTATTTTATATGCAAGACCTTGAATTAATACTGTTTTTCCAACACCAGGTTCTCCAAATAAAATAGGGTTACTTTTATGCTTCCTAAGTATTACTTGGATCAACCTAGATAATTCTTGCTTCCTGCCAATTAAAGGCTTGTGCTTCAAATCCAAAGCATCAATAACATTTGTTAAAAAATTACTAATGGAGTCTTTATTTTCTAAAAAAACATTATTTTGATCCAACTTATCACGATTATCATCAAAAATGTGGAAGCCTCCTTTATTTTTTGGCGCATTATGGTGAATATATTCTGAAATTAATTCACTATCATGACCTGAATCAGATCTAGTATTTAAAGCCAAATGATCATGAACTTCGATAAGTTTGTCAAAAATAGTCAAATTAAACCCTGAGTTAAGCAAAGTATCTAAAATGCTATTTTTTCTTTTTTTGACAAGTACCCACAATAAATCTTTTTCTTGTATTTTATAAGGTTTTTTATAAAAAAAAAGAGTACTGATTATATCGTCATACAAATAATCCATACTAGAAACATAATCTGGAATATAATTGTCTCTTAGGGGGAGCTTGCCAAAAAATTCTACCAGCTGTTTATTAAGTTTATAAGAGTCAATTGTACACAAATTAAGTAGTTCTTTAACTTTGTCGCTTTTAATCAAGCCGTAAAAAATATGTTCTTCTGTAAAAACAAGATGCTTAGACTCCATGAAAAACAAAAACGTGTTAAAAAACAAACAATTTAAAGTTCTTCTGTCATACATTCAAAATCAACTATAAAACAATTCGTAAAATTTTTTTTTTACCTACCCTTAATTCAATTTCATTGTCATTAAAATCCTCTCTAGCAAGACAATGATTCTGATTTTTCACCCTTTTACCATTGATATAAACTCCTCCAGAATTAATTAACCTTCTGCCTTCTGACTTACTAGGCACAATTTTTGAATCTAGCATTAAATTAACCAACAATACCTTTTCTTCTAAACTAGAAAAGCTAAATTTAAAAAATGGAATATTACTTCTATCGCCACTTCCCCTAAATGCAGCAAAGGATGCCTCTTGAACTTTCAAAGCTTCCGCTTCTCCATGAACAATTTTAGTTATCTCAAAAGCTAAAATCTCTTTAGCTTTATTTAAAGAATTTCCCTTAAAATTTGAAATTAATTCAATCTCATCTTCTTCTAAAAAGGTAAAAAGATATAAAAAAGTTTTAACATCAGAATCTGAAGTATTTCTAAAATACTGATAAAAATCATAAATACTGTAAAGACTAGAATCAAGATAAACAGCGCCTTTTTCTGATTTGCCCATCTTTTTCCCATCACTTCTTGTAATTAATGGGAATGTAAGCCCAAAAGCTTCTACCCCAATTTTTCTTCTAATCAAGTCAACACCCGAGACAATATTCCCCCATTGATCATCACCGCCAATTTGAAGTCGACAATTTTTAATTTTATTAAGCATGTAATAATCATAAGACTGCAAAAGTTGATAATTAAACTCAATAAATGAAAGTCCAAAATCCAGCCTTCTTTTATAAGTTTCAAAGCTCAACATGCGATTGACAGAAAAATGGATACCAATATCTCTTAAAAATTCAATATAATTGAGATTATCTAACCAATCTGAATTATGAATAAAACATCTTGAACTAAACTTCGTTATTCTTTGAAGTTGATTTTTTATTGACAAAGCATTATTGCTAATCTCTTCTGAATATAAAATCTTTCTCATTTCGCTTCTCCCAGAAGGATCGCCTATTCTTGTTGTAGAATCTCCAATCAAAACAATTGGTATGTGACCATGTTGTTTAAGATGCATCATTGCTAAAAAAGGAATCAAATGACCAATATGAAGAGAACTAGATGTCGCATCAACTCCTGCATAAAAAACTATTTTTTCACTATCCATTAAATCGCTTAAAACTTTTAAAGATGTACACTGTTTTAAAAATCCTCGCCTATGTAAAAGATTTAAAGCAAGATTCATTTATTAAAATCCTCTTTGTAATTCAAAATCTCTGTTTTAATGTATGAATATAAATCATTAATAAGAATTCTCTTCTGAGTCATATTGTTTCTTTCCCTAATAGTCACTGTTTCGTCCTCGATAGTGTCGTAATCTACTGTTACACAATAAGGAGTCCCTATTTCGTCTTGACGTCTGTACCTTTTGCCTATTGTTCCACTATCATCGTAAAATATATGAAAATCATCACAAAGTTCTACATAAATCCTTCTAGCAACCTCAACAAGCTCAACTTTTTTAACAAGAGGAAATATAGCAACCTTGTAAGGAGCCAGCTTGGGATGCAATCGCAAAACAATGCGCTTGCCTCCTTCTGAAAGATCTTCCTCAGAATAAGCATCACAAAGAACCATTAAAACAGACCTTGTAAGCCCCGCAGAAGTTTCAATAACATAAGGCACATATCTCTCTTTTGTCAACAAATCGTGATATTCAAATATTTTAGACTTGTTAGAAAATTTAGAATGTTGAGTTAAATCATAATTACCTCTATTATGAATACCTTCTACTTCCTGAAATCCAAATGGAAATTCGTACTCAATATCAAATGCAGATTTTGCATAATGAGCAAGTTGTGTTGAATCATGAGCTTTAAACCTTAATTTATCAGGCCTAATTTTAAGAGTTTCTTTAAAAAAATTCATTCTATTTTGCTGCCAATAACAAAACCATTCATCTATTTGATTAGGATGAACAAAAAACTGCATTTCCATTTGCTCAAATTCACAAGTTCTAAATATAAAATTTTTAGTAACTATCTCATTTCTGAACGCTTTACCTACCTGAGCAATTCCAAAAGGAATCTTAAGCCTTGAAGAATCTAAAACATTTCTAAAATTAACAAAAATTCCTTGTGCTGTCTCAGGTCTTAAATAAATCTCACTAGAACTGTCCTCCACTACTCCAATATGGGTCTTAAACATTAAATTAAAACTTTTCGGAGAAGTAAAATTATTCCCGACTTTGCAATTTGGACAATTTTTTGATAAATCAATAAAATCAGCTCTAAATCTACTCTTGCAATCTTTGCAATCAACCATATAATCTGAAAAACCATCAATATGCCCAGATGCACTCCAAACTTCAGGTCTCATAAAAATAGCACTGTCTAAACCCACAATATTTTCATGCAAGTACACCATGCTCTTCCACCACTCTCTTTTTATATTTTTTTTAAGCTCAACTCCCAAAGGACCATAATCCCAAGCTCCAGAAAGGCCTCCATAAACCTCTGAAGACTGAAATACAAACCCTTTTCTTTTTGCAAGAGAAATAATATCTTCCATTCTAACCATAAAAATATCCTTAATAGCTATTCATTTATTCTTAAAAATTCCTGCGCCAATTTTATTCTTTCAAAAACTTTAGACTCGCCTATCAATTTTAAAGAATCGAAAAGTGGCGGAGAGACTTTGCTGCCAAGCACTGCAATTCTAATAGGAAGAAGAATTTCACCCAATTTAAAACCATTGTTTTCAGCAAAATCGTAAAAAATTTTATCATTTTCCTCTGACGACCTTTTTTCAAATCCTTCTAAAATAGGCTTTATTAATTCTAAAATAGAACAAACCTCTTTGGCTGTTTTTTTCCTACTTAAAAACTCATCTAAATTCCAAGATTTAATGTCCTCATAAAAAAATTTGGTCATATTCAAAGCATCACTTAGCTTTTTAATCCTACTCTTTATAAGAGGAACTAATAATTTTAATTTTTGACTCTCTTCTACAGTAATAAGCTTAGAAACATACCCTTTTTTTTGAAAAAAGGGAAGTAAAAGATTAAATAAATCTTCATCTTTTTTTTCTCTAATATAGTAGCTATTGAAAAAATCTAGCTTATGGTAATCAAAAATAGCAGAAGATTTATTGATCTTCTCAATTGAAAAAAATTGCTCAAGGTCATTTTTTGAAAAAAATTCTCTCTTATCATCGTAAGACCAACCAAGCAAAGTAACATAATTAATAATAGCTTCTGGAAGATATCCATCTTCGATAAACTGCCTTAAAGCTGTCGATCCATGTCTTTTGCTTAATTTTTGACCATCATTTCCCATAACCATTGGAAGATGACAATAAATGGGTGGCTTCCATTTAAAAGCCTTATAAAGAAGTATGTGAAATGGACCTGAAGAAACCCACTCTTGAGATCTTAATACATGAGTAATTTTCATTAAATAATCATCAACAACATTAGCAAGATGATAAGTCGGCAGTCCATCTGACTTGAGGATTACAGGATCAGGACTAATGTCTTTATTCGACCATGTAATCTTTCCAAGCAAAATATCATCAAAACTAGTGTCTCCTTCTAAAGGGATTTTAAATCTGACAACAGGTTTGATTTTTTTAATTAGCGCATTCTTAACTTCCTCATCGCTTAAATTTCTACAATGCCTATCATATCCAGGCGGCATCTTATTAATATTTTGAATTTTCTTAATTCTTTCCAATCTTTCAGGACTACAATAACAATAATAAGCATGCCCAGATTCAATCAAATATTTAGCATATCGCCTATATATTTCACTTCTTTGGGACTGCACATAAGGCGCATAATCACCTCCTACAATAGGACCTTCATCAAAAGAAATACCAAGCCATTTAAGACTTGAATAAAGATCATCTTCAGCTTCTGGAAAATATCTGTTCTGATCTGTATCCTCAATTCTAAGTAAAAACTTACCACCACAAGACTTTGCAAAAAAATAATTAAACAAAGCTGTCCTAATCCCACCAATATGTTGCAAACCCGTTGGAGAAGGCGCATAACGAACTCTTATACTCAAAACACAACTCCTTCAATAAAAAACATCTTTTTTAGAAAAATCATAAATATAATAAAAAACAACAAAAAATAAATTTGAACCAAGTAGCCTTGTATGCTTAGAATCTATCTTATTTTTAAATTTACAATATCGATTTCTAATCTCAATTTTCTTACTTTCAATCAAATCAAAAGATATTTTCGATTTTCGCAATAAATAATAGAAATAAATAGTAAAAATATCATTTTTTAAAAAAAACTTATCTAAAAAATTTACTAACTCTTCTAGCTTTAAATGCTCTTCAAATGACAACATGCTAAGAGCCTCGCAATATTTCACCCACTTGTGTTTACTGTACTTGTAATTTAAAATTAAACTAGAAGCTTTTTCTTTCTCCCTAAAACTAATAAGAACAGAATAAAGCTCTATTATTGTCTTATGTCTTAATTTATTGTCTTTTAAATAAAAATAAAGCTCATCAAGGCTTTTTTTATCTTGTTTTATTAAAATAAACCTAAGAAGAATAGATATTTCAAAAACGTTTTTAAGCTTTTTACGAACCATTTTAAGCTTTAAAAAGGTAAATGTATCTTCCATCCCATTTAAAATAAAATACAATCTTGAAAAAAAATATTGAGAATAAATAACATTAAAAACAATCACTAATAAAAAATAAATTACAATAAATTGGTAATTAAACAAAATAAAGCTTAATTCCATTTGAAATCTTAAAATTGTCAGAAAATAAACAAACAATCCAAGAAATATAATGTTAAAGCCTAAACGTATTTTTTCTACCATAAAAATCTCTTCAAAAAAAGCTCAATTCAAAAATTGAGATATAATAAATACATTATACTAATAGATAGACAATTAATAAATAATATGATATACATGGTTAATGTAGCTTAATTTCAAGGTAATAAATGCAAAATTTTGAAAGCATCATCAAAAATATAAAAAATTCATCATATTTAATAGACAAGGAATTCTTAGTTTGGCCTGAAAATGCATTTATTGGGGACAAAAACATTGAGCTTATTGAAAAATGGAAATTAAAATCATACATTAAAAAAAGAGAAAATTTTTTCAGTGATGATTCTGTTAAAAAAGAATACGAAGAAATACACAAAAAATTCAACGAAGAAGCTATTTCTAGTTATCATGTAATAATAAGCAATTTAGAAGAAATTTATGAAAATTGCAAAAGAAATAAAAAAATATATTACCAAGATATTATGCCCACTGTAAAAAAAGTAATAGAATTTTATAAAAAACAGAAAAAAATTTTTATCAAATATTTTAGAATTCCTAAGCTTTCTGCAAACTATCACATTATTCATTCGGTAAATACGGCCATCCTAACAGTAGCACTTGGTAATGAAATGGGTATAAATAACTACAAAACAGTAGAACTTTGCAGTATTGCTCTTTTACATAAAATCGGATTTTTATTTATCCCTACAAAAATCAGCGAAAAAAAAGAAGCATTGACTGGCGAAGAACTAGAAATAATAAAAAAATATCCTATAATCAGTTATAAAGTAGCCTCAACAAGCAATTTGTCACGATCAATATGTCTAACACTTTTAACACATAAAGAAAATCTGGACGGAACAGGTTATCCTAAAGGTCTAACAAGTGAAAATATCAGCATAGAATCAAATATAATAGGAGCTGCTAGCGCCTATTCTGCTATCATTTTAGATAAAACATACAAAAAATCTTTTAATTCTGGAGCATCTATTATTGAATTAATTAAAGATGCTGACAAAAAATTTGACAAAAGAGTCTTAAAGTTAATAATTAATACAATATCTTCTTGTCCCTTAGACTTTATTGTAGAGCTTAATGACAATTCTATAGCTAAAATAGTAGATATAGATAATTCTAAACCAAATTTCCCATACGTAAATTACATAATAAAAAATGGAAAAGTTGTGGACAAAAATGAGCCTAGCGTTCAGTCTATACCAAACACAAACACAGGAATAAAAAAAATACTCAATCAAAATGAAATAGAACTAATTAAAAATAAACATTCTTTAACAGATAGTATATAAGACGCTCAAAAGGAGAAAAAGCATGATTTTAATCATATCGGCTATGCAAGAAGAATCGGAAGAAATAAACAAAATGATTGACAACAAAGAAGAAATTGTATTAGACAGCTACTTAGAAAATAAAAAAATTTATAAAGGAAAAATTTTGGGAAAAGACGTAGTATCTTTGACTACAGGAATTGGAAAAGTTAACGCAGCAACTTGGAGCAATCAAATTATATCTAAATATAAAATCACTCATATAATAAACTCTGGAAGTTCTGGCGGAATAAAAGAAAACTCTAACCTTAAAATATTAGACATAGTGGTATCCTCAGAAGCAGCATACTATGATTTTGACTTAACCAAGTTTGGACACAAAATAGGACAAGTCCCTAATTTGCCACAAAAATTTAAAGCAGATGAAAAGCTCTTAAAAAAAGTAGTCAATATTGTTGACAAAAAGCTTTTAAACATTGATATCCATATTGGCTTAATACTAACAGGAGATCAATTTGTTGAAAGTGAAAAAAATCTTGAGACAATTAAAAAAAATTTCAAAGATGCTTTAGCTGTAGATATGGAAGGAGCTGCAATAGCTCAAGTGGCACACACGTTTAAAATACCATTCATAATAATTCGTTCAATTTCTGATTTACCAAACAATAAAAACAATCATGTAGACTTTAATAAATTTTTAAAAACATCCTCAATAAATTCAAGCAAAATGACAAAGGAACTTATTAAGCTAATATGAATAAAATAATAGCAGCTAACCAAACTTTAACTTCTGAGGCTGTATCTGAAGGACATCCAGATAAAATTGCAGATCAAATATCTGATGCCATCCTTGATGAAATGCTAAAAGTAGATAAAAATGCAAAAGTGGCTTGCGAAGTCATAATTGCACAAAATTTAGTAGTAATAGCGGGAGAAATAAATAGTCCTGTAAAAAAAAACATAGATATAAAAGAAATTGCTAAAAACATCATTAAAGATATAGGCTATACAAATATTGATTATGGGCTTGATTACAAAACAATAACGGTAATAGACGCGGTTGGCAATCAATCACGTGACATTATAAACGCAATTGAAAAAAAGGGATCTAATACCCTTGGAGCAGGTGATCAAGGGATAATATTTGGATATGCTTGCGATGAAACAAAAAATTTTTTACCAGCTCCTTATGAACTTGCCAATTCAATTCTAAAAAAAGCTAGTAAGCTTAGAAAATCGGGAGCAATAAAGTGGTTGCGACCCGACTCAAAATCTCAAGTTACTATAGAATACGATAAAAACAGAAGACCTGTAAAAATAAAAAACATTATAGTCTCTCACCAACACCATCCAAATATCTCCCAAAAACTAATACGGCAAACAATAATTGAAGAAATTATTAAGCCCACCATTCAAGACAAATCAATACTTGATGAAAATACTACCTATTGTATTAATCCTTCTGGAAATTTTGTAATTGGAGGACCTACTGGAGACACAGGCCTTACAGGAAGAAAAATTATTGCTGACAGTTATGGGGGATTTGCAAGACACGGAGGGGGAGCATACAGCGGAAAAGATGCCACAAAAGTAGATAGATCGGCTGCCTACATGGCAAGATATATCGCAAAAAATATGGTAGCAGCCGGCATTTCCAAAGAATTTGAACTACAACTTGCATATGCAATTGGGATTGAAAACCCAATATCTATTCAAATAACTGCGGGAATAAATGATCCCAAATATGCAAACAAAATATTAAATTTCATTATCAATAACTTCGATTTAACTCCTAACGGTATAATTAAAAAATTAAAACTAAAACAACCCATATATCTTAAAACTTGCACTTATGGTCATTTTGGAAAAAATGAATTCGAATGGGAAAAATTAGATTTTGTAAAAAAAATACAAACGGTGCTAAAAAAATGAAAAAAATAACAAGCTTTACAATAGATCATACAAAGTTAAAACCTGGCATATATGTCTCAAGAAAAGATACCTTTGAAAATGTAATATTTACTACAATAGACATTAGAATCAAATCTCCTAACATCGAACCAATAATTGAAAACGCAGCAATACATACAATAGAACATATAGGAGCCACTTTACTTAGAAATAATGAAGTTTGGGCCGAAAAAATAGTATATTTTGGCCCCATGGGATGCAGAACTGGTTTTTACTTAATAATTTTTGGAAACTATGAAAGTAAAGATCTTGTTGACCTAATATCATGGCTTTTTTCCGAAATTATAAATTTTTCAGAGCCCATTCCAGGCGCAAGCCATAAAGAATGCGGAAATTACAAAGAGCATAACCTTGATATGGCTAAATATGAATCTTCTAAATACTTACAAATATTAAACAATATCAAAGAAGAAAATTTAAAGTATCCTTAGTTCATAAAATTTACAAAATAGAAAGTATATCGCTATCATTTCTTGTTGCCACGTCAAACTGGAAAATAAAGCCCAAGGTTATTTTATGCATTTGATTTAGAAGTAAAAGTTTGTTATAAAAAATAGGAGAAATTGTATATTCCAAAAAAATAAAATCTATATTAATTCTAGCTCCAATATCTAACCCCAAAACAAAATTATTAAATAATTTCCAATTACTTGAACCTCTAAAATTAACTTCAGCACCAATATATGAAAATTTTAAACCTGTAAAAAATATTAAACTAAACATTGGGGTATAAGGTAAAAAGAAATAATTACCATACATCCTCATTGAAACTGAAACATCTTTTACCATGAAATAACTTAGAGAATGATTTAAATATGCTTGATCGTCCAACATGAACATAATCTCTTTGGTATAAGGAGTATAGCTTGGCAAAAATTTAATATCTAAATTAAATTCTCCACCAAATGCAAAATTTTGAGAAACATTAATACCAAGTCCGCTGAAAAATTGATACTTAAGTCTTTCATGGAAGAATAAATCTCGAGTAAAATTATCAACACCGACCCCAACTCCACTGTATACATTAAGATAACCAGGAATTCCTGAATAAATTCTTAATGCATTAAACATAAAAACAAAAAAGAAAAATAAGTTTCTTTTCATAAAGAATCCTTTTTGGCAAAGTAAAATTAAATATTCATGCCTATTTGTATAGACAACTCTTTAAATTTTTCAATCTCAAGATTAAGTTTATTGCCTCTCTTAAAACCAAAACCATCATTTTTAAATCTTGGAATTACATGAAAATGAGTATGAAAAACTTCTTGCCCTGCACCAGCCCCCAAAGAAGAATAAATATTTATTCCATCACAAATGCTAGAATTTATTATTTTTAAAGCATTCGAAACTTTTTTACATACTCTTAAAATTCTATCGTTAAATTTATCATCCATATTCAATAAATTCTCACTATGTTCTTTAGGGATAACAAGAGTATGCCCAACAGTTAAAGGATTGATATCTAAAAATGCTAAAACTAAATCGTCCTCATAAACTTCATATCTAGGAAGCTCTTTTTTTACTATTTTACAAAAAATGCAATCATACATTAACATGTCCTATTATAAAAAAACAACAATTAACATGTTTAAATAAAGTTTAAACAGCATAGCTAACCAAAACCCATTTTGCTATATTGAAATATGCTATTAAAGTAATAGCATCTGCAATCGTAGTAATCAAAGGACCTGCCATGAGTGCTGGATCCAACTTGAAAATTTTAGCAACAATGGGCAAAAGACCTCCCAATATCTTTGATACTGTCAAGCTTACCATCAAACAAGCTGAAACTACAAACGCTATTTTTAGCTTATCAGAATGTTGGGGAGCTACAAAAAATACAATTCTTAAAAAATTAACACCAGCAAGAATTATTCCTACCAAAATACTGACACATATTTCCTTTAAAAAAACTTTAAAAAAATCTTTTACCTTAACAGTGCCAAGAGCAAGTTCACGAATTATTAAAGCAGATGCTTGGGAACCGGCATTGCCTGAAGTGTCCATTAAAAGGGGGATAAAACTAGCCAAAACTACTAAAGACAACATTAAATTTTGATAATTTGAAATGATCGTTGCTGTAAAAGTAGAAGATATCATAAGAACTAAAAGCCAAATTATCCTATTTTTTGTCATAACCAAAATAGAAGTATCAAGATAAGATGTACCTAAGGGCTTAACAGCCGCAATCATTTGAAAATCTTCAGTATTTACAGATTGAATAACTTCTAAAATATCATCTATAATAATGACTCCTATCATTCTTCCTTCGTTATCAACAACAGGAACACTGGTAATATCATACTTTTGAAAAAGAAGTGCAACATCCTCTTTTTCATCATTGACTCCCACAATATAAAACCCACTACTTCTCATTATTGACGATAATATGACATCATCTTTAGCTAATATTAAATCCTCAATTTTTATAACTCCTTTTAAATGCTTTTCATCATCTGTAATATAATAAGTGTAAATATCTTCTTTGGTTTTAGCTACCCTTCTAATATAATCGAGAGCTTGACCAACAGTGAAATCTTCTTTAAGTTCAACATACTCAATTGTTACAATCGAACCTGCAGAATCATCACTGTAAGACAAAAATTTATTAATAATTTCTCTATTTTCTTCTGTAGAGCTTGCTAAAAATCTCTGAACAACATTTGCAGGAACCTCTTCTAAAAGATCAATAACGTCATCAAGATTTAGCTCATCAATCATTTCGCTTATTTCTTTATTTGTAAAAGAATTTGCTAATTTGCTTTTTGTAGATTGGTCAAAATTAGAAAAAGTTTCAACTGCTATTTTTTTGGGCAAAAATCTGTAGAGTAAAATCAATTCAGATCCATTAAGTCTTTTAAGAGCCTCAGCAATGTCAAAGGAATCGTGCTTTAAAAATTTTTCTTTAATTTTAGAATAACTCTTCTCTTTAAGAAAAATCCTCAATTCATCAATATCTATCATTAAAAGGCCTCCAAAAATTTAAATTTCACAAGACATTTAATGAATCTAATTCATCAAAGCTTATCCAATAACATAGAACATCTTCCCGAAGGAATAGGAAGAGTTTTTTCTTTTTTATTTAATATATTTATTGTAAAATAATAAAGTTTCTCAGATTCCATTTTTATTTCCCAACCTCTTTTTCCTTTATTGCAAATTATTGTAGTTTGATTCTTTTTAAGAGACAAGCTTTCTATCCCCATAATCTCAAGAGTGGGTATGTTCCAATATACAGTTTTATCGGGCAAACTAATTGTAAGTCCAATAATATTTTCTATCATCAAACTAATGCTAAAAAGCGCAAGATAACAGACAAGATTTTTCTCAGTATAAGTTTTTTTATTAGAATCAAAATATGCAGGTCCTTCTTGCATAGGCTTATAAGCTTCCCAAATGTGCCCTTTAATTTTATTAAACGGCATTAAAGTGTCTAATATATAATACAAATGTCTTATGGTAAATTCTCTTGCAATATTTGCACGACCACAATATTCAAGACCCTTGATTACAAAAAAATTCATATAAGTATAAACTGAACCATAATATCCATTGCCATCCTCACTAAAACCTGACTCACTAACAGAAAGCGTTGGAAAAGGATTTGGAGTCCCAAAATGCTCAGTGCTTTTTAAATAAAAAATCATCCTCTCTATTCTATCTTCACTAGGAATCTCGGAAAGCATTGGGAAAAACCCCACTATTGTCTTAATTTCAAGAATATTTTCATTAACATCAAGATCATAATAAAATCCATCTTTTTCACTCCACATTAAAGAATTGATTTTGGCCTTAAGAGAAAAAAATCGTTTTTTGTATTCAAGTGATAAATTTTTATCATTTAAAATATCTGCTAATTTAGAAATACAATATGCACTATGAACTTGTAATGAATTAAAATCTATAGGATAGTGCGCATCTACTCTTGGAGAATTTTTATAAAAAACTCTATTTACATCAATTGAATAAAGACCATTTCCCTTTAAAAATTTGCTCTCTATCCACTTATAATACTTATCAAGAATTGGCAAAACTTCAGAAATTCTCTTTTTATTTCCTGTTTTATGATACAAATTGTATTCAGCCCATGCAAAAATAGGAAACCCAATATTCTCTTCATTCTCATCAAGATCAATAATAGCATTATTATTATCATATCTAGCTCTGATTGCACCAGATTCTTCTTGCAATTGATAAAACTTATCAATTGCAGATGTAGATGAATATTCCCCATTACTATAGACAAGAAAAAAGCTTGACATACAAGCTTGCATCTGATCTATATAATTGCAATTCTCCGAATAATAATTTTTATCTTTTTTGCTCTTATCGGCAATTTTTTGTAAAATAACCTTGTCTTGAATCCAAGATAAACTTTTATTATAAATATCAATAAAATCTTGATCATAATAGTAAATTTTGGGAAACATTTTTTTATTCAATGCTAAATCCTCTAAAACAATAGAAATGAACTTATATTTATTATAACACAATAAATATAACATAATTAAAAAATTAAAAACTAGAAAATTAAAATCTTTTATTTGAAAAGTCTATAACTTTAATAACTGTTTTATAAAAATTTCATATTCTTCTTGATTGGAAGGAACAATAATCTCTTTATTGATTATTTTCCTTTCAAGGACTTTTATGTATTCAAATTCATTTGCATTAGACAAACCAACAACGCCATCTCTTAATCCCATTTGAATAATTTTTCCACCTTCCCAAACATTATTATTTTTAATATATTCGCTAGTAATCAAATATAATGCGTAGCCAACATTTTTTACAACAGAAGTAATAAAATTTTTAGGAGCAAGATGAGACTGATCTTGATCAGCTCCAATGACATAGTAACCATCACCTAGTTCTTTTGCTACTTCAACAACACCAACTCCTGCCAAACCAGCCGCAAAATGAATTATATCTATTCCTTTAGAATACATTTTATTAGCCATGACCCTACCAATATCAATATCAGAAAAAGAATTAGAGTATTCACTGGCAATCTCTATGCCTTTATTAGCATACTTTGCACCGGCCTCATAACCGTAACGAAATGCATCTACTATATCGCCTTTTACTCCCCCTATAAAACCTATTTTACCAGAAACACTTTTTTTAGCCGCAATATAGCCAGCTAAAAAAGCACCTTGCTCTATATTAAAAACAACACCAATCAAATTTTTAGGAATCTGAACATCATCTCTATCTCTATAAACAGGATCTATTATTCCATAACTAATTTTTGGATTTTCTAATGAAACCGATAAAGAAACGTCCGTAAGCATATATCCCACAAGCCAAATCAAGGTCGAACCATTCAATTTTAAACTATCAAGATCTGAAACATAACTAGAATAAACTCCAGAGGAAGCGCTAGAAAAAACTTCTTCAATACTTTCTGGAAAATCTTTTTTCAAATTCAATAAAGCCTTATTAGCACTAGAATTAAAAGATTCGTCATCAAGAACACCATCTACCAACATAGATATCTTAATTTTATTTGAATCAGATTCTACTTCATTCTTACTCAAGCAAGAAGCCAACAAAATACCGAATATAAAAATTGCAATCCTCATATAAAACGCTTCCTTATTTTAATCATTCAAACAAAACCAATAAGTTTTTTATACTTAAAAATAAAAAAATACAAATTGATTTTTTACTTAAACAAATTCTTTAAGAAATCTTTTATAACTTTCCTCATTATATGGAACAATGACTTCTTTGTTGATTATTTTGCTAGAAAGGCTATCAATTTCTTTCTCAAGTTCGAAAGGAATCATTTTAGGATTTCTTACAAATCCTACAACTCCTTCTTTAAGGCCATAATTTATTAATTTTCCGCCTTCGAAAGTATTGGTTTTTAAATAATTAGATGTAAAAAGATTTAAAGATCTACCAACATCTTTGGTTGTAGATGTAATTACATTGTCTGGAGCAAGATATGACTGATCCTCATCAACTCCAATAATGTAATGCCCAGAACCAAGTTCTTTTGCAACCTCAATAGCTCCAATTCCTCCAAGACCTGCAGCATGATGAATAATATCTATCTCATCAGAATACATTTTAGTTGCAATACTTCTACCAGCTTCAATGTCGGCAAAACTACCAATATACTGAGTAAATATAATGATATCTTTATTGGCATACTTGGCACCAGCTTCATATCCATACCTGAAACTATCTACTATCTCACCCTCTATTCCCCCTAAAAATCCAATTTTACCTGTTTTAGAAACTTTTGCAGCAATATAGCCTGTCAAAAACGCGCCTTCTTGAGCTCTAAAAGTCATGCCCACTAAATTCGCAGGAATAGGCTCATTAGAATAAACAGGATCAATAATTGCATATTTCATCTCGGAATTCTGCAAAGCAACAGTCTTGGCTACATCGCTAAATCTATACCCAATAAGCCAAATTAAATTTGAACCCGCATCTTTAAGACCTTCAAGATCCGATAAATAAGAATTTATTGAAGATTCTTTTAAAACAAGATCAACCTCAAATTCCTCTTTAACTTTTTTTATGCCATTTAAAGCACTCTCATTAAAAGACTTATCATCAAAAGTTCCATCAATTATTAAAGATACCTTAGGAATCCCGCTCTCAAGACTGCCCTTACCACTACAAGATAAAAAAATAATACCTTCAAATAAAATCAATAATAATAATTTATTCATAAATTATTCACCTTTTTAAAATAAAGCTATAGCTAATAGTTTATAACTTTGATTTAAATAAATCAAATGCATATTCACTATCAGGAACAATAATTTCTCCACTTATTATTTTATTCTCCAGAGCGACAACTTCATCAAGTAACCTATTATTTAAAACATCGGGATCCTTAACAATTTCAATTACTCCTTCTTTTAACCCCCGATCAATAACGACCCCACCTTTAAAAATTCCATTTTTAATATAATCTGATGAAACAGAATAAATAACCTTACCAATATCCTTAAGTATTGAAGTAATAACATTTTGAGGCGCAATATATGACTGATCTTGATTTAAACCAATAACATAATACTTGGATCCAAGCTCCTTAGCAGCATCATAAACTCCAAGTCCAGTTATACCGGCTATTGGAAAAATAACGCCTACTTTATCCTCTTTATACATGAACAGAGCCATTTCTTTACCTTTCTCTTTATCAAAAAAAGAGGATGCCTTTTTTGAAACTAATCTTAATTTGGGATTAGCATAAAAAATTCCAGCCTTAAAACCAAACTTAAAATCATTCAAATGTTCACTTCTAGGGCCTGTCAAAAATCCAATCTTTTCCCTTCTATTCATTTTAGCAGCAATATACCCAGCTAGAAATGCGGCCTCTTCATTTCTAAATTTAATAGCCAAGGAATTCCTGGGAACTTGAATATCACCATAATCAAAAGCATCTATAATTCCATAACAAATATCTGGACGTTCATACGAAAGTTTAACCGACAAACTAGAAAATTCGTATCCAATCAGCCAAAAAAGATTTAAAGGATTTTTTTGAACCTCATAAGCATCCTCTGTCATTGCCTCATCAACAGTAAGAAGTCTTTTGCCCTCAATAGGATAAGGCCTTAAAGATTTGGTTATAAGTTTTACCCCAAAATTATCCTTAAGTTTTACAACACCATCATAAACACTTTGATTATAGCCTTTATCATAAAAACTACCACTAGCCAAAACACCTATAACAACTTTGTCGGATTTAGTAACCTTTTTATTAGATTGAAAACAGGCCAATACTAATAAAGGCAAAGCAATAAAAATAAACCTTTTAAACAAAATCGATCCTCTCCTTACAAAATTTATTTAAAAAATTCAGAACTTTTTAAAAATCAAAATACTAACTTTAGTTTACTAACAAATAGTATTCTTTACTTATAAAATAAAAACCTCAATAAACCTTTTAAAAAAAATGCCTTTAGCATTAATAAAAATATGGTGGTAAGAAAAATTATTTTTCCCACATCACCATAATATCCAAATTCAAACTCTTTTGCAAGATTAATCTAAATTAAAATTACAACAATAAAAAGACTCTCTAAAAATAACTAAAAACATTTTCCACAGGCCAACTCCACAAAGATCAAGTTAATCTGCCATTTGCAAAACAAAGTTATCATAAGACACTTTGTCATAAGGCACTCTTATTATACCATTCATTATATTTTGTCCAATTTTCAATGATTTATTATAAATCTCAGAATAATTTAATTTTAAGTTTTCATTTAAAACCAAACCAAGTCCATCTTCTTTAAGTCCAAGCAACATAGTCTTGCCTCCATCCCAAATTCCAGTTTCTAAATAATTTTTTGTTAAACTATATATCAATGAATCAACTTTTTTTACAGCAGAAACAATAACATTATTAGGAGCAAGATGTGATTGATCCTGATCGACTCCAATAATATAATGGTCAGGCCCTAATTCTTTTGCGGCCTCAATTACCCCTATGCCAGAAAGTCCTGCAGCTGCAAATATAATATCAACCCCATCTCGATACATATTAGATGCTGTTGAGCGACCAAGTCCGAAGTCCCCAAATGTTCCAACATATTGGGAAACCACTTTAATATTAGAATTTGCATACTTAGCACCAGCTTCGTATCCATACATAAAAGATTCTAAAACTTTTCCCCTCACTCCCCCAATAAATCCAATCTTACCTGTTTTAGAAGCCTTTGACGCAAAATATCCCGCTAAAAAAGCCGCCTCTTCGGATCTAAAATTAATGTTAAGAAGATTTTTGGGTATTTGAATTTCATTGTAAACTCCTTCCATGATTGCATAATTAATAGAAACATTCTCACTGGCTCTTTGCAAAAGAATATCCGACAATCTAAATCCAACTCCCCAAATCAAATTTGAATTACCATCCTCTAAATTTGTAACATCTCCCAAATAAGAATTACCTGTAGATGCTTTTTCAATTATATTTACATTAAAATCAGCCTTTAATTTTCTTATCGCCTTAGAAGAACTTTCATTAAATCCTTTATCATCAAAAGCGCCATCAACCATAAGCGAAACTGTTTTTGACTTTGACTTACCATCATCAGAACTAGAACAGGCAACAATAAATAAAAAAATTAAAAAACAATAAACTTTTTTTAACACAAAAATATCCCCCTTACTTTTAATAAAATTAAAACAAAAAATAACCCTAACAATCCTACAACATATAAACAAAAAAGGCACCTTAAAAAAGGTGTCTTCTTACCATCTATAATGAGTAAAAGCTTTATTTGCTTCAGCCATTCTATGAGTATCTTCTTTCTTCTTAAAAGCAACTCCAGTAGAATTATATGCATTTAAAAGTTCGTTTGACAACTTTTCCTTCATAGACTTACCACTAGATTTTCTAGCAGCAAAAATAATCCACTTCATGGCCAAAGCCTCTCTTCTCTCTTCTCTAACTTCAACAGGAACTTGATATGTAGCGCCACCTACCCGTCTACTTCTCACTTCTACCAATGGCTTAACATTGTCTAAAGCTTTATAAAAAACAGCCATTTTATCAGTATCTTCAAGCTTATCGGCAAGCAAATCAATCGAACTATAAAGTATGCTCTCGCTTATTGACTTTTTTCCATCATACATCATTCTGTTTGCAAACTTTGCAACAATTCTAGAATTGTACTTAGTATCAACAAAAATTTTCTTTTTGATTTTTTTATTTTTTCTTGACATATTTAATATTAACCCACCTTTCAGTTAAGCTTTAGGCTTTTTTGTTCCATACTTAGATCTACCCTTTTTTCTATTGTTAACACCAAGAGTATCCTTGGCTCCTCGAACAATATGATACCTTACTCCAGGTAAATCTTTAACTCGACCACCTCTAATCAGAACCACAGAATGTTCTTGCAAATTATGACCAATTCCTGGAATATATGCTGTTACCTCAAATCCATTTGAAAGTCTAACACGCGCCACTTTTCTTAAAGCTGAATTGGGCTTTTTAGGAGTCACGGTCATTACACGAGTACAAATCCCTCTTCTTTGGGGGCAATTTTGAAGTGCAGGAGACGCGGTCTTCTCCGTTTGACTTTTTCTAGGTTTTCTAATTAACTGATTAATTGTGGGCATTTATCAACGCTCTCCTTTTTTTGGAATCATTAGTAAAATAGTAGCAAATATATCACTTATTTTCAAGTTAAACTTTAGAATCGATATTTTCACTAACTTTAATTTTTTTATAAAGTCCCATACCAGTTCCAGTAGGGATTAAATGCCCAATTACAACATTTTCTTTCAATCCCCTAAGATCATCTATTTTCCCAGCAATAGAAGCATCAGTTAATACTTTTGTTGTTTCTTGAAAAGAAGCTGCAGAAATAAAAGAATCTATATTAAGAGACGTCTTAGTTACTCCTATAAGAATGGGACTTGCTATTGCTGGCTCACCACCTTGTTCAATTACTTTTCTATTTTGTTCATAAAAAGTATGCTTATCTATCTTTTGCCCATAAACAAAATTAGTATCACCAACTGCCACAATCTTAACTTTTTTCATCATTTGCTTAATTATCACACCTATATGTTTGTCATTAATACTAACACCTTGTTTTCGGTAAACGTCCTGAATTTCTGCTAACAGAAATTCTTGCAAGCTAATCCCTCCTAAAATTTCAAGCACATCATGAGGATTAATTCTACCATCACAAAGCATATCTCCCGCTTTAACAACATCTCCATCTCTAACCAAAAGATGCTTGCCAGCTGGAATATAATGCTTATGCTCAACCCCATACTCATCTAAAATATTAATAAGTCTTTTACCTTTTTGAATTGATTTAAATTGCACAATTCCACTTACTTTAGCCATTTCAGTTAAATTTTTAGGAATTCTTGTTTCAAAAAGATCATTAACTCGGGGCAATCCCCCCGTAATATCTTGAGTTTTTTCAGACCCCTTGGAAAGTTTCGCAATAACATCTCCTATATTTATATTCTGACCATCTTCAACTTGAAGATAAGCATCACCTGGTAACACATAAGATGCAACTTCCATACCACTACTATCAATAATAAAAATTCTAGGATCAAGAGATTCAAAAACATTATCCGTAATTCTTTTCTCAACATTACCTGTTTCGGTATTTATTTCCTCTTTAAGGGTAGTTCCTAAAATAATATCTTTAAATTTAATTTTACCCTTAACCTCTGCAATAATAGGCTCTGCAAATGGATCAAATGTACCTATAACTTTACCCGATTCAACATAATCACCAACCCCTATTTCAAGCTTTGTACCAGCTTTCAAGGAAACTTCTTGTTCTTCTGATACTATGAAAAATTTATCACCTCTTAATTTAACATAACCAATATAAGAAGAGAAAATCTCTACACCCTTTTTATTGACAAACAAAGAAATTCCTTTGATTACTCTTTGAGAATCTAAAACTTTAATCTCTTCTATGTTCTTAATTTTTTCCTCATAAAAAACATTGATTATTTTTAAAGTTCCCTTTCTTGTGAAAAGAATTCCATTATCAACCTTAACACTAAAACCTTCTATACCATTAAGTATAAAAGCATTCTTTAAAGATATTTTATCATCCTCACTACCAGCCT
The DNA here is from genome assembly GCF_900099615.1 of Borreliella japonica. GTDB lineage: Bacteria > Spirochaetota > Spirochaetia > Borreliales > Borreliaceae > Borreliella > Borreliella japonica. The sequence continues at coordinate 36,501 of NZ_FMTE01000003.1, read as the reverse complement.
GAGCAACCCCGCCAATATGAAAAGTCCTCATGGTCAATTGGGTACCTGGTTGACCTATTGACTGAGCAGCAATTATTCCCACAGCCTCGCCGATGTTAACAGGCTTGTTCTTTGAGAAATCTCTACCATAACATTTTTGACAAACACCATGTTCAGCTTCACATGTTAAAACAGATCTAATCACAAGTTTTTCAATACCAATTTTCTCTAACAATTCTATCTTAGCTTCTGAGATTTCTTCATTTGCATCCAAAACGATCTCACCAGTAATTGGATTTTTTATTCTTTCAATAGAATAACTCCCAACGGCTTTTTCTTTCAAAGATTCTAATATTTCTTCACCATTTTTTACAGTTTCAACTTTTATTCCGTTTATAGTTCCACAATCTTCTATTCTAACAACAACATCTTGAGCAATGTCTACTAATCTCCGAGTTAAATATCCAGCATCAGCTGTCTTAAGAGCAGTATCTGCTAAACCCTTTCTTGCTCCATTTGTAGATATAAAAAACTCTATCACAGAAAGACCTTCTTTAAAGTTAGAAATAATTGGAAGCTCGATAATATCACCAGAGGTTTTTGCCATCAATCCTCTCATACCAGCAAGTTGCCTTATTTGATTTCTACTTCCCCTAGCACCAGAATCTGCCATCATATATATAACATTAAATCCATCTTTGTCTTTCTTTAAAATTTCCATCATCTTGTTAGTAAGTTCTTCGTTTGTCTTCAACCAAACAGAAACTACATTATTATAACGCTCTTCACCAGTAATAACACCTTTGGCATAATCATTTTGAATTTTAGCAATCTCTTTATTGGCCCTGTCTATATAAGTTTTCTTTTCATCAGGAACAATAATATCACTCATACTAATTGTGCACCCAAACTTAGTAGCATACCTAAATCCAAGCTCCTTGATAATGTCAAGCATTTCAATTACAGTAGAAGAACCATGAACTACATAAACTTTTGATATTAAAATTTGTAGTTCCAAATCGCTAAGGGTTTTATTTACAAATTCAATTCCATCGGGCAAAGCCTCATTAAATATAACTCTACCAGCTGTTGTCTTTTTGTATTCGCCATTAATTTTTACATAAATAGAAGCATTGTAATCTAAACTCCTATTATTTATAGCAAGAATAACATTGCTAAAGTTTAAAAACTTTTTACCTTCTCCAATAACATTCTTTTTTTCCATTGTTAAATAATATAAACCCAAAACAATATCTTGAGATGGAAAAACAATAGGATGCCCATTGGCAGGATTTAAAAGATTATTTGTTGAAAGCATTAAGGCCCAGCTTTCAGCTTGTGCTGATGGAGTTAGAGGAACATGTACTGCCATTTGATCACCATCAAAATCGGCATTATATGCATGACAAACAAGAGGGTGTAATTTTATTGCCTTACCCTCAACCAAAACAGGCTCAAAAGCTTGAATTCCAAGTCTATGAAGAGTAGGAGCCCTATTTAAAAGAATAGGATGCTCCTTGATAACAAGATCTAAAATTTGCCATACCTCGTCAACTTCTTGTTCGATTAAATTTTTTGCTCTTTTGATATTAAAAACAGCTTCACTCTCAATTAACCTTCTTATCACAAAAGGCTTAAACAGTTCAAGAGCCATTTTTGCAGGCAATCCGCATTGATGTAACTTTAGCTCGGGGCCAACAACAATCACAGAACGACCAGAATAATCCACTCTTTTACCAAGAAGATTTTGTCTAAACCTTCCCTGCTTACCTTTTAAAGCATCGGAAAGCGACTTAAGAGGCCTACTAGATGATCCTTTTACAACCTTTCTTTTATGAGAATTGTCAAAAAGAGAGTCTACTGATTCCTGAAGCATTCTTTTTTCATTTCTCACAATAATCTCTGGTGCATTAAGAAGAAGCAACTTCCTTAAACGATTATTCCTATTTATAACTCTTCTATAAAGATCATTAAGATCAGATGTCGCAAATCGTCCTCCATCAAGCTGAACCATTGGCCTAATCTCTGGGGGAATAACAGGAAGTACCTCCATAATCATCCATTCCGGCTTATTCCCAGAAATTTTAAAATTCTCAATAATCTCAAGACGCCTTAAGAGCTTCTTATCGGTTTTATCATCTTTATCTATCATTTGAATCCTTAGCTTAGATGAAAGCTCATCAAGATCAAGATTTTCAAGAAGAGTTTTAATCGCTTCAGCTCCCATCGAAGCATTAAAAGACATACCATATCGCTCTCTGGCCTCTATGTACTCATCTTCACTTAAAAGCTGCATTTTTTTAAGATCAGTATCGCCAGGTTCAATTACTACATATTTTTCATAATAAAGAATAGAATTCAAGCTAGATGCCGTAATGTCAAGCAAAAGACCAATCCTAGAGGGTATATATTTGTAATACCAAATATGAGCAACTGGGGCTGCTAGCTCAATATGCCCCATTCTTTCACGCCTCACCTTAAAGTGGGTAACCTCTACATTACAACGATCACAAATAATACCTTTATATCTAACTGATTTGAATTTACCACAATAACATTCCCATTCCTTTGTAGTACCAAAAATCCTTTCACAAAAAAGTCCATCCTTCTCGGGCCTTAAAGTTCTATAATTAATAGTCTCAGACTTTTTCACCTCTCCGTAAGACCAATTTCTAATTTGATCAGGAGATGCTATTTTAATTTTTATTCTTTCAAAATCTTTTATCTCTTTCATAAAAACTCCAAAAACTTAGCTTTTATTAATCAATTCTTCTTCTTTCTCTGTCAAAGGAACTTGATTGCCATTATCATCATAAATTGACAAATCAAGTCCAAGCCCTCTAAGCTCTTGCATTAGCACATTAAAGGACTCGGGGATCCCTGATACATTAGTAGGAACACCTTTTACTATATTCTCATATATCTTGACTCTACCCGACATATCATCAGATTTAACTGTTAAAAGTTCTTGAAGAGTGTGAGCTGCACCATAAGCCTCAAGAGCCCAAACCTCCATTTCTCCAAGTCTTTGCCCACCAAATTGAGCTTTTCCTCCAAGAGGTTGTTGGGAAACAAGAGAATATGGCCCTGTTGATCTTGCATGCATTTTATCATCGACAAGATGGTGAAGTTTAAGCATGTAAATCACTCCAACCATTACTTCATTTTCAAACGGCTCTCCCGTATAACCATCATATAAAACTTCTTTAGAAGTTGGATTAAATCCAGCTTTTTTTAATTTTTCTTGAATCTGTTCATTTGTAGCAGATTCAAAAACAGGAACATTGTAAGATTCACCTAAATATTTACCAGCAAGACCTAATTGCGATTCCATTAACTGTCCGATATTCATTCTAGATGGAACTCCTAAAGGATTTAAGCATATGTCAAGGGGAGTCCCATCTGCAAGATAAGGCATATCTTCAACGGGAAGAATTTTTGCAACAACACCCTTATTGCCATGTCGTCCAGCCATTTTATCACCCTCTTTAAGCTTCCTTTTTTTAGCAACATAAACTTTAAGTATCTCCTCAACCCCAGGAGAAAGATTGCCAACATCCTCTTTAGTAATCCTTTGAACATCAATAACTGTGCCCTCAGTACCATGGGGAACTTTTAACGAATTATTTTTAACATCTTTTGCTTTTTCTCCAAAAATGGAAGTTAAAAGTCTAAATTCAGGAGTAATGTCTCCTTCTGACTTTGGAGTAACTTTACCAACCAAAATATCCCCAGGCTTTACATAAGTCCCTATCCGTATAATCCCATTTTCATCCAATTTGTTTAGTATCTTTTCGCTAACATTTGGTATATCTCCTGTAACCTTCTCAGGACCAAGCTTAGTCTCTCTTACCTCTATGCTGAATTCTTTAATATGAATAGATGTATAAAGATCTTCTTTTACGATTCGGTCAGAAATCAATATGGCATCCTCATAATTAAATCCATTCCAAGGAATAACCCCTAACAATAAATTATTACCAAGAGCAAGCTCTCCATATCTAGTAGCAGGGCCATCAGCTATTATCTCACCCCTTTCAACCTTTTGACCCTCTTTAACCAAAACAGATTGATTAAAACAAGTATCTTGATTTGTTCTTTCGTACTTAACAATATGATACTCATCTAAATCTTTAGCATTCTCTGATTCAAAAGGCTTAACAACTACTTTATTACTTGTTGCAAGAATGACTTCTCCACTTCTTTTAGCCTTAACTACTACTCCTGAATCCTTTGCAACAACACTTTCCATGCCCGTACCAACAATCGGAGGTTTAGGAAAAAGCAGAGGTACCGCTTGTCTTTGCATATTAGAACCCATAAGAGCTCGATTTGCATCATTGTGCTCAAGAAAAGGAATTAATGCCGAAGATACTGAAATTAACTGCCTAGGAGAGACATCCATATAGTCTATATTTTTAGGATTTGTTGTAGTATAATCACCAGAAATTCTAACAGAAACTAAATCTTCAAGATATTTTCCATTAGAATTAAAAGCAGCATTAGCTTGAGCAATACATTTTTTCTCTTCGTCAATAGCAGATAAATATTCTAATTCGTCAGTCACCTTTCCATTAACAACCTTCCTATAAGGAGTTTCTAAAAAACCATAATCATTAACTCTAGAATAAGTAGCCAAAGAAACAATAAGCCCAATATTTGGTCCTTCGGGAGTTTCAATAGGACACATTCTGCCATAATGAGTATAATGTACATCTCTTACTTCAAATCCTGCTCTATCTCTTGAAAGCCCCCCCGGCCCAAGAGCATTAAGACGCCTTTTATGGGTAAGTTCGGCCAAAGGATTAACCTGATCCATGAACTGTGAGAGCTGACTGGTTGCAAAAAATTCTTTAACAGCAGATACAATAGGTTTAACACTTATTAATTCTTGGGGCTTTAGATTAAAAACTTCCTTGTTAGACATTCTATCTTTAGCAATTTTTTCAACTCTTGACATAGCCCCTTTATATATATTGGTAAGAAGCTCTCCAACAGAACGAACCCTTCTATTTCCTAAATGATCAATATCATCAAGAACATCATGGCCTTCATATATTCTCAAAAGATGAGATATAGTATTAACAATGTCATTCATAGTTAAAACCGATGTACTTAAATCGTCAAATCCAAATTTTTTAGAAAGTTTGTAACGCCCCACACGTCCAAGATCATATCTTCTTTCAGAAAAGAATATGGTTTTTAAATCATTCTCAGCATTATCAATCGATATTGGCTCACCGGGAAAAAGAGCACCATAAACAGCAAGCATAACCGATTCTTTTGGGAGCTCTTTAGAACCATCCTTTAAGGCAAAAAAAGCATCCTCTTTCTCAAGACAATTTAAAATAACATTTGAACTCACAAAGTACTTTCCAGAAATAGAATCATAACCATCAAAATCAACAAGTTCTATTTCATTTACTCCATTTTGTAAAAAATCTTCAACATCTTGCAGAGTAATTTTATCTCCTGCTCGATAATACATATTCTCTTTTATGCTAATACTCTTGGCTAAATATTGACCTGGAAGATCTCTTTTTGTGCCGTCCTCGACTTTAATTTTTTTAATGTTATAAAAAGTTTCTATTATTTTTTCTCTCGTATCAAACCCTAAAGCTCTTAAAAAAAGAGTTATGAGTATTCTTTTTTTTCTATCTATTTTTACATAAAGATAATCTTTTTTAGAATCAATCTCAAATTCTAACCAAGAACCGCGATAAGGAATTATTCTAGCGGAATACAAATCTTTTTCTTTATAAAAAACAACTCCTGGAGATCTATGAATCTGAGAAACAACAACCCTCTCAGCCCCATTGATAATAAAAGTGCCCCTTTCTGTCATTAAAGGAATAGTTCCCATATACACGTCTTTTTGCCTTATTTCCCCAGTAGTCAAAAATTGCAAATTTAGCCTTACTTTTAAAACAGCTTCATAACTTTGACCTTTTCTTTTACATTCTTTTTCTGTAAAATCAAGAGCATCATTTTCTATATAGTATCTTTCATACTCAAGAGCGACATCACCATTGCCACTTTTGATGGGAAATATATTTCTAAAAACAGACTCAAGGCCTTCATTGAGTAAAGGTTTTTTATTTTTTAATTTATCAAGTTGTAAAAATTTTTCATAAGAATTTAATTGTATTTCTATCAGGTTAGGTAAGTCTAAAATCTCATCAGCTCTTCCTTGTCCCAGATGAACTCTTTTTACCATTAAAAGACTCCTTTTTTAAGACATAACAAGCCGCATATCATAACGACATGCGGAATAACAACTTTGATATATTTTTAATTTTTTATTTAACTTCAACTTTTGCGCCAACTGCCTCAAGTTTCTTTTTCAATTCCTCAGCATCTGACTTAGAAAGACCTTCTTTAATAGCTTTGGGAGCAGATTCAACTAAAGCCTTAGCTTCTCCAAGACCAAGTCCTGTAATAGCTCTAACCTCTTTTATAACATTTATCTTGCTATCACCAAAAGACATAAGAATTACATCAAATTCGGTTTGTTCTTCAGAATCGGCTGAGCCTGTTGAAGCAGCACCCCCTCCAACAGCAGCAACAGCAGCAGCAGTTACTCCAAACTTTTCTTCAATAGCTGTTACAAGGTCAACAACTTCCATAGTTTTTGCACCCTCAAGCCAAGCTAAAATATCTTCTTTATTTAGTGCCATATTAACTCCTTATATATTTCATTTTACAGTGATAGCATGCACTCAAAAATTAAGACTAACACTGCCATGTTAATTTTTAACATCAGCCAAAGCTTTTAATGTTCTTGCAAGCTTAGAAACTGGCGCTTTTAACACGCTAGCAAACAAAGAAATAGACTCTTTTTTGGTAGGAAGCTTGCTATAAGCTTGAACTTTAGCCTCATTATAAAACTCTCCTAAAACAAAACCACCCTTTACTTTTAAGGTACTATTTTTTACAAAATCGTAAAAAATCTTTGCTATTACATTAGCCTCCTCCAGCGCAGCAACAACAACTGTAGGCCCAACCAAACAAGAATCAACAACATTAATATTCTTTTCTTTTAAAACCATCTTCATTATATTGTTTTTAACAACTTTTAAGGCTCCATGTTCGCTTTCTATTTTATTGCGAAGATCTGTCAACTGAGATACACTCAAGCCTCTATAATCTAAGAAAAAAAGATTTTGCTTACTATCTATAAATTTTTTTAATAAATCGAACATTTCCAACTTTTTAGAATTTACCTTTGCACTCATACTGTCACCTCCAAACAAAATCAACTTTTATAGAAGGCCCCATAGTACTTGAAATATAAATACTATCTATAAAAACTCCCTTCAAGTCGCTCGGTCTTCTTTTAATAACTTCCTTGATAAATTCCTCATAATTTTCTTTTATCTTTTCATTGTCCATAGAAGACTTACCAAGAGAAAAGCTTATTACACCATTTTTATTTGCTCTAAATTCTGTTCGACCTTTTTTAAGGCTGCTGATTGCATCCTTAAGATTATTTGTAACTGTTTGAGTTTTTGGATTGGGCATTAAACCTCTTTTCCCTAAAATAGGGCCGAGTCTTCCAACATCCTTCATCATATCAGGAGTTGCAACAACAATATCAAATTCATCCCAACCACCTTTAATCTTATTTATAAGATCATCATCTCCAACATAAGTTGCACCAAAAGCCCTAGCCTCATCTGCTCGATCACCTTTTGCAAAAACAAGTATTCTTTTTGGCTTCATAAACTGATTTGGCAAAACTATAGTGTCTCTAACAGTATGATTCTTTTTTAAATTAAGGTTAACAGATATATCTATGGTTTCATCGAATTTAACAAATTTAACTTCCTTTAACAATAAAATTGCATCTTCAATGCTATAAAACTTACTCTTATCTACTTTGGAAAAAGCCGCAATATATTTTTTACCCTTTTTTGACATTATTTTTCTACCTCAACACCCATCGAACGCGCACTTCCTGAAATAATCTTAAATGCTGCTGATTCCGACTTTGCATTTAAATCAGGCATTTTAATTTTTGCTATCTCCATCAACTTTTCTTTTGATATAGTTCCAACTTTATCTGTGTTGGATTTTTTAGATCCTGATTCTATCCCAATAGCTTTTTTAATTAAAATTGAAGCCGGGGGAGTCTTTATAATAAAAGAAAAACTTTTGTCGCTATAAACAGTAATGATAACAGGAACCACAATGCCGGGATCCATCTTTGAGGTTCTCTCATTAAATTCCTTTACAAACTGGGGCCCACTAACTCCATGGGGTCCAAGCGCTTGCCCTATTTTAGCTCCTGGAGCTGCTTGAGCAGCTGGAACCTGCAATTTAATCCAAGAAATTGCTTTTTTTTTTGCCATATTGTTATCTCCTTATGGTAATAACGCCTTCAAAGCTCCCATTAGTATCAAATTTTAAATCTTTTCTATATGCTGAAAATCAACTTCAACAGGCGTTGACCTTCCAAAAATTTGAACTGCAACTTTTAATTTCTTTCTTTCGTAATCAATAGAACTAATAAGCCCTTCAAAGGAATCAAAAGGTCCGCCTTTAATTCTGACCCTTTCTCCTTCTTCAAAGTCATAAAGCATAAAAATAGATTTATTTGCTTTAATCTCACCAGTAAGCATAAAAACACTTTTTACTTCTTCATCATTGATAGGAATAGGTCTTTGCCCCTTGCTAACACCAACAAAATTAATAACACCTTGAACTTTAATAATATTAGCAACAATATCTTTCCAACCTACTTCTGGAAGATCTAGCTCAATAAGAATATAACCTGGCCAAATTTTTCTCTCTCTTATTCTTTTCTTACCATTTCTTATCTCTTCCACTTTTTCAATAGGAGCTTTGACATCTAACACTACACTACCAAAAACACCTTCACTTATTAAAAGTCTTATGTCTTGCTCTATCTTTTTCTCATATTGAGAATAAGTTTGAACTACATACCAAGCTCTAGACATAATTTGCCCTTCTTAAAATCAAACTAAAATACATAAGTTACAACAAGAAACATGAGATAATCAACTATACCTAAGAAGATTGAAACAAATAATACCAACCAAAAAACTTGTTTTCCATTTTCAACCACCTCATTATACTTAGGCCATGTTACCTTCTTAAGCTCCAAGATACTATCTCTGATAAACCTAAACACTTAAAGCCTCACTTTAATTCTAACAACAGGTCAGGAGGGATTCGAACCCCCAACATACAGTTTTGGAGACTGTCGTTCTACCGTTGGAACTACTGACCTATTATTTATTATTTTATTTTTCCTTCCTTATGAAGAGTGTGTTTCCGTAATTTTGGACAATATTTCATCAATTCTAACTTCTCTTGCTTATTACGTCTATTCTTAGTAGTGGTATAATTCCTAATTCCGGTCTCTTCGCAAATCAAAGATATAAGCTCAACAGCTCCTTTTCCCTTCTTTTTACCCATACAACAAAACTCCTAACTACCAATAAAAGCCCTCAATCGGACTTGAACCGACGACCCCCACCTTACCATGGTGGTGCTCTACCAACTGAGCTATAAGGGCATTAATTCCTTATAAAACTCTTTATTATCTTAGTTGATTACTTGGAAAAAAACAAGTACCAAGTTTAATTTTCTTACTTTATTACAACAAGTTTTCCGTCTTGTAAAAGCTTAATGTTGTTACTATTTGAAAATAACTTATTAATATTATACTCGTCGAGTATAATATCTGTATTGTTTTTACCATAAATACTTTTGGCAACTAATTTTAAAGGACGGTATCCAATCCTATTTTTATTGTTATAAAGAACATCATTACTATATTCAAGCATTCCCCATTTTCTCAAAGCTTCTGAAGAAACCATTCTCTTGTCAAAATATGGCCTAATGTTTTCATCATAAATTTTGATAAAAAAAGAGTCTTCTAATTTTTTAGAACCAAAAGCATTATTGTAGACTTCACCTACATAAATCACAACTCCTGTATAATCGGTTTTATCAACATCAGAATTTACCAATGGATAAAAAGCTTTATAAGGTTTTTCATGCGAAAAAAATAAATTTATAAAATCGGGAAAAAGACTAAGCTCATACCTAACAGTTAAACTTCTTAAATCTTCTGAATATTTTATATAAGATCTTTTCAAAATACTATTGGGACCTGAAAAATTAAGTATTAAGCTGGGGTTTAGGTCAAAATAATCCTTAAAAGTGTTTTCAGAGTCCATAATTATCTTAAAAAGAGACTCTCTTATTAGCGTATCTTTAAAATCATTAATGGTTGCTATTAATTTAGACGCTGTATTTAAACCTACTGGCCTAAATTCATTTTCATTAATTTCCTTAACAATATCAAAACAAATAACCTTCCTATCCCAATCGATTATTCTATGCACACTTGTCTCGGCAACATCATCTTTTATTATAGAAACATTAGAATAAAGTATAAATAAATAACTAAAAAGAAACTTAAGAAAATGCATTATCTTCTTCCTATTATTTTTTACCTAAATAAACACCTATCCAAGTCCAACCATTATTAATTTCTGGATCTTTAGGATAAACAATTTTTTTAAAAACAAAATACCATTCCCGAATATGGTCCCAGCCACTTGATTCAAGATAAGATATATCATCGCTAGAATCCGCCTCAAGATGCTTTGCAAATTGTATTCCGTTTTTTCTTCTCACCCCAAGCTTAATCATAGTGGTTAAAAAGCTGTTAGTATTAATGGAATTACTTTTTCCGCCCTTTTGATCCCAGCTTTGAATAAAAAAATTATTCTTATCTCTTATATTAAGCAATTTAGAAGTATCCCCGGAAAGAACAAAATTTTTAACATCTTGGATTAAATCTCCCAAATTTCTATAAACAACAAACTCTGGATTATTAAAATAATTAATTTTTGTAACAACATTGAAATAGTCTCTAGAATCTATTTTTAATTGTGATCTTGGAATTGAAAGAAATTTTTTATAATAGAAATAAGATTCATCATAATCTTGAACATCTTCCAAACTTAATGCAAGATTATAAAAATAATTACCCTTTTCCTCACTATTTAAATCATCAATTCCTGTATTTAATATAAATTTATAATACTTGATCTTATCGATTGAATCAATATTTAAATTAACAATCTTTTTAGCCACTCTTGTTTTCACTGAACGGTTTTCGTAAAAAAAATCATCAAAATTGTCAACAACATGCTTGTAAATACTAAAAGCTACAAAATCTTCTCCCATAGAATTATAAATGTTGCCCATTAAATAAAGGTACAAAGGATAATATTCTCTAGATCCATCATCAATAATTCCACTATTTACAATTTCTAAAGCATTTTCATAATTTTTATTTGCAATACATATATTAACAACCCTATCAATAATAAGAAACTTATCTAATCTATTCTTATTAGAAGATTTTAAAAGATAAATAAGATTTTGAATCTCACTTTGTTTTTGCTTACAAGAAAGAAACAAAAACAAAATCAAAACAAATTTAGCAATTTCAATCAACAGATTCATAAAAGCATTTTACAATATAAACTATATATAATAAAATACACACCTCAATTTAAAAAATTATCAAAATTTTGCAAATACTAACTTAACATAACCACATTTTATATCAACACCAATACAAAAACTATCAAAACAGTAAAACTAAAACCTAAATTATAAATTTAGTATAAAATAGGCAAAAAATCATTTCATAATTGTCAATTATGACCAAAAACATTGAAAAATGCTCTTATGATAAACTATAATAAATGTTAATTTATACTTATTAAAAAAGCAATCATCTAAAATTAAACACTTTATTAAAGGAACATAAATCTCTAAAACATGAAAAAAGAATTCATTGTACCTTTATTGTTATTACAAATAATAATGAATTTAAATTCAACAAACACTAATACAAGTGTCTCAATAGTAAAAGAATTACAAAAAAATTTATATACTTTCAATAGCAAAGATTATCAAAACAATAAAAACACTCTAAATAAATTTATAAATTCAATAAATATAAACGATAAAAAAACCTTACAAAATTTAGAAAAAATTAAAAACGATCTTTTTATAATATCTGTTTTTTTCAACAATAAAAAAGGAGTTTTAATTGCGCTAAATCTTGGAGCAGAAATAAACTTTAAACATAAAATATCTCCAATTTCAATTTCAATAATAAACAATGAATTTGAAATCGTAAAAATATTAATAGATTATGGAATAAGACTTAATCAAATAGATGATACGGGTCATTCTCCAATATTTTGGGCAATATATACTAGTAACGAAAAAATATTTGAATTTTTAAAAGAAAGTGGAGCTGATTTAAGCTCTACGCTTGAAAATAGAAAAACACCAATGCAAGCTGCAATAAAAACAGAAAATATAAAATTAATCGAATCAATGGGGAAGAAAAAAATTTACATTGACGACAATTACAAAAAAGAACTTAAAACACTTAAAAACAAAGAAATAATTAGAATTCTAGCAAAATAAAAAAACAAATTCAATATCCATCGGATGCTTGAATATTTTTATCTTTATCAATCAGATCCTTGTATATAAAAGATTTTTTAGCAAGTACCTCTTTTAAATTTTTAGAAAAGGGTAAATTTCTCCACATTATACCACGTACCAATTTCTCAAGCTTTTGAATTCCTTTACTTTCCTTCTCTATCCAAAGAAAATAATCTTCTAGAAAAAAATTTTTAACATTTCCTTTTTTAATAAACTTAACATAATAATCGTAATATTGCCCTGTAAGTCCTGTTTCCATCCATCTAAAAGAAGCTTGTTCTTTTGCAAGTTCCCAAACAAAATCGCCAATGCCTAAAATAACCGCTTTTCTTAAGTTTTTGGCATACATAGGTATTAATATTTTACCCCTGCCATTTGCTCTGTTCTTAATATCAATTGATTCCCAACAAATTCCTTTATCTCCATAAGAAGGTATTAATATAAAATAAGGAACTACCCTAATCAAATCTCCTCTGTAAGCTTTTTGAAAAAGTCTGGGCTGAATATCTTCGATTTCCCAAACAAGCTGCATAATTCTTTCTCTACTTCCAAAAAATTGGGGGTTAGCAACTACATTATTTCTCAAAAGAATAGGAAAATGATTGCCTCTTGACCCTATTGCAAGTTTATTAGCACTTCTGATAACCTCAACCTCATCATATGCAATGGTTGATTCAAGAGACATTCCAATATTATTCATTTTATTTTGAATTTCAAAAAGCTCTCTGTTAGCATCTTCAATTTTATTAATAAAAACATTGATATCTCTATTTGACTTAATAAGGTCATCAACATAATCACCAGCAAAATTTAAAGGCTTTAAAATTGAATTAGAATAAGGACTTTGCACTTCGTATTCAGACATATAAGTTGAATCGTTTTGACTATTATTTGAAAATAAAAATCCAAACATACTTCTTAACTTGCAAAGAGCTTCTTCTCTAATCTTATCGGTTCTTTTAAGACTGCTCTTTGCAAAATCAATATTTGCCAAAAGTTTTTCTTTCTTATTGAGCAAAATTTTTTCTAGATCTTCTTCTTTAAAATTATCCACCGATAAATCAGTTGCTAATCTACTAAGCTTAAAACTATGAACCCCATAAAGCCATTCATCAAAATAAATAAAAGACTCATTATAATGATTGTCCCAAATAGTTTTTGAAATCAATAGCTGAATTTCAGATCCAAGTGCATTCGGAATAAGAGCAGCAAATCTAAATAAAATTTTCTGCTCCATGGTCAATTTTGAAATATTTTTTGCAATTGATCTGAGAAAAGACCAATAAATATTAATCACTTGATTATATTTTAAAACTCTGTCAACCTCTTCTGACTGTGGATTTAAATAATCCACTAAAACTTTATGAAGCTTAAGACCAATTTCTTTACTGCTTGAAATAAGATTTTTATAAAAATCTTTAGTAAAAAATTGCTTATCATGCTCCTCTAAAGTTAAAATATTTGGTAATCTTGCATCTAAATCTGTATCTACAGAATCAGGATATTTATACAAACAACCCCCAAAAACACCAACAAACAATACAAAAACACAAGTACAATTTTAACTCTAAAGTTTATATTTACAAAAAAATTTAGTACTATTTATTATACGCAGTATACCTTGAATCTCTGAAAGGAAAAGTCATATGAATGTAAAAATTAATTTTTTTTTCACTCTACCTATTGGAATCTTTTTGGGATTATTTCTCCCTCTTGAGATTTACAGCTCTTTATCCCATGCTTTTATAAGATTATCATACTTATCTCTTATTCCTTTTTTAATATTTTCAATTCCATTAGGAATTGAAAATATTATTGAAAATAAAAACTTTAAAAAACTCTTTAGTAAAACAATTTATTATGGAATTTTAACTAATCTATCTGGAGTTGTTGTATCAATAACAGCTGCTATAATATATCTTCCGCAAAGAATTCCAATACTGGAAAAAACAGTACAAAATACATATTTTTTTGAAAAAGAAGCTTTATTAGAAACATTTTTCCCAAAAAATATTTTCAAAATATTTACGTCTAGCAATCCAAATCTACTAAGCATCTATATGATTTCAATAATAATAGGTACCAGCTTTTATTATGCAAAACAAAAGGGCAGAATAGCTAGAGAACTGATGCTTAGCGCATCCAATCTTTTTTACCATGCAAATGGATTTATTGCAAATATGTTAAATGTAGGAATCATTTTTATAACAGCAGATTACACCGCAAGTTTGAAAAACTTTAAAGATTATCAAAATTACACAAATAGCATAACATTCTTTTTGATATGGACAATTATAATTTTATTCGTAATATTACCAACAATCAGTTATAGATTAACAAAAAATTTTGGAATGATATATAAAGGAATCTTTGTATCATTCCAAAACATAATATTTTCAGGATTAACAAAAGATTCTTATTCCCCCTATGTGATCTTAATAGAAGACATTAAAAATGAAAGAATAAATATAAAAAAATCTATAATTATAAACATACCTCTGATAAATTTCGTTTCTAAATTTGGGACTATTTTTGTTTCAGTAATATCATTTTTTATAATTTTAAAATCATATTCTAGTTTACCCATTTCTATCTACGAAATAAGCTATATGAGTACTTTATCATTTTTTTTTGTCCTTGCATTTCCTCATATTCCAAACAGCTTAATTTATATAATTACAATGCTTTGCTCTACCTATACAAAAGGAATAGAGTTAAATGTTTCCAACATAACACCAATGCTACCAATATTAATCTCTTTAGCTTTACTAATTGACTTTGCCTTTAACATTGCAATTATACATATAATAAATTTTAAAGAATTAGAAGATCAAGAAAAAATTAATTAAAGCCAAATAAATTAATAAGATTTGGCAAATAAAACAAAATACTTAGCCTTAGAAGAACAATAAATACAAGTCATACCTGTTAAATCCTTGGCTTTAAAATCATCAGGAATACACCTAATTGTAGCTTTAGTTTCATTTTTAATAATATTTTCACAATTCAAACTACCACACCAACAAGAAATCACAAATCCAGAATAATCACTCACATGAGCTTTGAATAATTCATAACTATCCTTCCCGTTTCTAAAAATCTCCTTGGTATTTAGGGTCATAAAATTTAGTGCTTTTTTAAATAAATCCTTTTGCATAGAATCAAGTTCTGCCTTAACCTTGCTGACAAGAGAATCAAGCGATATTTGATACTTAAATTTTCTGTCTTTATCTCTTCTTACAATAGTAACAGAATTTAAAAGGATATCATTTATCCCTACTTCAAGACGTATTGGAATTCCCTTAAACTCAGCAGATGAAAATCTAAATCCTGGAGAACTTCTAATATCCTTGTCAATTTCAACCCTAAATTCTGCTTTTTTTAAAGTCTGCACAACACAATCAGAATAGTCCAAAATTCTTTTATTAATTTCATCTTCTTTTTTAAAAATAGGAATAACAATAATTTCTATTGGAGCAATGCGAGGCGGCAAAATTAAACCCTTCTCATCAGAATGAACCATAATCAAAGCACCAATCAATCTAGTAGAAACACCCCAACTACTAGCAAATACATGTCTCATCTTGCCATCTTTGTCTTGAAATTTTACACCAAATGCCTTTGCAAAATTTGAACCTAAATAATGAGATGTCGCAGCTTGAAGCGCTTTTTTATCTTGCATTAACGCCTCAATTGAATAAGTAGAAACAGCTCCCGCAAATTTTTCCTTTTCAGATTTTTTACCGCAAAAAACTGGAATAGCTAAATAGTCCTCTATAAATTTTCTATATACATCTAAAATAAGCAAAGTTTCTTCTAATGCTTCCTCTTTAGTAGCATGAGCAGTATGTCCTTCTTGCCATAAAAATTCGGTAGTACGCAAAAAAGGTCTTGTTCTCTTCTCCCATCGAATAGCATTTGCCCATTGATTAATTTTAATAGGAAGGTCTCTGTAAGACTTAATCCATTTGCTATACATATTCCAAATAATTGTCTCAGAAGTAGGCCTTAAAACTAAAGGCTCCGCCAAACTTTCTCCACCAGCATCCTTAATAATAGCAAACTCAGGTGAAAATCCATCAATATGGTCCTTTTCTTTTTCTAAAAAACTATAAGGAATAAGCATGGGAAAATATGCATTCTCATGTCCTGTCTCTTTAAATTTTTTATCAAGTATACTCTGAATTTTGCTCCAAATAGAATACCCATAAGGCATAATCACCATACACCCTTTTACGGGACTATAATCAGCAAGTTTTGCTTTCTGAACTATATCCAAATACCATTTAGAATAATCATCTTCTTTTGATGCTATAAAATCACTCATACATTATCCTTAACAAAGCATTAAACTTCTTAAAACACTAAATAATTATATTCAATATTTTTTAATTTCAACCATAAATCGCTTATATTTATTTCCATAAGAATTTAACATGATTTTTTCCAAAACAAAAACAATTCCATCTTCATTTGGAAATAAAAAAATCTCTCTTATTTTGTAATCAATAACATTTTTCCTATAGTAATTCCCTCTTCCAACAATAAGATGTTTTTCTATAGTTGAATTACAATATCTGACAGATAAAAAAATATTAAAAGAAGAAGAAAGTTCTTGAAAATTAATATCCTTATTTACAAAAACTTGATATTCATTTCCTGTTTTAAAATCAACAAAATTTAAAAGATCTGTTTCTGGAATTTCACTCTTAACATAAAAATAAATTTCTCGTCCTCTTCTTAGATGATTAATTTTAAATTCCTTAACTTTAAAATTAATCATCTTTAAAAGTTCATAAAGACTTTTATCGTAACTATCTGAATACTCAATGTGCTCCTTAAAAATCCTAGAATGCACTCCAGAGTCTGCAAAATTATTTTTAATAACATCAACAAAGTATACAGAAGAATAATAATATCCATTTTCAAACCCATATTCGCCAAACATAAAATACTGATCATTATTAGAGAATCCTAAATTTTTAAAAAAAATATTTTCTGAAAATCCCAATAAAAAAGAAAAAAAATAAAAAAAAACAATATACAGTTTAATCATAAGCTTTGTATAAGTTTAATAAAAATAAATTATATACTAAACTTATTTTTAATTAATTTAGTCTTAATTAAAATAATATCAAACAGCATTTTAAATTCAAAACTTTGACATACTATTTGTTTATAGATTAAAAACTTAATATTCAAATTTTTGGGATAAATTTTTGAACAAAAGGATCAATAGCCTAAAATTAGTTTCAAAAGCCTTAAAGCAAATAAAGTTTTTTTGCAAGTATTTTAAAATAAAACATTGCAATAAAATTTATTTATTGCAAATTCATAGATTTACATTTTTTTCAAAGACCGGAAAAGAAAAGCAAAAATATATTTTCAAAAGCATTATACAAACAAACAAAATTAACATCAATATCCAGTCAAGTAGTATAATAATACCTATATTTGTGATTAAAAATTTTTTGATAAACAAAACAACGAACAAATTAACAATAAAGTTTTGCTATCAAAATAAGCAAATAAACATCGATATTTTTGATTTTTTACGCTTTATTAAAAATATTGTAAAGATAATATCTAAAATTGGATATAAAAAAGGAGAATTTAAATGAGAATGCTATTAGCAACAATAATACTTATTTTAACAACGGGCTTATTAACTGCCCAATCAAAAAGCAAAGCGGAGGTTGAAGATGACTTTGATTTTGAAAAACTTCTTGCAAAAGAAGAGTCTGTACGCCGTTTATTTGGCATAGGCTTTGGAATTGGATACCCACTTACAAATATTACAATATCTGTCCCATACGTAGACATAGACCTTGGCTACGGAGGGTTCGTAGGACTTAAACCCAACAATTTCATGCCCTATGTTATAGCAGGAATAGATCTTTTATTCAAAGATGAAATACACAAAAACACTATGATTTCCGGCGGCATTGGAATAGGTGCAGATTGGTCAAAAGGAAGTCCTGAAAAATCGAATGAAAAACTTGGCGACGAAGAAGAAAATGAAATTCAACAATCAGATTCTCTTCAAAATAGAATAGGAGTCGTAATAAGACTACCCTTAGTAATAGAATATAGCTTTCTTAAAAATATTGTGATTGGGTTTAAAGCTGTTGCTACCATTGGAACAACTATGCTATTGGGCAGTCCAATGTCATTTGAAGGAGCTAGATTTAATTTCTTGGGCACAGGCTTTATAAAAATATATATATAATGGAGAATAAATGATAAAAAATTTTAAAAAAATATACATTTTAACATTAGCATTAAGTGCAATGCACCTTTCTTTTGCATCTGACAATTATATGGTCAGATGCAGTAAAGAAGAAGATTCAACCACCTGTATCGCAAAGCTTAAAGGTATAAAAGAAAAAAAAAGTTATGACTTATTTTCAATGGGCATCGGAATAGGCAATCCTATTGCAAACATTATAATTACAATTCCTTATGTAGATATTGATTTTGGATATGGAGGTTTTATTGGCCTTAAATCAAACAATTTTGAAAATTATCTAAACGGCGGAATAGATATTATTTTCAAAAAGCAAATTGGACAATATATGAAAATCGGAGGTGGCATTGGAATAGGTGCAGATTGGTCAAAAACATCCCTTATACCTCCTGATGAGGAGGAAGAGACTGATTATGAGAGAATAGGCACTGTTATAAGAATTCCTTTTATAATGGAATATAACTTTGCAAAAAATTTATACATAGGATTTAAAGTTTATCCTGCACTAGGACCAACAATATTACTAACAAAGCCAAACATTTTATTTGAAGGAGTTAAATTCAATTTTTTTGGATTTGGATTCATAAAATTTGCATTTAATTAACCAAATAATTAAATTGGCATTAAAATTAAGCTTACACAAGCAAGCTTAATTTTAATTAAAACCAGCAATAAAAGCTTGACCATCTCCATTAATAAACAAGTTTTCAGCTTTTCTGCCTATAAAAATGCTCTCACCCTTGTTAAGGCCTAAGGATTTATTTATATTCACACGCCCATCTAAGACTAACAAGATCATTGCGCTATTTCTATTGATACAAATACTCTCATTTATTTTTTTTTGAATTAATTTCAAATTAGTATTTGGAAGTCTAAATACACTAAAACTGTTTTTAAAATCGGGATTTAAAAATGATAAAGCTCCTTCATCAAATTGCCCAACTCTTAACATCTCTTCTTTATCAATATATTTGGTAGTAAGTCCAGCTCTAATAACATTGTCGGAATTGGTCATAAGCTCAATGCAGTCTCCCTTAAGATATGCATGTACTTCCTGACTATTTGTATAAAAAACTTCGCCTGGCTTTAGTTTTAAAATATTCATGCCCAAAAATACTAAAAGACCCACATCTACACCATAAATATTGTAAATTTCATTAAACCAGTAACCTCTAAAATCATCAATAAGATTCAAATTTTTTAAAATTTTTTCAATAATATTCTCAAGTTCATAAGTTTGTAAATCAAAAATAGTCTTTACAAAGTCTCTATGTGATTGAAAGTCGAAATTTAATTTCAGAATTTCACAAATTTTTTTAATCTCATCCAAAGGTAAAAAACCTTTTAGCGCATAAAAATCACTCAGGGCATAAATAAGTTCAATTTTAGGGTTTTTATCTTTATATATCCTTTTAGGATCATTAATGTCTATCCCTTTATTATTCTCTGATTCATACCCTTTTAAGGCAATATCTTTAGAAGGATGAATTTGAATAGATAAAGGTTTGTTTGCAGACAATACCTTAAACAAAAAAGGAAATTCGTCATCACAACCTAAAAGCTCTTTATGATCTTCTAAAAAATCGCTTAAAAACACATATTCATTTCTATGTAAAATCTTACTAGAAAATGTTTTGTGTGCTCCAAGCCACATTTCAGCCTTAGGCCTTCCATCAATCTTATCGCCCAAAAGATTGGGAATAAAACTAATCCCCCCCCAATCATATTCTTTAATATTATTTTTCATTAAAAAAATATTATCTTCATTCATTCATTCAGATTCCTTTAATTTTAAAGATTTCAAAAAAATTACCAAAGTTGTTGCAACTGCAACTCCAACAGCAATTGCAATAATAAACTCAAATTTATTATCAATAACAGGAAGCACTATTGGCCCTCCGTGTGGAGCATGATTAGCAACACCTAAAAAAGCAGCAATAATGCTTGACACAGCTCCTCCCAACACTATTGAAGGAATTACCCTTCCAGGATCACTAGCAGCAAAAGGGATAGCTCCTTCACTAATACCAATAAATGAAATTAAAAAGGCTATTTTGCCAGATTCTTTCTCTTCATTTTCAAATAATTTAGGCGCTAAAAAAGTTGCAAGCCCCATAGCCATAGGGGGAACAGGAATTGCTGCTGCCACCATCCCCATTATTTCTGGCACTTGAGGAATTAGCCCTACTCCAAAAAGAAATGCCACTTTATTAAAGGGCCCACCCATATCAATAGTAATCATTGATCCTAGCACTAAACCTAAAAAAATTTTACCCAACACACCAAACGTTTCTGAATTACTCTGTAAAGATTTAAGCCCACTCTCAAGCACAGCCATAAATTCTCCAATATAAACACCAACATACAACATAAAAAAGCCAACAATAATAGTGCTTATTAGCGGAATCACAAATATAGGCATTACGGGCCTTAACCACTCAGGAACAGATCTCTTTGCTAAAAACCTTGCAACATAGCCTGCAAGAAACCCTGCAAATATTGCACCCAAGAAACCTGCTTTTACATTTCCAGACATTACTCCACCAACAAGACCTGGAGCAAGACCAGGCTTATCAGCAATTGCCATTGAAATAAACCCAGCAAGCACAGGCAGCATCATTCCAAAAGCTACAGAACCAATATCTGCAATCTGCTTATAAAATGGATGCTCAGAAAAATTAGGTCCATCAGAACCAATCCCAACAAAAGCAATACTAAGAGCAATTAAAATTCCTCCAGTTGCAACAACAGGAATCATTGGAGATACTCCACTCATTAAATATTTATAAAAACTATCTTTGCCTGTTGCAATAGAGCCTTTATAACTGCCATTAGCTCCAGAATCTTTGCAAAAAAATACTGGAGCGTTAAACGCTTCCTTAATAATATTTTCCGTATTGTTTATTGCTTTTACAGTTGAAACTTTATAAACTCTCTTACCTTCAAATCTCTTTTCATCAACATCCTTATCAACAGCAAGTATCACAACAGCTGCATCCCTAATTTCTTCTTCTGTTAAGGCATTTTCAATGCCAATAGATCCTTGGGTTTCAACTCTAATATTGTAACCTTGCTTTTTAGCTTCATTTTCAATTTTCTTTGCTGCAATATACGTATGAGCAACTCCAACAGGACAAGCAGTTACAGCAACTATTTTCTCTGATTTTGTAGCTCCAAAAACCTCTTCTTTGGCTTTTCTTTGAACATTCTCTATGTAATAATAAATGTCATCAGTAGTAACAACACCACTTAAAGCATTTTGAAAAGCATCATCTTCAAAAAGTTTAGCTATAAACGCAATAGCCCTAAGATGCTCATTGCCTTGTTGCTTTTTTGACATACAAATCAAAAATATTAAATTAACAGGGGGATTTTCTTCAGACCATTTAACCCCAGCACCTTTAATGTAAAGCAATGAAATAAAACTAGTCTTAACAACATCTCCTATAAAATGGGGAATTGCAACCCCATTTTCCCAAGAAGTGTCACCTATTTTCTCTCTATCAAGAATTCCTTGAAGAAACTCTTTTTTGCTATCTATATATCCCTTATCATCGATTTTTTCAACTAAAAAATCAATTACATCTTCTTTTGAATTTACTTCTGGCAAAACAAATACAAGATCTTTTTTCAAAAAATTAAAAAACATAAATGCAGTCTCCTAGAAATTAAACATATCGTAATATTGTATAATATACAATAAAAATAGCATACAACAGCCACCTAGTATAAAAAATATTTTTTATACTAAACAGGAAAATTTTCCTTGAATACATATTCTAATTATAGTATTGAAAAGACACCGCAATTTTTATACCATTTAAAATAATCTGTTTATGAAAAAAACTCCAAACATTTGTATTTCTTTAACATTGCTCATCATTTCTGCTTTAAATGCACTTGCAAATGAAAAAGACAATACTAATGAAAAAAATAATCAATCCGAACAAAGTTCTAATTTTTTTAGCCCGGAAAGAGGATTCACATATTCTACAGGGATTGGAATTGGAATTGGATTTTTTCTAAATTCAAATATTAAACATCTTATTTTTAGACCCTACTACACCTTCTCTAATAATAGTTTTGATTTTTTAATCGTTGCTATGATATTAACAAAAGAAAGCCTTAATATCCCTAAAAATATGCAATACTTTAAATCGTATATTGGAGGAGGAATAAACTGGCATATTGCAAACTTAATTAAAAAAACAAAATATTTTTCCTCCACTATTGGCATAGGTGGTCATTTTTACTTATCTACAAACTTTATAGGGGACATTAAATTTTACGAAAAATTACCCTATGTACTAGAGCCTTACATGTTTATTGAAATTTCTACTAAAAATGCAATACCTTTAATAGGAATGGACTTTAAAATTGATTTTTTATTTTTAGATACATTTAACATTTCTTTTAATTTCACTATTAGATATAATTTTAAGGACGAAAAAGAAACAGAAACATGAAAAAAAGATCAAAATTTTTTCTTTACTGCTATATTTTATGTCTAACAGGATTTTTATTTTTTTCCTTAAATCCAAAAGTCCTAAAGCAAATTAAACATAAAATTTACAATTATTTAGAGATAATAGAAAATAAATACATTAACATTACAAAATTTATTCCGATAAAAGAATCCCAATTAATACCAAAAGGATATCTTACTACCCAAATAATACACAAAAAACACTATACCTTAGGGTATGCTGAAAGTGCAAGACAATCCGAATGGGCTGCTTATCCACTTAAAAGAGAAATGGTAGAACTGGCATTGACTTTGTTAAAATCAAAAAAAATTAAAAGGAGTTCTAAATTCTTTGAAGACACCAACATCAAAGGCACTTTTCCAAAACTTGAAGATTACTTTAAGAGCGGCTATGACAGGGGACACATAGTAAGTTCTGCAGACATGTCTTTTTCTGAGGATGCAATGAGAGATACATATTTTTTATCCAATATGTCACCTCAAAAAAGCGAATTTAATTCTGGAATTTGGCTAAAACTTGAAAAATTGGTAAGAGAATGGGCAATCTTAAAAGGATATATATATATCATTAGTGCTGGAATTTTAACGGAAAATAAAGGATTTATTGGTAAAAGCAAAATTTTGATACCTAAAAATTTTTATAAAATAGTACTAAACATTAATAACAAAAATTTTTATGACATAATCTCTTTTATTATCCCAAATGAAAAAGCAAAAGACTTGAATTTGAAAAATTATGTTGTCAGCGTCGATTTAATTGAAACAAAAACAAAGATAGATTTTTTTGAAAAACTTAACTCAAAAATTAAAAAAAATATAAAAAAAATCAAAAACACGCATTCCTGGAAGTTTAAATGAAGTCAATACTTGCAAAATTAAACGCTTCTATTAATTTATTTCTCTTTATAATTTTAATTTTAGTAACACTAGTTATACTGATTTTTTCTTATAAAATAAAATACAACGAAAATTATCAAAATTATGTTCTAGAGATTTACAATAATAATTTTATAATGCTAGTTAATAAATTCGCCATCTTTATTACTGGAATCATAGGCTCACTATGGTCATATATTAACTACAAAAGAACCAATAATATACAATTTATACTTTTTTATTGTTTCATCAGTTCATTCACATTAGATCCTATTTTGATCTCTGAAGATTTTTTTTTAAAAAACAACCTAAATTCAAGTTATTACCTATTTACAAAATTTATCCTTTTTGTAAATACTTTTTCATTATTAAATTTATTTTTTCTAAGTTTATATATATGCGATTTCAAAATAAAATCAATACATTATACAATTTACATTATTTTGACCTTTGCATGCATATATAGTTACACAATGCCTATTAATTCATACGAAAATAACCAAGACTACGGCATTCTTAAAATCGAAAGCACAAAATTTTACATAGACGCATTCTTGTTGCTTATTTTAATAAACTTTATAGTAGCCTTTTTAAGAAAAAAAAACCTTGACTATTTTTTCCTTTTTGTTTCAATGCTTTTAATATTAAGTGGAATTTATTTAAATTTGCTAAAAATACCCTATGCCTTTCTCCCAATCTCAGTTGGTATACCAATCTACTTAAAAAAATCAGGAAAAATTTTCTTTTATTGGCTATAAAAAAAGGAAGTTAAAAAATAAGACGAATTTGAAACAACAAGTGGTAAAAATAAATTATCATAATTCGCAAAATCAAAAAGCTCTACTAATACTGCTAAAATCCCAAGAATTAAAGCTGCTGTTAAATAAGGAAAAAAATAATAATATGAAAAAAAAGTAACGCAAAATACAACAAAGCTACCAGAAATCGTTTTATCATTTACAAGCTTAAAAGAAGGAATTAACTTTCCAGCAAGACTTGCAAATCCATCACCAAGACATACTGAGAATATTCCAATATAATTAAAAGGTTCCATAACTAAGCAATATGATACCAATATGCCTAAAAATAAAAAAACGGGCGAAAAAGATACTTTATTGGGCAATATTTTCCTTGATTTTAATATTATATCTGAAATATTCTTAAAGAAAAGTAGTTTTTTTTTAGTAATTCTAAAAACTTCAGAAGTTAAGTATAAAATCATAAAAAGCATATTAAAGACAAACCCTATCCAAAAATTTATTTCATAAAAAATCAAAACAATTAAGCTAAAAATATGAAAAAATTTTCTAAAAATTTCATACCTAAAATCTTCTTTAAAAATTATTCTTTTAAACTCATTAAACATCATTCAATCTTCATCATCAATCTTTTTAAATAGATATTATTAAATAGGAATTTGCAAATATTTTTTCCAACACTTATTAAATTCCTCATTTATTACTGCAAATAAATTAAAATAAACAAAAACCTTTTTATAAATCCATATTTTATAATAAAATTATTTATGTTAATTTTACAGTTTTTTCAAAAAAAATATTCTTACCTAGAGATTTATTATAAATAAGCAATACTTATTTATAAAGAGAATAATTAAGCAGGTTCCCAAAAATGCTAGAAATTGAAGATGAACTATTTTTAAAATTTTGCGACTTTATATACAACAACAGCGGAATGCGATTTGACGAAAAAAATAAATTTGTTCTTCAAAGCAGAATTAATGACGCGGTAAGAGAACTTGCTATTGAAAATCCATCACAACTTTATAATTTAATAATTAGTGAAAAATTAAAAAAAGAATATTTCTTAGATTTAGTCACAACCAATTTAACAAGATTTTTTAGAAATTCACTACATTTTCAAACTTTTGAAAAATTTGTAATTCCTAATTTAATTAATATTAAAAACATAGAAGAAAAAAATAGAATTATTATCTGGTCTGCAGGATGCTCAACAGGAGAAGAACCTTATTCATTAGCATTTGTACTCAAATCAAAACTTCCAAAAGAAATAGATTTTGTTATTATCGCTTCTGATTTAAGTTTAAAATCTTTGATGATAGCAAAAGAAGGATATTACTCATCAAATAAATGTGAAAATATTCCCAAAGAATACCGACATTATATATATTCTCATTCAAACGGATATAAAATTAAAAATGAAATTAAAAATCACATAAGATTTGATTATCATAATCTAAACTTTGAAAGTAATTTTTCACAAATTGATGTTATTTTTTGTAGAAATGTATTAATATACTTTGATGAAAAATCAAAAATTAAAGTGCTTAAAAAATTTTACAATAACATGTCTAAAAATAGCTATTTATTTATAGGACACTCAGAGTCACTTTTTGGACTTAACCTTCCTTTTAAATTTTTAAAAACACCCTGGGCAATAATATATGAAAAAAAAGATACTGGCTATCAAAAAGAAAAATTTAAATTAAAAAATAAATATAAGTTATAATTTAACAAGAATTTAATAGGGAAAAAGTAACAGTGGAAACAAAAATTTCTGTACTTGTCATAGAATATTTTGCTGTAAAAAGAAAGCTCATATCAGACCTTATTAATTCGTCTCCTAAACTCAAGGTCATTGCAACTGCTTCTAATGGCAAATTCGCAACAAACAAACTTAAAAAACATAACCCCGAAGTAATATTAATGAATTTAGAAGAAAACAATAGTGAAGATATTCTCTTTTTGGAGAAAAAAAACAATATACACAAAACAATACCAATTGTAGTCACCTCTTCAAATCAAAATCTAATAAACATTGCTGCTTTAAAGGGCGCTGATGATCTTATATTGGTATCTAAAAATAAAAAATCACATGAAAACAAAAAAGAACAAATTATTAGTTCTCTTTTAGCCTATGGATCGATATCTATAAAAAACAAAATTGTCCACAATAAATATATGGAAACAAAAAATTATGAAAAAGCTAATTTTTTTTTAAATCACAAAAATGACATTTTCTCATTAACCAAACTTGAAGAATATACAAAAGAAAAAATATTAAATGAAAAAGAAATTAAAAAACTTAAAATGAGAAAATTCGACATAATAGCAATTGGAATATCAGCAGGGGGGCCTGTAGCCTTGAAATCAATATTGCCAGAAATACCTGAAAGCTTTCCACCAATAATAATTGTTCAACATATGCCTAAAGGATTTACAGAAGAATTTGCAAAAAATCTTAATAATCTTTGCAAAATAAGCGTAAAAGAAACCACCAATAAAGAAATATTAAAGCAAGGACATGCATACATAAGCTCAGGCGGACATCATACAAAAATCAAAAAAATCGATAGTAACTATCAAATACAAACCTTCGACGGCAAACATATAAATGGTCACAAACCATCTATTGGAGTACTATTTCAATCTATTGCAGAAATTGCAAAAGATAAAGCAATTGCCCTAATAATGACTGGGATGGGAAATGACGGATCAAGAGAAATTGGCGATATAAAAAAAGCCGGGGGACTTACTATTGCTCAAGATGAAGAAAGTTCAATGGTTTTTGGAATGCCAAAAATAGCGATAGAAGAAAACAACATAGACTATATAGTTCCACTAAACCATATGGTAAAATTATTAAAAGCTATACTAACTGATTAATGGCTAAATTTTTTAAACAAGGAATATTTTTTGGACAACGAAAAAGAAAACACCCATACAGAAGACTGTTTTTCTCATGTAAGTAAATTTAATATACATAATAAAACAATATATATACTTGGAACTGCTCACGTGTCAAAAAAAAGCTCAGAAGATACTGCAAATTTAATAGAAATCTTAAAGCCAGACTATATTGCTGTTGAGCTTGATGAAGCTCGCTATCATTCGATCTTAAACACCGATGAAAATGAAAAATGGAGGAACTTAGATATAGATAAAGCATTAAAACAAGGAAAAGCCTTCTTCCTCATAATAAACATAATTCTTAGTAATTTTCAAAAAAAATTAGCAAAAGAACAGGGAATAAAACCTGGCGAGGAAATGAAAACAGCTGTTTTAAAAGCTGAAAAACACAATATTCCAATAATTCTTGCCGACAGAAAAATTGAAACAACTCTAAAAAGAGCTTGGATACCTATTCCAATATTTGAAAAAATAAAAATAATCTCAAGCCTTTTTTCCTTAACAGATACAAAAATTACAAAAGATGAAATTGAAAAACTCAAAGAACAAGACGCTCTTTCAAAAATAATGGAAGAACTTTCCAAAGAAATACCTAAAGTAAAAAAAGCTTTAATTGACGAGAGGGATGAATTTATTACAAACAAAATACTCGAAGGAACAGGCATTATTCTTGCCGTTGTAGGCGCAGGCCATGTGAATGGAATAATGAGAACTCTAAAAGAAATAAGTCAAAATAAAAAAGTAATAAACGTTGAGGAACTCAACAGAATACCTAAAAAACATTTTTCATTTAGCAAAGCACTATCTTACTTAATTGCAATTTCAATCATTTTGCTAATAGCAAGCTCTTTTTACTTTAAAGGATTTGATTTTGCATACAAAAATTTAAAGCTTTGGATAATATCCAACTCTCTTTTCTCAGGCATTGCAGCCATATTATTAAAATCTCACCCTTTAACAATTTTAACAGCTATTATAGGTTCTCCAATATTTTCCTTAATACCATTCATAGGAACAGGTATGGTAGCAGGACTTGTTGAAGCTTACATAAACAAACCAAAGGTCAAAGATTTTGAAAATCTACAAGAAGAACTATCAACAACAAAAGGATATTTCAAAAACAAAGTTACAAGAATTCTATTAATAGTTCTTTTTGTAAACCTTGGATCTACAATTGGAACAATTGTAGGACTTAAATTTTTATTAAATGTTTTTAAATAAACCCTTAAAATAATAAATATCTAAACAGGAGTTATATATAATGGGACTTGTATTTTTGGGTCCTCCAGGTTCTGGAAAGGGGACTATTTCAAAAATTATTTCTAGCGAATTTAAATACCATCACATTTCAACAGGAGATTTATTTAGAGAAAATATTTTAAATTCTACAACCCTTGGAAAAGAAATAAAAAAAATTGTTGAAAAAGGGGAACTGGTCTCTGACACAATTACAATCAAAATAGTAGAAGATAAAATCAAAGCCATTGAAAATAACAAAAATTTTATTTTAGATGGGTTTCCACGTAATATTTGTCAAGCCGAAGCTCTTGACAAATTTTTGCCAAATGTAAAAATAATAAACTTTTTAATCAATGAAGAGTTGGTAATAAAAAGACTCTCGGGAAGAAGAATTTGTAAATCTTGCAATAATATTTTCAATATATACACCCTAGCCACAAAAACCAATGGCATTTGCGACATTTGCGGAGGAGATCTTTACCAACGAGAAGATGATAAAGAAGAATGCTTAAAAACAAGGCTTAAAGAATATAAATCACAAACAAAACCACTAATAGAATTTTACTCAAAATGCTCTAGAATTAACAATATTGATGCATCTGTTAAAATTGATGAAATAAGGGAAAAGATAATTAAAATAATGTTAAAAAAATGAATGGAAAAGGTATTTAAAGTAAAAATGTTAATAAAAAAAATTTGCTTTTGCTTGTTATTTTTGCAAGCAAAAATGATTCTTGCTCAAGATCAACAAAACTTAGAAGTCAATAATGAATATTTTTATTTCAATTTTCAATCTGCTTATTATCCTCCCCACGAGCTGGGAACAAATGGAAGCAAATTTTCACGAAGCTTTAAACATCCCAACTTAAAAAGTATTGAACCAAGTCTAAGAATTCCAGCCAATTATTGGGGAGGAATAAAATTAATATCATACTTGGGATACTATAAAAATTTTAAAGCTTTAAACAATCCCAATTCTATACTTTTTAAAAACAATGGCATAGACATCGATTTAAATATTGGATTGTCTCCTGTAAATATCTCATTTAAAAGCATGCTAAACTTTACTCCCATTGCTTTTTTAAATTTATATGCATCAAATGAAATTGGTATAGGTTGGGAAGCTTTTGGATTTAAAGGAGTTGGGGTGCACATTGAAAATGGAAAATATTCAAATACTATTGAATTTTATTCAGAAGTAATAATAGGGGGACGATTACAATTTGATTTAAACGCTATTTTTCAAGGAGAATGGACACACATTATTACAGTTATTGGCAATGATTTTACATACTTAATTAATCCTCATGCAAACAAAGATCAACTTTGGAAATATAAAGCAGACGATGGTAAAAATATAAATGGCATACTAATAAAGCCTTACGCTCTTTTAGCTTACAAAATGCCAATACCTCTTAACATTATAGGTTTACTTTATGAAGGAAAAACACAAATTGGCAAAGAAAGAAACATAAGCTCGTGGAAAAACAAAGGTTGGGGAAGTGACATTTTTTATCACAATATTTCTATTATTGCTAATTTTGAAGTTGTCAAACCCTTAGCAATTGGTCTTCAATTAAAATTAGCTACAAATCCTACATACACAAATAACACAGCTGGACTGGCTGATATTTCAAAAAGAATAGCAACTGGTAATTCTTATTTTTACTACGATTCTATTGGAATCTCTGTAACTTATAAATACTAAAATTTAATAAATATAAAAATCTTAATATCTAAACTGATTCCTTCCAGAAACTTTAGCCTCATAAAGCTTGCTATCAGCAAGCTTTATGATATTGGTAAAATTATTATCAATAGGAATTTCTTGAGCAAGCCCAATTGAAACAGTCACAATGCCAGAAATACCACTATACTCATGAACTATTCCTAAACACTTTATATCATTAATCATTGTTTTAATAATGCAAATCATTTCACTTAAACTCTTATTAACAGAAAAAAAAATAAATTCCTCTCCTCCATATCGAGCAACATCTATTTTATATTTTAAAGAAACCTTATATAAAGCCTTAGCAATCAATTTAAGACACTCATCACCATTGGTATGGCCATAATTATCATTATAATTTTTAAAATTATCAATATCCAACATCCCAACAATTATTATTTCTTTATTTTCTAAAGCTTTCATCCACAGCTTAGAAAATTTGTCCATAAAAAATCTTCTATTTGGAATCTGAGTAAGCCCATCAATTCTAGACAAACTTTTAAAATAATCCCTTAATCGCTTTAATTCAAGATGCGTCTTAACTCTAGCGTCAATTATTCGACTATTAAAAGGCTTTAAAATATAATCTACTCCACCAACATTAAATCCCTCAAGTTGATCATCTGTAGAACTTCTTGAACTAATGAAAATTACAGGAATCTCTTTAGTATCAGGATCGCTTTTTAGCTTTCTACATACCTCATAGCCATTAATATCTGGAAGACCTATATCAAGAAGTACAAGGTCAGGATTATCTTTTTCAACTTGCTTTAAGGCATCTAATCCATTTGTTGCAACCTCAACTTCATAAGCATCTTGCAATATATTTACCAATAAATCTAAATTGGTGGGAGAATCATCCACAATTAAAAGCTTCTGATTCTCTACTTCAAAAACTTTATCTTTAATTATCATCTCCACTACTAATATCTCTATTGCTAAACCTTTCAATAATCCCTTTAAGAATCTTAGAACTCTCAGCAAATCTATATAATCTTAAATTCCTGCGAAGCTCACTAAATAATACTTTAATATTCTCATCTAAAACATACTTGTCAATGCTCTCAAGAATTTCTTTATATTCTCTTGGCTTTCTGGTCTTAATACCAATTAAAAGTTTATTGAGAAGGTATAAAAATTGATCATTGCTTTTAAAGTATAGCTTATTCTCACTAACAATCTCAGACTCAAACAAAATATTCTCCTTTATATCACTTATTAGCTGCAATAAATCACCTTTTACAAAAGAATACATTTTTTTCAACTCATAAATTGAATCTTTACTTGTTTCAATTTTTTTAAAATCTTTATACAATTCACTACGCATATTAGAAAGAGCTCCAGATATTGTATGAGATATATCCCTAATTAAAGATAAATTTTCTTCATTAAAAGCTTTTTCTAAATCAATAATATTGATAGAAATAAAATCAACAAGCCCTCTACATAGTTCAGAATATGATGCATATGAAAGATTTAATTCTTTTAAAGCTCTATTAACATCTAAATTGGGAAACTTAATAGGTTGATTCAACTCTTCATTCTCCCAAATATTATCAACTTCAAGCTGTAAATATTTTTTTAATATAACTTTAATTGAACTTATGTGTATAGGCTTTGAAATATAATCATTCATACCACTTTCAAAACACTTGTCTTTATACTCTTGCAAAGCATGCGCTGTTACAGCAACCAAAACACATGGTTTTAAATTCTTTGCCTTTTCAAATTTTCTAATTTCTTTAGCCACTGAAAATCCATCATATCTTGGCATTCGTATATCAATAAAAGAGATAGCATATCTTTTTTCTCTTAAAAATTTTAAAGCCTTTACCCCATCATCTACAACATCAATAAAATTTTCATTAATGCCTATTACAACAAGCATGTCTTTCAATACTTTTTGATTTACCTTATTATCTTCAGCTATTAACACCTTAATAGGTTCTTTTATCTTAAAATCACTATCTATTGGAGCCAAATCTTCAAAATCCATTTCCATTTTAAACTCTTTTTTAAAAAGAATAGAAAATATATTAAGCCCCATTAAAGGCTTTTTAACATACATATATTTTAAATTTTTTAAAGCTTCATTATCTAAATAATAAAATAAAAAAACTATTTGTACATCAGAGCTTAGTTTTTCAATATTATTAGCAAATCGAATACTTGCTTCAATATTATCGTTATTTACATTAATACAAACAAAATTATAAAAAGAGTATTCCTTAAAGAATTTATAAGCATCCTTAAAAGAAGCTACATAGTGTACATTAGACGAGTAGCCCAACAAAGCCGAACAGTGCTCAAAAATTTTAATAGACTTTTGACTCGAAAGTACATTCAATACTTTATTATTACTATTTATTGATTGAAATCTATTGATTGATGAATTTTTACTTTTAAGCTCGCCACCCAAGAAAAAAGGCAACATAAATGAAAAAGTTGTACCCTCCCCCACTTTACTATCAACAGTAATGCCAAGCCCCCCCATTAGCCTTATAAGCTCTCTAGATATTGACAACCCCAATCCTGCACCCTCATGAACCCTTGAAGAAGAATCATCTTCTTGTTTAAATATTTCAAATATTTTAGAAAGATTCTCTCTTTTAATGCCTTTGCCTGTATCTATTACCTTAAATTCAATCGTAACCAATACTCTATTGTCATCAGTTCTTGTTCTACATAATTCTTCATAGTTTAAAACAATAACACCATCATCTGTAAACTTAAAAGCATTTCCTATTAAATTAATTAAAACTTGCTTAATTTTTACAATATCACCTTTTATGTAATTTTTAAAAATAGATTTAGAATAAGAGAATAAATCAATATTTTTCTTTGCACATTGAGATTGAAAAGTTTTTAAAACCATTTCCATTTCGCTCTCTAAATCAATCTCTTGACTCTCGATATGTAATTCATTTACATCTATTTGAGACAAATACAATATATCATCAATCAAAGAAAGTAAAGAATCAGATGAATAATTTATCATCCTAACATAGTCTTTTTGAATATCTGTAAGAATAGTTGTATCCAAAAGCTCAGTAGCTGCCATTATTCCATTAATGGGAGTACGAATATCGTGGCTGATATTTGCTATAAAAATGGTCTTAGCGGTATTAGCGGCTTCTGCAATATTTTTTTCATTCATCACAAAAGAATATCTTCTTTTCTGCTCAAATGACAATTTGAACATAAAAATTATTACAAATCCTAAAAAAGTAAAATAAAATATAATGACTGTTAACACTAAAAATTTGAAATTTTTAAACCTACTGTCTTTAGATTTATAATAAACATCAAATTTCCAATCATTTAAATACATATGACTATCAACATTTGAACGCATAACAACTTTTTGAATAATTTCTTTCAAGATGTAATCCTGATTATAAATAGCAAGACTCAAATCGAAAGCCAAATCTCTAAAAGTAGGAAGCTTTTCAACATCAACAACATTTAATTCTTCAAATACAGCAGCAGCTGTATACTCATCGCTAATAATCCCATCTATCTTTCCCTTATAAAGAAGAAGTAGGGCTTCTTTAAAGCTACTTACTAAAATAAGCTTTGACTTAATATTAGAAGCTAAATTTTTATTATATAAAAAATCAAGTACAGCAAACCTTTCTAAAGATCTGGACGGAAGTACCCTTTTTTTATTTGAAAAAATATAAAGTGGAATTCTAGAATTTAGTTTTATATTAAAAACATTATCTAAATTTGAATCGATCGCATTAGTATTTAGCATATCAATTTTTCCAGATTTGATTAATTTTTTAAGATCTAAATTGCTGTGTGTTTCAATTATGTTAAATTCCAAACCTGAAAACATTCTAACCTTATCAAGCAAAAATTGATTTACTCCTTTATAATTGTTCTCTTCAACATAATCTATTGGATACCAATTTTTAACAGCAAGATTTAATTTATTATTTTTTAATAACCAAATTTTTTCTTCTATATTAAATTTAACCTTATTCATAATTTTATAACTATTTATTCGAGAGCTATTAATCTCTTCTTTATCTAGCCAATTTTTATCTATTTGAAGTAAAGATTCAAATGAAATATCATCAAATATAGAATTGAGAATATATTTAATAATCTTATAAATCCTGTTATCAATAGCTAATACTAAAAATCTATTTTTATTAAAAATCGAATCGTAAGATTTTAATCTGCCGTTATATCCATTTAATTTCAATAAATATTTTGTTGTTATTGAATTTTCTATAAACCCATATGAATTATTGACAATATCTACAAAGTTATTAACAATATCTTGATTCTTATTTAATTGAATATTATTAAAATCAAAATCAATAAACTGAGAATTTATTGGACCAAGATTATTGCTTAAATCTTTAGAATAAAATTTAAAATTAAGAGGATATATCGGCTTGCTTACCACATAATTAACATTTTCAAATACACTATCATTGCTAATAATTCCTCCAAAAATGCCTACTGACTTTCCATCTAATGATTTCTTAATATCCTCTTTAGGAAATCCCTTAAAAATAGGTTTAAAAATATGTTGTCTTGAGAGAAGACTCCATAAATCTACTAAAATGCCAGACAATTTCCCCTTTGAATCAATAAAACTCAAAGGAGGATAATCGTTATATAAACCAACATCAATAAAATTTCCCTTAGAAGCACTGTCTAAAAAAGAAAAAATATGTTCATCGGGCATTTTCATTAAATACGAAAACAAATCTAAATTCAAATTCTTTATTATCTCAGGAGCATTTCTACTAATAGCTACCCTATTTTTGATACTGTAGAAAATATCTCCATTAAAAATTTCAAGACCTTCATCTAAAAAACGCTTTGCAACATAAGATAAAGTCTTGCAATCACCATATATATAATCAACTTTATCATTTTTTAAAGCTAATAATAACTCTTGGACATTATCAGCCAAAAAAATAGTGTTAGCACCTCTTATTCTTAAAATATCTTCATATATTGTATTTTTAACAACCCCTATATTAAAATTGGATAAAAATGTTGAATGGGTATTTTTATATTTTTTATTAGAGCCTTTAGAAAATAAAATTGCAATACTCCTGGCAAGCTCATTTTTGAAATAAAATAAATCATTTAATTTTGAATTATAAGTCAACCCTAAATATATTGCTTCGTCTTCAATTTTGCTTTCATTTAAATTATCAACAGGTTCAACTCTAATATTAACATTATTATCTTTTGCCCATTTATCTAAAATAGAAAAAATAAGACCTACATATTCTCCTTTATCATTCTTATGATAAAAAGGAAAATATTGACCTACAAGCTTAAACTTGAAAATATCCTTAGAAAATAAATTAACGCTGACAAAACAAACCAAAAGCAAAATTAAAAAATTAATACTCAAAAAGTTTGCTTTTTTCATAATATTTTAAAATTTCCTTATTAAAATAAAATAATCTTACTAATATGTAAAGATAAATATACACAATAAAATCAAGGCTTAAAATACAAAATAAAAACCCTGGCAATAACTTACTCTCCCGCGAACTCGCAGTACCATCAGCGAATAAGAGCTTAACTTCTGTGTTCGGAATGATAACAGGTGTTTCCTCTTTTCTTTAACCACCAGGGTTTTTATAAGGAAGATAAAAATATGGCCAAAGATACGGGTAATTAGTATTAGTCAGCTTAATATATTACTATACTTACACTTCTAACCTATCAACCTGGTATTCTTCCAGGACCCTTAAAGGATATCTCATCTTGAGGAAGGCTTCCC
>NZ_FMTE01000011.1 GCF_900099615.1 Borreliella japonica | reverse complement strand
TGCTTATCAGGCAAATAACAACCCAATAAAGCTAATGTTATTATGCAAACACCAACCAAAATCCTCATATATACTCCTTCTCCACCTTACGCTAAAACAATCTACAAATATATAAGTTTGCCCAAATACTATTTTTAACAAACCTTTAAAAGTTCTGCCAAGTAAGATAGATCTCTCTAAAAAGACAAATATATACCAATTTTATCTTTTCTCAAGAATTGTTAAAATCCGCTTAGCACATTCAAGTAACTCAAATTATATTTTAGGAAGAAAATCCATCTCCCCACGTGAACTGCTATTTCTAAATCAAAGATTATAGAAATAGCATCTTGTTTCATCCCATGATAGCTTTTTAGGCTCTAAAAGAACGGTCATCCACTTAGAGCATGGTCCACAACACAAGCTTTACTTCAGGCAGCTCCTGCCTTAGTTTTTATTTTCTTGTAATACATCAAAAAATATATTCAAAATCAAAATAAATCCATTTATTAACATACATAAAACTAAATATGGCTGATCAAAAGTATTGTAAAATAAAGAGATTACCTTGCAATGAAAATATTTATACTCATAGAACAATTTCTAAAAATAATCGACAAATATTAATAATCAAAATCCTTCGGAGAGAAAATAATGATATTAATATTCATTATTAATTGAATGACTTAATCTACAACTACAAACATAACTTGCTTATTTAGCATTTTTTTGATTTAATTGTAAAAAGAAAAATCATTTCATACAAAAACACCAAAATCTTCTAATTTCAAGATTAGCGTTTTCCTTATATTTTTGAATTGCTGATCAAGAGTAGGCTCAATATAATCAAAACAATTGTCTTCATCTTCACAATCAGAATACATAAGATTAACTAGAAATACATCCTCAATGCATATATACAACAAAAAAACTTCTGTTTCAAATACATTAACACTTATTCTTGTTTTAATCTTACGAAATAAGTTAATTAATTGTTTAGCTTTTTCAGAGCCCAAACTTACAAAGAAATCGTCAAAATTTTTTTCATCGTAGTCCTCAAATAACGGCCATAAAGAATTAGAATCAATACCATTTTCTATCTTATTAGAAGATTTATTTTTTAATTCGTCAATAACCGCTTTCATGTCGCTTAAAACACAATATTCAACCGCACTCAATTTTAAATTAGAAAGTGTATCTTTTCTAGAAAAGAAATTATTATAGCTCATTTTATCCACTCTCATATAACTACTTGTATCTTGTGCTACTTATCGCAGCTCAAGATACAAGTTAAAACAAGACTTATCGAGTCGTAAGATACAAAAATTTACTAAATCCACAACTAATAATAAAATTAGTACACTCATAGTGAAAAAAAACCCTCTAAAATATTTTTCATCTACCTTAATCATAGCCAATCAAACTGAATGAACTCCCCTATTGAATAAATCTGCCCAAGCTAGCCTTGAAAATTTTGCTATTAATTGAGTATCCACGTTATTCATTTTTTATAAATTCACTAAGAACTAGTTTATAATTCTTTTCAGAGTTTACTAGTTCTCTATATAGATTTTGTGAGTATTCCTCGAAACAGCAAATACTGTAATATTTTTTTATTCCACAAAAATTAAATAAATAGGATTTTGGAGCAGACTTTGTAATGAGCATTTTTATGTCTTTATTCATATACTTTTTTATTTGGAGCTTTTCTATTAGTTATTTTTTTTCTTATTTTTTTTACCAAAACAATAAAAACCAAAAACTAATGGAATTTTCCATTCATCTTAACAAAACGGCCAATTAAACTGAATTCAAAATTTTACTAATCTAAAAAACTGAGTTAACCTTAAATTATTATTTGTGCCGTTTTTGAACCGACAAGCTCATACAAAAATTATTCCGATTTACAACAAAGTGAAAAAAGAAAAGTCAAAGGATTTTTAGAAGAAGAATTAATGAAGAAAGATGACTCAATAATAACGATACACCGGAATTAAAAACAACACGAGATAATAGTGGTTAACAAAAAGAAGTAGAAAAAGAAAAAGTAGAAAGAGAAAAAAATACCAACAATAGATAGTTATGATGATAGCGATGGAGAAAAAAGTCTTGAACATACTTTAAAAGATATCAATACTATATTTAAAAATATAAATATAGTTAGCCACACAATAAATACAAAAGATATTCAGGAAAAAATTGGAGATCCTACCTTTAATTTATATAAAGAGATAAATAAAAGCTCTTTTGGAGATGACATTGAAAATGAAAATGAAGACAAAACCCTCTTATGTCATTAAGAAGGGCTAGAACTTCATTTAACACTGAAAATGTATAAAACACAATAAACAATAAGAACAGAATTTTTATTAGTAAGCTATAAAAATTAAAAAATGTACTAGAAAGTCTTAAGAAAGTAATTGAAAAAGCAATAGAAAATTAAGATATACCTTTTTGTGAACTGCTATTTCTAAATCAAAGATTATATAAATAGCAGTTCACCTCAAGCTCTTTTCAATTTTTTTTAAGCACATGTTCTAAAGATTATTGAAACTTTTGATGAAATTTTTTTCTTAATTTACACACGGTAAATCAAGAAAAAAAGAAATAACCGAACTAATAATATAGACGAAAACATTGATGTCCAAAATGGAATTACAATTGCTATTTTTGACTAAATATAATTATAAAAAAAAGAATGCGATAGACAGCTTTTACTACAATAGCATTAAAGGCAAAATTATCATTTTTTTGATATGCTATTTCGTTTTATTCAGTTTTAACAACATCTATATAAGCTTGTACTTTCACACTTACATCTTTTATTGCCTCTATAAAAATATTTATTCAATATAATATCAGTAATATTAGAAAATGATTAGTGAACTACTATTTCTAAATCAAAGATTATAGAAATAGCTTCTTGTTTCATTCCATGATAGCTTTTTAGGTTCTAAAAGAACGATCATCCACTAGAGCATGGTCCACAAGCTTAACTTCAGGCAGTTCCTGCCTTAGTTTTTATTTCTTTGTAATAATTTTTAAGATTTAGAGCCGCATTTATATCCCTATCATGCAAAGTACTGCAGCCACTACAAGTCCACCTAGTATCACTTAATTTTAGAGTTGTATTTTTAATACTGCAATTGTTGCATAGCTTACTTGATGGGAAATATCTATCTGCTTTATGCAAATAGGATCCATACCACTCTGATTTATATGATAATTGTCTTACAAACTCATACCATCCTAAATCATTAACACTTTTGCCAAACATTCCTTTTTGCATACCTTTAATTGATAAGTTTTCTATTACTATATTTTTGTAATTAGCTGCAAAATAATAAGATAATTTATGTAAAAAATCTTTTCTTTGATTTGAAATTTTCCTATGCAACTTAGCAACTCTTAATCTAGATTTAGCCCTATTTCTAGAACCCTTTTGTTTTTTTGATAGTTTTTTTTGGTATCTCTTAAGTTTACTTTCATTTTTTAGTAAATATTTAGGATGATTGATTTTCTCACCCTCGCTACTTACTAAAAAGTGCCTCATGCTCATATCAATGCCAACTACCTCTTTTTTATTATCTTTAGTTTTATCATTATTTTTAACATCCAAGCACTCAACTGCTACTGAAATATAATATTTATCATCAGTATCTTTTTCTACTACTACATTTTTAATAACTTCATTGCTCTTAATATTTCTATGTAACGCCAATTTTACAAATCCTATTTTAGGTATCTTTATATAATCATTTTCTATTCTTATAGAGTTTTTTTGATTATTAGTTCTATAGGTTTGTCTATTTTTTTACTTTTATATTTAGGAAATCCATGCGTTCTATTTCCTTTCTTAATTTCTCTAAAAAAATTACTATATGCAGAATTTAAGTCAATTTAGGCATTGCAAAGAGCCAAACTATCAACTTCCTTTAGAAATGGAAATTCATTTTTATAATTACTTGGATTAACACTAAGACTTTTCTTATTCTTTTCATAATAGTCTTTCTTATCACTTAACATTTTGTTATACAAAAATCTTACACATCCAAATGCTTTTGAAAAATATTTCTTTTGATTAGTGTTGGGATATATTCTATACTTATAAGCTTTATTAGCACTCATTATTTTTAAATTATTATATTATATTTTAACTTACGTTACAAATTCATCTCCACCTATAATTTCATAGAAATTATAGGTAGAGTATTCTTTGTGATTACTTGATAAAAAATTTAATATATACTTTTAAATAAAGTAAATATTAAATTAAGGAGTGCAAATTGAAAAAATATGTTATTAATTTAATCTTATTTTTATTATTTTTTTCATGTGATCATTTTTCAAATGATTCTCAATTAGGCCAAAGATACAATTTTAAAGTAAAAGCTAAATCGGTTTTGAATCCTAATAATAAAGACAATATAGATATTGGAAAAGGTACTGATACTATAATTTGTATAAAAGAAGAAGACAGTAGAATTGTGGTTAAAGATTGTATTAATAATCAAGAGCTTTTTAAAGTAAAATCTAAAAGAAGGTATGATTTTAAAAAAGCTATGCTTCTCGGTGTTAAAACAACTTTAAAAGTTATAAATATTAACAGTAGTAACAAAAAATTAAATTCCATAAAAAAACATAAAGATAGTATCTTATTAGAATTTAAAGATAATAAGATATATATAATCCAATTATCTGAACTTAAAAAACATTTATTAAAAAACAAGAAAAAACCATTATTAGGAAGCCCTGTACCTGGGGGAGGAGATGCAGAATTTATAGATGACCCTGATGGCAGAATAGAAGCAGAATTAGAAGCGGAAAGAGAACAAGAGATGATAGAAAGAGAAGACTATGGGGAAGAAGAAGACGAAGAATTAGAAGAAGAAATAGGAAAATAAAAATCTAATGATTAAAAATAAGATCTTACTTTTTTATTATGTTCTTTTAAATTTTTCTAATTCTGGGGTCAATTTTAATAAGTACACCTACAAATAAATTTATAACTTATTGTTAGCATAATAACTAGAATTGCTAAAATTAACAAGCAAACTGCTATTTTTATATCAAATATTATAAAAATAGCAGTTCACAGTATATTTTTTAAAGCATTTTCAGCTTCCCTATAATAAATTTCTTTCAAAGAAGGCTCTAAAAGGTTGTTTATAAAAACTTTTATACTATTTGAAAAGTGAATTTTACCTTTTATATATTTACCATATTTTTTATACAAAACATCCTCCACCTCCTTTAAGGTATTCCTATTTTTAATAAATTGGTTTTCTATAATAGAAACATTGTATTTTTTATTTTTAATATTCTGAATATTGTTGATAGTTTCGGTTAAAATAGAAAAGCTTTCTATTGACCATCTTTCTACTTGAACTGGAATTATAATATGGTTTGTAACATTTAAAGCATTCTTTAAAAGGAAATTTCTACTAGGAGAAGTATCTATTATAATATAATCAAAATCAAAACTTTTTGTGCTTTTATTTAATCTAAATTCCAAAATAATCTCTTTATAATCTATATCATCGGTGTTAAATTTTTCTAAAACAGGATGAGAAGGAATTATAGAAATATATTCATTAATTTTATTTTCACATTTTTCAAAATAAGCATTTCCTTTTAAAAATTCATAAACATTATGTTTTTTGACATTAGAAATATATTTACTAAAATAAGAGGTTAAAGAATTTTGTGGATCTAAATCAATTAACAGTACTTTTTTGCCCAATTCTTTTAAGAC
Source organism: Borreliella japonica (assembly GCF_900099615.1). Lineage (GTDB taxonomy): Bacteria > Spirochaetota > Spirochaetia > Borreliales > Borreliaceae > Borreliella > Borreliella japonica. The sequence continues at coordinate 6,844 of NZ_FMTE01000011.1, read as the reverse complement.
ATAAGAAAAAAGTATAGAAAGTGAGCTTTTTCCAACTCCTCCTTTTAAACTTGCCAGTGTAATTATAATTGGTTTTTTTTGATCCATTTATTTATAACTCCCCCATCCTTTAATTCTTTATTATAAAATTCATATACTTTTTTTTCCATTTTTTTCAAGTGTGATAAATTGAATTGATAATACTCAGTGTTTTCTTTATTTTTTCTTAGAAGTGTTCTTAAAGACTGAACATATGCTTTAATAGATCCATTTTTAAAGGCAAATTCTATATAATAAAGCTTTTTTATTGCATAAGTTTTATTATTTTCTTTTTTAAGAAAATAAGGTTTATCAAGTCTATCATATCTATATCTTATTTCTAAGAACTTGTCATCTTCTTTTAAAGGAAAAAGATTAAAAAAAAGAAAATCTTCAGCATTATTAAATTTTTGGAAAGTAAGTCTTAGTCTTTCTCCTTTGTTAGTGATTTTAAAACCGACCAAGTGTTTAAATATCTTTGTGTAGTATATTTTTCTAATACCTAATTCTTCAATTTTATTAAAAATAATTCTTTTTTCTATATTATTTTTTTTGTTTTTGAGCTTTTCAAGTAAATTATTCAAATTCTAATCCCTTTGTAAAATGTTCACTAAAATATTATTAGCTATAATACCAGCATGTCCTGAAAAACTAGTTGTTTTATTTACTTTCCATTTAGTATCGTAAGTGTCTTTAAATTCTCCTACAAGAGTATAGAAATCGGTTTTATAAGGTGCAACTTTTCTCATAAAGTGAATTTTATTTTTATAAACGTTTAGTTTAGATAAGAAAAATTCTTTAATATCTTTTACCTCATAATCATATTTCAGATAATTTTTAAAATCTTTATAGTTTAACAAAGCATTTTTCAACGTTTTAAATGGTTTTTTGGTGTTAGAAATTGTTGACTTAATTCTCTTGAAAAGAGAGTTTTCTATAGAATTCTTATTATATATATTTATATATTGTTTATTGTATACAGTGATATTTTCAGTGATATTTTGAGGTTTAAAAGACGCTTTCTTTTCCTTTACTTTCTCAATTAAGTCTACTTTAGTGCTACTAAAATATGCAGCAATTAATTTATGTGCAATAGGTGATACTTTATATATACATAGTTTTCCTTTGAATTCTCCAAAGTTATTTGAAAATGTTATTATTCTTTTTTCTAATGCCTGTAGCTTAACTAAGAATCTTAAATCCATTCTTAGAGTATTAATTGTAGTTTCTTTTTTATTTTCTTTATCTATGTTTGAGTTTAGTACACGCAGTATATCTCCTTGATGATGAACTCGCAGTTCTTTCAGTTTTTCAGAGTCAAAATGAATTCTATGTATTGATATATTATATTTTTTTTCAAACTCTTTATTTAGGTAAATAATAACCGAAATTATTTTTTTAAGTTTTTGGTCCCTTGAAAGTAGTTTATTAGATTTAATTTGGTAGTTATAATTAGATATAACAGCTTTCATTTTTTTGTCTCCTAGCTTAATGTATATTTGATGATTAATTCACAGTTAAAGATTATAATACACAAGATAATAAATTTCAACCTCTGTTGAAATTAAAGGTAAAAACCATTTTTAAGAATATTAAAACTAAAGGAGAATGCTAAATTTTTTGACAAAAAAGAATCCTAATGTGATGCAACAACTAGGATTAAACTTTTCAATAAACTCTATTAAAAATAGAATAATGAACAATACTCAAAGTGTCAAGAATTAGAAATAATCTAAAAAATATATTTTTTAGAACTGCTATTTTTAAATCAAATATTATAGAGATAGCTTTTTATTTCGTTCAGAACCGAACGAAATAATTTATTAGTATTTTTTGATAAAAAAACTAAATATTGACACAAATTTTAATTTGTGTCAATATTTACAAACAGATTGGCAGCATTAGATTTATTATATGTTTTTTTGTCTCATATTATTAGTGTAAATTTATTTTTTAGATTCGAATTAATATTTAAATACATAGAAATGTATACTTTAAAACAAAAAATAAATGCAGGAGGACAAAATGGGAAAAAAACAAAATAAAAAAGAGATGATTTTAAATGATAGATTTGAAGATTTTATTGATAAAAGTCAAAATTTAAATAATAATCAAGATGAAAATTTAATGATTTATAATGATTTAAAAGACCAGTTAAAGCTTAATTTAAAAGATGATATTGACAATAAAATTCAAAGAATGAAAATTTTATATGAAATTAAGCAAAAAGAACTTTATAAATACGATGGTTTTAAAAGTTTTGAACAATTTATAAAATCTTTTATAATTGCAAAAACCCAGGCTTATACATATTTAAAAGTTTATGAAAAGGTTTTGGAAGGTATTATTTCTATTGATAAAATTAAGGAAGTGGGGTTTAATAGCATATATCATGCTATACAAAAACAAGGGTTATCAGAAATAAATCAAGAAGATATTAATAAGAATAACAAAGAAAATGCCCCGATTAGAATTTTAATAAAAGATGCTAAATTATACGATTTTTGTAAAAAAGATACTAAAAGAGTCTATTTTATTTTAGAGGAGATTTTTAAAAGTAAAAAAGATATTTTATCAGAGATCATAATTAAATATGATAATTCTAAAAAGAAAAGGAATAAATAAATTTTCAAGTTTTGTTGACTTTAATGCTTGATTAATGCTAAAATACTACTTCTAGTAGGCTTAAGTTTATTTTGCCTAGTTTAATGTCGAAAAGATGCCCGGAAAAGGGGTTTTTTCATTTTAAAATCTAAATCCTAAGGTTTAGATTTTAGCTTTTTTCTATTAATAAAGCCTTTTTATTTTTTCGATAGTTTTATTTGATATTTTTTAAGTTTATTTTCATTTTTAGTAAATATTTAGGATGATTGGTTTTCCAATCTTTATTATTTGCTAAAAAATTGTAAATGAAAAACTTCGATTTATTTTTTAATTTTGGGAGATGATAATTATGAATGAAAAATGTTTAGCATTCATGCTGTTTTTGTATCGACAAACTTTTTCAATACTTATGCAAGCAGTAAAGATGTAAAAAATTTATAACAATATTTAAAAAAACAAGTTAAGGGATTTTTGTATACAAAAGTTGGAATAAAAAAATAACCCAGGGTGTTGTTGAAGCTCTAGGATTAAAAGAGATTGAAGAAAAGAGTCCGAAAAAATGGAAATTATTCTTAGTGTTGCTGGTACTGATATGAATGGGCAAATAAAGTTATTATTCATTATATCAATATGCTTACATAGCAAAGCTTTTCCCTGCAACAAGAGAGTGTTGCTACAGGTGTATTTAGCAATTTTATGTGATTAGGGGAATTGTTTTTGGTTGTTCTAATTGGCCGTAAGACCTTAAAAATGTTTAGTAGTATCGTTTAAAAGTTCATTTTTAAAGCACTGATAAATCTTAATAGTAATTTTTGTTATCAAAGGTACTTCCAGCCACGTCTCTTAAATATTACTTTATTTTGTTATCATTCTTATATTTATCATTGCCATTGCAGTTTTTTTATTGTTATTTTAATTGTCTTTTTACAGTCAATTGTTCCTTTAATGTAAGTATTAAGGGCTTAATTGTTTGCTGTTGACTTTCGAAAAGTCAACAGCAAATTCTTTTTGCTTTCAAGTATCTATAGAAAGCTAAGTATTTATTATTTTCTTTGAAAATGTCATTATCATTGGAATTACATCTGTTTGGCGTGAGTAAAAATGAGTAAAATAATATGTAGATAATTTTCATTTTAGCTTTTCTTGTTTTTAGTACAATATATTGAGCAATAAAAAAGTTTATTCTTATAATTATAGATTCTGTTTTTAGAAATATTGCTGTTTTTAAGCTTAGTTGTTTTAAAATGATAAAATAAAATAATGAAAACCAATGACATTGTAAAAACAAATGATCCAAACATGTCTCTTTATAAGGAGTTATCAAAAGACTTTATAAAAAAAGAAGATATTAGTAAAGTAAAAAGTTTTTTTCTTTTTTTTAAAAAATAAAGTTCAGACTATAGATGATAATTCTACAGAAGCAAATATAGAGTCTTTACTAAAATCTATATTTGAAGAATTAGCTTATTTGGTAGAACAACAGAAAGGTGGGCAAATAGATGGAAAACAGTCCAGGGTAGATATATTACTTTTTGAATGTGCTGAAGATAAAGTAAATTTTAATAAAAAATCGAAAGAATCTAAAAATAATAATGAGCCTATTCCAAATGAAGATATCTTACTTATAGCAGAAGTTAAAAGTCCTTCTTTTAACTTTGACTCAAAAGACAAGGCAGGAGAAGCAGAGGATCAACTTTATAGATATCTAAACCAATATCAAAAACATTATGGAATACTTTCAAATGGAAAAATATGGAGACTCTATGATAAATCAAAAGTACTTTATGGAGAAAAAAGATATATTGAATTTGATTTTTCTAAAATTGAAGAAAAAGAAGAGTATAAGGAACAAGATGGGTTTTTTTATTTAGCTATCTTATAAGAAAAGAGAGATTTTTAAAAAGAAGCAATGTAATAGAATCTGAAAAGGAAAAAATAGCTAAAGAAAAAGAGGTGATTGAGAAAACCTTAAGAGAGATACTTTATGAAAAACCAGATGACTGTATAGTATTTAAAATTGCAAAAAATATATATAAAGAAGAATTTAAACTATCAAGTAAAGAAATTACTAAATTTGATTTAGACAAGATATTTGAAGAGGCAATTATATTTATTTTAAGAATATTTTTTATTGTATATATTGAGGATAATGAGCCATTAAAGGAATATTGGAAGAAAGTATTGCATATAAATCTTATATGTCTTTTAGGCATTATTTTTACAATAAAGTTGTTAACAGAGAAGAAGGATATAGTAAGTTAATAACAATTTTTAATACTTTTGACAAAGGAAGTGATTTGATAAAGTTTCCTGTATTTAACGGGGGATTCTTTGCAGAAGATAAGGTTAAATATTTAAATAATGAAAATTTGCTAAGCGTTGATGAGCTTGAAGATATCTTAACTAAGATGCTATTTTTTAACAAAGAAAATGCTAAAGAGAATAAATTCGTAGAGTATTCAAAAATTGATCTGAAAAGTTTTGGAGAATTATATGAAACCTTGCTTGAATATGACCTTAGAATTGCAGATACCACTTTGTTTCGTATTATTGAAGATGGGATCTATCTTATTCGTACTGATGAAGATTTAAAAACAAATAAAATAAACAAAGTTGCTATATACTATAAAAACAATATTTACCTAACATCTAGGTCTCTTGATAGAAAGAAAAATGGAGCATATTATACCCCAGAAGATTTAACCGACTTTATGGTTGTATCTTCAATTGAAGAGCAACTTAAAACCAAGTTCCCTTTAGATATTAAAATAATTGATCATTCTTGCGGTTCAGGTCATTTTTTAATTTCTTGTCTAGATTATTTAACAGAAAAAGTATGGTATGAGCTTGATAAATTTAAAGATGTAAAAAAAGAGCTTAATAAGGAATATGAAAATATTGTTAATGAGGCTAAAAAATACAAGGTTCAGGATGCCATAAGCAAAGAATTAGTACTTAAAAGAATGCTACTAAAGAAGTGTATTTATGGTGTAGATATTAATCCTATTTCAGTCGAAATTACCATGCTAAGTTTGTGGATTAATACTTTTATTTTTGGAATACCATTAAGCTTTATTGAACATCATATAAAAGTAGGAAATTCTTTGCTTGGATATACTAAGGATGAATTTTTTAGCACTACAAAGGAAAAATTTCAAGCGGGCTATTCTTTATTTAAAAAAAGAATTGAAGAAATTACAACTATTTTAAAAGATAGTTATCAAAAAATTAAAGGTATTAATGACACTACTAAAGAAGACATAGAAAAATCTAAAAAGATATATAAAGAATATGAAGAAAGTGAAGATACAGATAATTTAAGGATAATATTTTCTTTAATTAAGCTTCATGCACTATCTTTTAATAGATCTTTAAAATTTAAAGATACTATAGAACTTAGTAGTACCCCTTATATAGCTGATTTAATTGAAAATATTTTAAATAATAAAACTTCTAGTGAAGATGAAGAAAATATAGAGAAAATTAAAAAGATAAACACTTATTACAAATTTTTCCACTATGGAGTTGAATTTCCCGATACTCGGGGAGGATTTGATATTGTAATTGGGAATCCTCCATGGGAGAAAACTAAGTTTAATGAATCAGAGTTTTTTGTAAAACATATTCCTAGCTATAGAAAACTAAATATAACGGATCGAAACAAAATAAAAAAAGAAATACTCAGTAAGGATAGTCATCCTTTAAATATCGAATACAATGAAGAAAAAAATAATATAACTATCATTAACAATATTTATAAATTTAATTTTAAAGACTTTACTAGTGGCGGAGATCCAAATCTTTTTAGATATTTCACTTCATTTAATTTAAAATTAATAAAACCAGGGGGCAATTTAACTTATTTAACCCCCTTTAGCTTTTGGAGTGAATATAGTTCTAAAACGATAAGAAAATATATATATATAGTTGCTAACTATAAGCTTAATTATATTTATCAATTTGAAAACAAAAAAAGATTTGAAGATGTGCATTCTAGTTTTAAATTTGCAATATTTCAACTAAGTAATAATAAAACTCCTACATCAAACTTTAAAGCAAAATTCATGATTCAGAGTGGTGATAATATTTTAAAAGAAATAACTAGGGATTTAAAAGACATCAAAGAAAATCCTTATAAAGGGATTGAATTAAATATAGAACAAATTAAAAAACTATCTCCTATTCAAGAATCAATAATAGAATTTAAAGACAATAAAGAATT
>NZ_FMTE01000045.1 GCF_900099615.1 Borreliella japonica | reverse complement strand
TAATTTGTTTTGCTTTTCTTTAAAACAAGGCTTATTTGAAAAAATCTTCTTATTTTTTGTTAGTTCAATTTCATATCTTTTTATGGCTTTAAATACTTTAATCAATTTATCTTTCTCAATATTTAAATTCAATAAAAGAAAGAGAGATTTTTTAGATAAAAAGTTACATTTATTGAAGTACTTTATTATTTGAAATTTTTTTATTGGATTGTCTCTCTTTTTTTTTTCTTCTTTTATATTATTATTTTTATTACTTAAACACTCCCCAATATCTACACTCCCATTTTTAGTAAATTTCTCTTTAAGGCCTATTTCAACCCTTTTTTCAAATCTTGATTGTTTTTTGTCTTCAAAGAATTTGTTTATTTTAAAGTAACACTCTTTTTTTGGAAAATTAAGTTTATAGTAAATTTCAGTCCCACAATTTACCCCCATGTGTTTGTGATAATTAGTTGTGACTTTAAATTTTTTTTCTAATTCGTAAAGATAATTCTGCAGTGTTTTTAGCTTAACGGGATTTTGACCATTTCTTTTTAGATTCTCATTAAAGTAATAGAGTATGTTTTGTTGAGTGTATTTTTTATACTTTTTGTTTACATATTCTAGTGTTGAAATAAGAACAATTAATTTGTGTTGGTGTTTATTATAGCAAATTGGACTTTTTTTATTGGTTGGTATTGACATAATCGTCATCCTCCATAATTTTGATTAATAATAATTATAATAATATTATTATTATAATGCAAAATTATGATTTAAATGTAAATACTTTTCTAAAAAAAATATGAAATTCTAATTATTAATTACATTAATTAAATACACTTTTTGTAACTTGATACAAATAAATTGATTTTAATTTTAAAATGGACTACACTACAAATAACGTAGTTGTTTAAATATTGACATTTGCACCTACCGTAATTTTGATAGTTTGCGAAAAATAACAAGAAGAGCTTAGCTTAGTTCTTTTATAAAGAGAATCTAGCTAAGCTCTATTTTTTTTACAAAAATTTTTGTAAAAAACTTGGTAAAAAAAGTTTTTGCTATATAATTATTTATATCAAAATTATGAGGAGGCTGACAATTATGTCACACATAAATAATAATTTAAATATTCAAGATATGCAAAATAATATTCAAGCA
>NZ_FMTE01000044.1 GCF_900099615.1 Borreliella japonica | reverse complement strand
ATAACCTGATACGTTCTTAAAGAATCTAAAAGGCCATCTTGAGAAACAAATCAATAAGCTATTTCTATAATCTTTGATTTTCTAATAGTAGTTCATAATATAATTTTTAATATGTTATATAATTTCCATTTTTATTTGTAACCGCCAATTATTAATGGGATAGATGTTAAGATAAAATTATATACCATTAATAATATTAATCTATTGCTAACTACTATTACTAAATAAAAGAGTATAAAAAAGCATTTTACTTATTACTAGAATTTATTTTCAATATTCAACTTTCTAAATTTATCAATGGTTTAAAAACAGTATCTATGCAGTATTTATAAGGTTTATAAGAAAAAATATTTATCTATTTGGTATTTATTATTGAAAATCTTATTTTGTCTGGGAATTATTGTCTTATTTCTATAGAAGAAGCTTCTATAGAAATAAGACAATAACATATTGAAATACCAATAAATCAATTTGACAGACTTGTCTTTGCTTAAAAGTTTATTTAAATTATAGGTGAAAAATTATTTTGCAATCTTTAGTTAAAACGTTAAGCCTATCGTAATAAAAGATAGGCTTTTCCAGTTATGACAATTTTAATAGGTAACTTAAAGATTATATATTGAAAATATGTCACTTTTTAGGTTATTTGCTTCTTCACTTTTTTCTAGAATTTGATTAAAAATTGTGGTTGCATAAGATTCAAGCTTAGTGGTATCTGTTTTTATTAGATTTTCATTATTTTGATAATCTAATAAAAGTTGGTTTAACATTTTTGAGACTATTGTTTTTGTAGATAATAATTTTTCAAATGAATTTTTAAGCTTTTCTAAATCTGAAATGTCTAGTTCTTCCAGAGTATCTTTTTTGGAATATAGGCAAACTATCAATTCGTCTAGAGTGTTTCCAAATGTTTTAAATATATTAAATAGGCCTTCTGTTTGGCTTGCCAAGGATATAATTTCTGAAAGTTTCTTTAATTCATTAATATCAATATCATTTAAGGTGGCGTAAATCCATTTTCTACATTCTTTAGATCTCTCGGTATCAGCGGATATGCTTTCTTTTGGTTCTGCTGCCCAAAACAAATCGCTGAAAGCCGATATTTCATATTGGTTCGAAGGTTCTTCTTCCAATTTTTTTACATATTTTTTTCTATCCTCGTTAGCTTTTTCTATTAAATTTCTTAAATCATCAATTAGCGAGTTTTTTATTCGTTTATTTGGATTTTCTTCTTGATTTGAGCTTTCTTCTTGGTTTAAGTTTGCTTCTTGGTTTAAGTTTGCTTCTTG
>NZ_FMTE01000024.1 GCF_900099615.1 Borreliella japonica | reverse complement strand
ATTTTAGCTAATCCACTATATTTAGCTTTAATAAAAAATACTTCATTACTAATAGCCAAAAATGATCCTTCAAATTTTTCTAATTTACTTTACTTAGAACATTTTGGATTTGATAAAGAAAAAAGTTAATAAAGTGCTAAATCTAAATGCGGAAGATGAATTTTTTAAAGAAAAAGAAAATGAAAATAACTTTATTGTAGCTAGTCTTTACTCATTAACCAAAGAAGATTTTATCATTTTACTTAGTGATTTTAAAGCATTAAAAAACAAAAAAGGAGAAGATTATATTTCATCTTTAATAAAGGGATATGAAAATTATTTGCTAAATAATAAAAGTTTTCAGTACAAATAAGTCAAAAAAAATAAAAAATGAGATTTTAACAAAAAATAACAAATAATTTTTCACCTATGATTTCATAGAAAATTTGGAAGGTTATTTTTTTAGGTTAAAGTTTTCAGTTCTTGAAAAAATACAATTTAAGGTTTGTATTTTTGGAATTAAAGGTTTACATTAGTAGATTATATGGTATTTAAAATTTTAAAGAATTTTGATATTTATATTTTTCAGATGATATTCTTTTTAGTAAGAAAGGTTTGTTAATTTTTGTAATTCAAATTAAAATGATCTAAAGTTAATGTTAGCTTTAGAGGAGAGGAAGCATGAAATTTGAAATTAAATATTTAGCTTTGGGTTTGTTATTTGGTTTTATTAGTTGTGATGTATTTATGAAAGGTGAAATGAAAGAGAAATCTCTTGGTTTGCTTGATGGCAAAGGAAGTTCTATTTTAGGTGCTAACGAAGAATCTATTAAAAATTTTATTAATAAGAAGAAAATCGAAGTCAAAGAGAAGATTGCTAAAGAAGAGCCTTATAATCATGCAAAGGGGTTGTTTACTAATAATGGTAATTTATTACAAAAAAATATAATATCAGGAGAAGAAGTTTTAGAAACTAAATTATTAAGGGAGCAGCTTGAGTCTACCAGAAAGGAAAAAATACAAAAACAACAGAATAAACCTAAAGGGATGACCAAAGGAAGTTTGAATTTTCTTAGTGGTGAAAGTGGTGAATCCAAGGATATTTTTGAAAGCAATGAATTTTATTTTACTATAGATTCTGATTCAAGACCAAAAAGCGACTTACAGACTGTTTCGGGTTCAAATACTATTTTATACGACGATGAAGTAGAGGAAGAAAGTTATAATGAATATGATGAGGAGACAATATTAAATAATCGATATAAATCTTATCTACAAGGTGTTAAATATAATGTAGATTTAGCAATTAAAACAATTAGTAAAATATATTCTAATTATAACTCGTTTGCAACAAAGCGAACTCGAATGTATTCTACATTTCTTGATCCCTCTGCTAAAGCTAGAGCTAGGGAAAATGCTAAAAAGTTTACAAAAGAAAAGCTTGAAAAAAATCTTAATGCTCTATTAAATTATATTCAGATGAGTTCAAATACCGCAGCAAATTTATTATACATAAGTGAAATGCATGCGAAAAGAAAATTAGATGAGATTGAAACAAAAATAAAGACTTTAATTTCAAGTATTAAAGGACAATCTGATTCGTACGAAGCATATAAATCAATAGTAGGTCCAATCTTGTTAATTAAGGATTCACTTAAAGAAATGCAAGTTGTAATTGATGGAAATGGAGTTTGGTACTAATATTCAATAATTGAATATTAGTACTTTATCAAAAAAATTCATTAAGAATAAATGAAATGTTATTTAGATAAATAGTATTTATAAAGTAGCTCTACATTGATTATTAAGAGCAATAAAATTATTAAAAATGTATTAATAATAGAAAAAGATACTAGTGTAAATATCGCATTTTGATTGCGATTAAGTGTTTAGATTTTGAAAATGACAATAAAGCTAAAGAGAAGGTGGGGGGAGTGGTATGAAGGGATTTTTTATTAAGTAGTAAAGGCTATAAAATCAATCGACTTTATATTTTCACTTATTATAAAGCCAATCATATTGTAAATTAACCAAAAGTGATACGTATTCTTATTTAAGAATACGTATTTTAAATTAGAGAAAAGGAGAATATTTTTATGAGAAAAAATTTAACTTTATATATATAAAAGGTAAGCACAATAAAAATGCTATTAATCCCAAATAAGATTGTTTATTTTGTCTATTTGTAGTCCTACAAGCGGCACAAATTTTGTCATAATTTTTAATTAATCTGTTGCAAGAAAAACACTGTTTATTATTAAAATATTTATTCAAAATTAATTCTCCAAACAAAAATACAACTTATAAAATTGTAACACTCATTATAAAAAGAATTTATTAATTTTGCTATTCTAGCTTAGTAGTAATTAAAAGATTTTGTTTCCATTTTAAGGATATCACTAGGATTATAGTATTATCTATGAATTTAGTATTGTGACCACCAGTATGTTATAGTAAATCTCCAAAATTTTCAAAAAAATTAATAAAAATTATATATCTTTTTAAATTAAGGGTTTTTATTAGAAAATAATCTACTAAAAATTGCACAATCAAAAAAAACGGCACTTTCAATATTCAAATTATTTTGTGAATGAATTGTAAGTAATGTAGTGCCTCATAGTATACTTAATGTCTAAATTTTATAAGTATAACAAACTGAAAATAAACAATATAAATTTTATACATATAAAAGGAAAAGAACATCTTGAAGATTTTGAATAATATGTACAGGTTGGGGTTTAGAGAATTTTCTAGTGGTGGTAATCCCAATCTTTTTAGATATTTTACGGCTTTCAATT
>NZ_FMTE01000049.1 GCF_900099615.1 Borreliella japonica | reverse complement strand
TAATTATTATTACAATAATAATAGCTCCAATTGCTATATCTAGCATAGCAAATATTATTACGTCGCTAATTAATGGGTTTTCTAAATAGAAATTATAAATAATCCTCAAAATATAATTTATCATTTCCAAACAATCCTCTAAAAACCCGCAATATTTCTCAAAATAGGATATATACTTACAAGAATAAACTTTTTTGTTACTTAATGTATTGTACTGAAGATAAAAAAAGGAGCCAAAATGAAAATTATAAATATATTATTTTGCTTATTTTTACTCGTCTTAAACAACTGTAATTCTAACGATAGCAACACTTTAAATAATAATAAACAACAAGAAAAAGGTATAAAAAAACGTGATTTAGATACACAAGAACCTCAAGAAGAAGAAAAAAAAATCACTATAACTCCTGAAGAAGAAAAAAAGTTTAATTCATTAATAAATGCTTTTAAATACACAATTGAAAAATTAACCGAACAGATACAAGGATGCACTAATGAAAACAAAAGTAAATGTACTAACTTCTTTGATTGGCTTTATACAGACATACAAAAGCAAAAAGAATTGGCTAATGCCTTTACTTCGGTTTATGACTTTTTAGAAACCAAAAGACAATCAAAAGCGGAGGATGAAGACTTTGATACTTATATTAAAGGAGCCATTGACTGTCAAGTTACTAACAATGAGAAATGTACTGATAACAAACATGGAAATGGTAAAAACGAAATAGAGCAATATTTCAGGGGCATAGCTGGGGATATATTTAATAAAAAATCTAATGATGAAATTTATCAGTGCCTTAAAGATGAACTTTTAAAGACCGATAACCACTACTCTGGTCTTACAACCAATTGGCAAGACTAAAACGATACTTAAACATATTATACCTATAGAAAAACCCCCCTATTTTGGGGGGTTACTAAGAGGTGTATCGCTATGATGCAAATATATAATCAAATTGTTTATCTTCTTTTATCGAGTCAAAGAATATTAATGGGCTGTCGTTATAATCACGCTGATCAGA
>NZ_FMTE01000015.1 GCF_900099615.1 Borreliella japonica | reverse complement strand
AAAAAAAGTTTTTGCTATATAATTATTTATAACCATATAGGAGGTTGACGATTATGTCACACATAACAAATAATCAAGAAATCCAAAATAACAAGATAAACAGAAAATCCAGAATAATACATGTTAATCAACAAAGTTTTATTGGCTTCGAGGTATTTGAAGAAAAATCCACTCAAACTAAAGAAAAAAGTAAATTAAGCAAGATAGGCAAAAAATTACCAGAAATAAGCAGTAGAGAGTGTTTTAAATTTGACCGAAATCTTGATTTTAGCCTGCAGAGAAACAAACTTGATAAATACGGTGCTAGTGAAGTAGGAAATATTCTTATTGGTGGCGTAGGGCTAAAAGATTTAATGGTAAATAGAGTGCTTAAATATTTTGGTATGAGTATGCCTTTTGAAGAGAATTTATATATGCTTAAGGGCAAAGAGTTAGAAAATTTAGGATTTAGAGAATTTATAAAGGTACACGGCGATAATATTGATGTTTTGTATAAAAATAAATATGCCAACGGTGTTGATAAATATAATTATTTCAAAAAAATGGGAAATTCAAAAACTTTAGTGGGCTCAACAATTGACGGTTGGCTTATTAATAATAATGGTGATTTAGAACTTTTAGAGATTAAAAGTAGCGATTCTAATTATATGAGTAGCGCTATTGAAGAGTACAATAAAAATGGCAATTTCTTAAGTAACAAGTATTTTTTCAAATACTATGTACAAGCACAAATGCAGTTGGCATGTACTGGGCTTGAGAATTGCAATTTATTCTTTTTAATAGGTGCAACACCTATTAATTGTAAGATAAAAAGAAATGATTCTTTAATATCAAAAGTGCTTGAATTTGTTAATAACTGTGAATTGGAAATTATCAATTTAAGAAATAAAATTGGGAAAAATAATGCGGTCAATTTATTAATGTCACATAATGATGATAATCATACTTTTATAAATTTTATTGAAGAATTGGTAGTAAATAGTGATTTTTATCAATCTGGAGTTGAGTTTAATTGGATAAATGAATTTGTAGAGTATGTTGAGTGCGTTGACCTTGAGATTAAAACCAAGCAGTCTGCTATAAACCTTGAGTGTTCTCTTTTTGAAATTAAAAATTTAAAAGTAGAACTGAACAAAATTCAAAATGAAAACAGAAAAAAAGAAAAACCCATTAAAGAACTACTCAAAATTAAAATTGATGAAATCATACGTAAATATCCACTAATTAATAATGTAAATTATAAATTTAGAGAATTTATGTTCAATTATGACCCTAATAAAAGGGCGATTTCAGATAGGGTGAAGAGCCTATTACCAACATGTGAAAAAGTATTCTTTTCTAACAATATAGCGTTTTTAAATAGTACCCGTGTCCCCGTTGAATAGAGACACGGAAAAAAATTGTTATAGAAAATAAGTTAATATAGATTATATATCAAAAATAAAGATATAAATCACCTAAGCTTAGATAGGTAATTTATAAGCCAATACTATTTTTTATGCACTCATACGCTTGAATTTTACTTGCAGAAGATAGTCCATAAATATTATCAATTTCATATGTTGAAGAATATTTCATAAGTTCTTTAATTTGAAAAGAATTGTAGCCGTTAGATTTTAAATTGAAAATAAACAAATTTCTACATAAATGGAGTGATTTATTTGCTCTAAACCCCCACTTTCTAAGTAACTTTTTGAATTTTTTAGCAATATGGTCAATGCTAATTTGATTATTTTTAAATCTATGTTTGGTTTTTTGAAAAAAATAAGTGCGGGTTGTATTAAGATTTTTTTCTTTAAAATAATCTTTATGCACTTTTTGAATAGCATTAAATTCTTTTGAATTTATAACAAATTCTCTAACACAAGTGTTAATTCTTTTTTTTACCACATTTACTTTTATGTTGTATAAAGTTTTTCCGGTTTTGCTTAAAAAGGATGAAATATCTTGCATTTTTACTTTTTGCAGTTCTGCGCCCCTACACCCACTTATTACCAGTAGATGTACAAACCATCCAGATATTGGGTCAATTTGTTTTAAGGTTTTTACACATTTTATAATTAATTGATTGGTTTTTGGATTTAAGTACAGTTTAGTAGAGATTTTAGAATTTTCTTGTTTATTTTCAGTCGATTTTTTTATCCGGGTTTTTAAGGTTTTATTTTTATCTATTATTTGTAGTATTTTTTGATAATCATCGTGAATCTTAAGTAACACTTCTGTAGTGTTTTTTTTAAAATCTAAATAATCGTTAACTTTCATTAATTAGCTCCACTTTTAAATCAAACAAAATTAAATATCAAAATAAAATAATATCAATTTATATTAATTCTACCTTAAATTTTATCAAGAATTATCAATATTAGTCAAACTAAAAAAGTTTTAATTGTATGCAAAATTCGGGCTAGAATAACTGTAACAAGTGAAAAAACAATTTTTAAGCGTACATAAATGTATCTACATAAACGTTATTCTAAATATAACAAAAATATTTTTGTGGATTTTACTACTAATTTTTTGTTAAAATATAATAATTTTTGTTTTTTTGTATTTCCTTATAAAAACTAATAAGACTAGTTGGTTATTAATTGGTTTTGTTAGTTTTTTTCAGTAATATGGCAAGTAAAAAAGAAAAAATAGATAAAAATAAAAATGTAACTTGTAAAGTTGTAACAATCATTATAAAAAGACTTTATTAATTTTGCTATTCTAAATTAGTAATTAAAAGATTTTGTTTTCATTTAATGGTTTTTGTTAATTTTTTAATATCTTTACGGGGTTAAATTTGCAGTATTATTTATTTAAATAAAATAAATATTGATATATGCAAAATTGACTTTTTTCTATACGTTAACATTCAGTTAATAAAAATTAATCAAAATTACAATTTAAATTGTGCCAAAAACTAATGCGTTGTTATTAACTAATAGGCCCCACATTATGTGCAAAATTCGGGCTGTAGGATGGATATAATAAGCTTAAATGGCAATTTTAAGGATATCGCTCGGTTTATATACTATACTACGTCTAATATATATAAAAAACTCAAAAATTTGCCCTGTATGCCCTTTATAATCCGTTTTAAAGAAGATAGTCTTTGTGATGGAGAATTCTAAAAAATTTCATTAGTATTACATTTGCGGTTTGTTAAAATGTAATACTACAATGTAATAAAATTAGTTTTTTAAATCCTTAAAAAATTGCAGTTTAATTGTTTCAAAAACAAATAAACTGTTTATTGAATTTTTTTTCTTTTATATAGGTTTTTGTTATAAATTCATTTTAAGTGTTAATAATAATTATTATTAAGGATATTTTTTATAAAGCTTAAGTTATCTTAAGTATTAGAGTGATTATATCAAAATATTATGAAGAATTGAAAAATGTATTAAATTTATATATACAGTTAAAGAATTTCTTTAAAAAAGAATTTCTTTAACTCGTGTAGTAGGTTATATTTAATAACTTTTTTTGAACGACAATTGAAATCCGTTTATGCCAATATTTAAACTGGTTTCAAACCCCGTAATTTCCTCGAATAGTGTTTTTTTTAGGGTGTCGTTGTATACATATGCAAATCTATGTGGCATATAGAGTGAAGTAAAATAGGAAGATAAAAACAGTATTGCCCCAGTGCCCATTAGCACGGGCTTTTCTCTAGCATATCTTCCATTGGTGTCAATAGTAACTCCAGTTATGAAAAGGGCTAGCCCTAATAAATTACATCCAAGCACTGGAAAAGCAGTCATATAATCTCCTTGAACAAAGGAGCCTACTCCAAAAGGCAAAAAAATATTCAAAAGAAATGGTACCCTAGCATTTATATTTTCTTCCTTATATCTTTGATCAAAAATTTTAAGTTTTTTATCATCTCTATTTATCTCTTTCCTATACTTGTATCGATATTCATGAATAAACCACACCTTAAGCTCTTTATCAATTATATCTTTCTCATTATTTGTAGCAAACATTTGAATTGTTAACCCAAAAATTAGTATTAATGTAAAAATTTTTTTCATATTAATGTTGCCCCTTAATTAATAAGTTTTCATAAGTAAACATTATCTCAATTTATTTGAAAATTATAATGATGAAAAAGATAGTGTAGAGAATAATTTAAAGCTCGCGCTAGACACTGTAAATTACAAAACAGAAACTTTAGAAAAGAATTTTAATAAAAAAAGATAGTGTGAACTATTATTTCTATAATCTTTGATTTAGATATATAATAGTTCACTAATTAGTTAATATTTCCCTCAATAAGGGGAAATATTGGTATTAATTTAAATAATTACAATGAAAATATATAATCAAATTGTCTTTCTTCTTTTAACATACAAAAAAATTTTAATACGCTTGTATTATAAGCGTATTTCTTATCAGAAATAAATTTTTCAAACTTATTTAGATCGTCTAATCTATTAGTTTTATTAAAATATTCTTTTAAAATTCTTGTCCAATATTCTATGCTTTTAAGCTCAGAATTTTTTTCAAGAATATCACCTAAAACATCATCATTATCAACACATAATGCCCTAATAAGAGCATTTATATTCTTTTTTTCTGTATCTTCATTTACCCAGTTTTTCACATTAAACAATGCGTTTCTAAAAATTTCATAGCAATAAAACTTTCCAGTTTTTAACTTTTTGTTAAAGTTTTTTATTTGATTTTGGTTTTGATTTATGTCTTTTTTTTGTTCTTGATTAACACTAACTTGTTTGCTAGGCATATTAGAATTTTCGTTTTCATAATTATTGTTATTAGAGTCTGCATCAGTGTCCACTTCACTTCTTATGTTAAGATATGCTACTAAGGCGTATCTTTTGAAATAAGTAATTGATGAGCCCACAAGTTGTGGCGTTGTATTAACATTTTTAGAACCATTTTCATTATGCCATTTTAAATTTTCTGTAAGTATTGGTGTATCAAATGAGTCTTTATACCCAGTATTTGTACTATAAAATGTAGTTCTAACAATATGAACTCTACCATACGGATCGTGTGTAAAAGTTGGAAATTGCTTAAAATCAAGTTGTAAATTGTGCTTTTCAATGACGTTATAAATTTCTTCTACTATATCATTGAAATTCTGATATTTATAGCCATATCCTTTAAGATTTTTCTCAATCCCTGCTAAGTTCATCCTTAGGGTTTTCATATCGCTTATAAAGCTAATTTCTGCTTGTATATTATTTTGGATATTTTGATTATTTGTTATGTGTGACATAATCGTCAACCTCCTATATGGTTATAAATAATTATATAGCAAAAACTTTTTTTACCAAATTTTTTACAAAA
>NZ_FMTE01000020.1 GCF_900099615.1 Borreliella japonica | reverse complement strand
AGTAATAATAATTATATAGCAAAAACTATTTTTATCAAATTTTTTACAAAAATTTTTGCAAAAAAAGTGGGACTTAACCAAACTCTCTTTACAAAGAATCTCGTTAAGTTCCCACCGTATTCTTATTTTCTTGCAAATTTCAAATATAAGGTAGTCAAACTGAAAATGTTCAAATAACTACACTATTTGTAGTGTAGCCCAATTTAAAATTAAAATCAATTTATTTTCTTTAAATTACAAAAAGTGCATTTAATTAACAAAATTAATAATTAAATTTAATGTTTTTTAGAAAAGTATTTACTTTTAATTCAAAATTATGCATTATAATATTAATTATCACTACTTTCAAATATAAGGAGAAAAAATATGAAAGGTTTTCCAAATAACCCAAAAAGTCCAAATTGCTATAATAAACACCAATACAAATTAATAGTTCTTATCTCAACACTAGAATATGTAAACAAAAAACATCCAAAATATACCCAAAGCAACATACTCTATTACTTTAATGAAAATCTAAAACGAAATGGTCTGGCGCCCGTTAAACTAAAAACACTGCAGAATTATCTTTATGAATTAGAAAAACAATTTAAAGTTACAACCAATTATCACAAACACTTAGGGGTGAATTTTGGGACTGAAATATACTATCAACTTAATTTTCCAAAAAAAGAGTGTTACTTTAAAATTAATAAATTCTTTGAAGATAAAAAACAATCAAGGTTTCAAAAAAGGGTTGAAATAGGCCTTAAAGAAAAATCTCCTTTAGGGGGGAGTGTAAATTTGGGGGAGTGTTTAAGTAATAAAAATAATATAAAAGAAGAAAGAAATAAGCAGATAGAAAATTTTCAAGTAATAAACTATTACAATAAATGTAACTTTAAAAATAAAGAATTTCTTCTAATTTTATTAAAATTAGATATTAGTAAAGATAAAAAAATTGAACTAATTAAAGCTTTAAAAAGATTTGAAATTAAAACAACAAAAAGTAAAAATATATATTTTAACAAAATTTCTTTCAAAGAAAAGCAAAACAAATTAAAAGAAATTTTAAACAATAATCAAAAAAAATTGGAAAAAAACGGATATAATCCAAAACAATTGGAAACAGAATTTAAAAAAATATATGAAAACTACAAAAATAAGCCGCACTTTATTATTGAAAATCAAAAATATAACGATTTAAGCAAAATAACTCTCAAATTAGAAAAAATAATTGAGATAAAAAAAGAAAATTCTTCAAAAAATTATGAGAATTTGAAGATAAACACTTTCAATATACTTATTGAGCGGCTAAACAATACGACAAATATTGAAGTACTAAAACCAATTGTAAAAGCCTATTTAAGTAGTAAAAAGAAATTAGAATACAATAAAGTATTTAACACGTATTATAATGATTTATTAGAGATAATAAGAAATTCTTTAACGATAGAAGAATTTAGTAAAAAGGTTGTATGAAGATTTAATATGGGAAAAAATATACGGAAAAAGGACCACTAATAAAATGGATAATAAAAAACCTAAAATAATAACAATTGCGTCAATTAAAGGCGGTGTTGGTAAAAGTACGAGCGCAATTATATTTGCAACGCTTTTGGCCAATGATTGTAAAGTTCTTTTAATTGATATGGATACTCAAGCATCAGTTACTAGTTATTTTTATAGAAAAATAGTAGAAAGTGAATTCAATTTACTTGAAAAAAATATATATGAGATTTTGAAAGGCAATATATTAATTGACAATTCATTTGTAAATATCAATAAGAACCTAGACTTGATACCTAGTTATCTAAGTTTACACAAATTTAATAAAGAGGCTATAACATTTAAGGAAATTAAGCTACAGAAACAGCTATTAAATTTGCAATCCCATTATGATTACATAATAATCGACACAAATCCTAGTCTAGATTATACACTGACTAATGCATTAGTATGTAGCAATTATATTGTAGTTCCAATAACAGCAGAGAAATGGGCAGTTGAGAGTTTAGAACTTTTAAAGTTTTCAATTAGTGATTTAGCTATTGATATTCCAATTTTCTTAATAATAACCAGATTTAGAAAAAACAATACTCATAAAGCGTTGTTTAATTCTCTAAAAGATAATAAAAATTTTTTAGGGTTAGTTTCGGAAAGAGAAGATTTAAATAAAAAGATAGCAAAAGACGATTTATTTAACTTAAATAGAGATTATATGCTAGAGTATAAAAATATATTAAGCAAGTTTAAAATAATAACCATGTCCAATTAGATGGATATGGTTATTATTTTAAATAAAAGGAGTTTATACATGGATATAGTAGTAAATAAAAGAAATCTAGAAGTGTTAAATGAAAGGGAAGAGCGCTACAAAAATTTAAAGCAAAGATTAAAATCTAGTTTTCAACAAGAAATTTATTACAAGATGGAAGTTATCAAAGTATTAAAAGAGATAAAAGATAACGAATATTATAAATTAGATGGATACAGGACATTTGAAGATTTTATTAAGGATTATCACTTAGCAAGGAGTCAAGCATATGATTATTTAAAAATAGCAAATGCAATTCAAGATGGTGTATTAGAAGAAGCTTATGTAATAGAGAATGGTGTGACAAAAACAATTGCATTTTTAAGAAAATCACCGGATGTTTTAAAAAAATCTAAACAAAATCCAATAAAACCCTTAAGATTCCAACTTAAAACTCAAGAGAGTTACGATTTTTATAAAAAAAATGCTAAATTCACAAGTTTTATGATGCATGAGATTTTTGAAACCCAAAAAGATTTGATTAATAAGCTTTTAAAGAAGTATAAGCAATTAAAAGGATAATAAAGGGATTTTATGAACAGTTTAGCGTACAGAACATATAACATAGAAAGTATTAAAAATGAATTTTTAAATATGGGTTTTAGCGCGGAGGCAATAGATTTTGTTTTTCTTCATAATGATAATTACAACTTTGAATTTTTAAAAGAAAAATTGATTGATGTAGAGAAGAATTTACGAAAAGACATGGCTAATTTAGACACCAAGATAGATAATGTAGAGAAGAATTTAAATACTAAAATAGATGGTGTAGAAAAAAGTTTACAAAAAGATATATCTAGTTTAGATACTAAAATAGACAATGTAGAAAAGGCTTTAAATGCTAAAATAGACAATGTAGAAAAGGCTTTAAATGCTAAAATAGATTTCGTAGAGAAGAATTTAACTATTAAGATAGATAGTTTAGACACCAAGATAGATAGTGTTAAAAGTGAACTTACTAATAAGATTGAAAATGAAGTAAAGGATTTGCGTAAAGATCTTAATATGGGGAACAGACTAGTACATTTTATGATACTCGCAGCAGCAATTCTTGGACCGTTTATACATTCATTTTTAATGCAATATATACAAGGCGTCAAATAATGAAAAATTATATAATGTGACTTTTCCAAGTATTATATCATT
>NZ_FMTE01000042.1 GCF_900099615.1 Borreliella japonica | reverse complement strand
GGGTTCTGAAGAAACAAGGCCCAAAAACACCTGCTACATATCTTTTTATAGATACGATCTTTAGGAGAAAGGTTATGAATGATTTAGAAATCCAAGAACTTTTGAAAAAATTAATAGCGGAAAAACTTCCTACAGACAATCAAAATTCAAATGCCGCGAGCAAACAAGCTTTGCTTAGACTGTTTGTCAACAAAATGTTTGAATTTTCAAACAGTAATGTGTTAGCAACAAGTTTACATGCGTTTAGAATGTTTTTTGCAGTCTTTGAAATGAGCGAAGCTGAGGATCTAGTACTAGACATTATTAACAAAGAAAAATTAATCATTGGAAACAATACAAGCACGGGTTTTGTAAAAAGTTGTTCTTATACTGAGGAAGAAATCAACAAAATTATTACCAAGGGTGAACTATGAGACTAAGGCGACTCCCAATATACGTTAATGCTTACAGAGAAAAACCTAATGCTGAAATTTTCATATACTACTCCAGTAGAGGAACTGGTAAAACTTATGATATTGCAACCGTTAATTTAGAAAGAAAATTTAGTGCTGATGGAGGAGATACACTTGCAATCAGAAAAAAGAAAAACAAAACAACACAATCAATACACAAAGAAATTTTAGAACTTTTGAGTAGATACAACCTAAGAAAATTCTTCAATATAAGCAAAGCAAAAATTGAGAGTAAAAGTTTGATTTTTGGGAAAAAACGAGCCTTTGTTTTCGAAGGAGGCCACGACACAAGAGATTTGAAATCTTATGCGCATTTCAAAGACTTATGGTTAGAAGAAGCCAATCAGTTTAGCTCCGACGATATAGAAATGCTTATCCCTACAATGAGAGAACAAGGTGGCAGAATCTATATGTCAAGCAATCCAGTACCTAAATCACATTGGCTATACAAAAGATATTTGGCAAATCAAGACAATCCTGCTGTTTGTATCATCAAAAGTACTTATCGCGATAACCCATTTTTGAACGGTGGAGATGTTGAAGCTTGGCTTGAAAAACAAAAACTTGCATATCATGGAAATGATATTGGTTTTAGAATTGAAGTTTTGGGAGAAGAGTTTGATTTTGGCACTGCAAGATTAATCAAAAAATTCAATGTTTGTGAACCCAGTCTTATTTCCAGAGCTAATGGCAGCTACTACACAGGAATACATATCAAAGGAAATAGAATTTGTTTTTTAGAAATTCTTGTTGGAAGAATTTCGTATCTTCCAGTTGTAATTGTTACAAACGCATGCAGTAAAGTGTTACTATCAAAAGCTGATTATCAAGCTGAAATTAACAATTTCAAGGGCACTTTTGTTCTTCCGGCTGCTAGAGAAGAACTCAAATATGTATT
>NZ_FMTE01000012.1 GCF_900099615.1 Borreliella japonica | reverse complement strand
AACATTACTTAATAATTTTATCAATTCAATAGAATCAGCTAATGTAGATAAAGAAAAGTATATAAAAAAAATGGAAAAAGAACCTTCAGACCAATACGGAATATCGATTTTTGGTGCAATAGGTTGGAATGAACCAGGAGGCGAATTTATATCCAGCAATACTAATAGATCTATAAGATATAGAAGACGTGTTTATACTATTTTAAGTCTTATTGATGATAACGAATTAAAGGAATTTTCAAATATTATAAGTATAGCAGGTATATATGAATCGTTGTTAGCCACCTTTAACTATCTTGGGGGTGCTATTGACAATTCAATTGATTTCTTACACCCCAAAAAAGATGCTTTAGATAAACTAGATATTTCAGATTTAAAGAAGCTTAAAAAATCATTTGACACAATATTATCTACAGTAAAATTTGTATCAGAAACGGCAAAACAAATTTTATTAGATTATCAAAATGATAAAAATCTTATAAAAACAGATACTTCTAAGCTTAGATCCCATTTAAATACACTTTACAATCAAATTAAAGAAAAAGTTGAAGAAGCACGAAGGCTGGAAAAAGACATATTATCAAGCAAAAGTTTTTAACAAAGATTAACATATTCTTCTCCATCTAAAATTTCTATGAAATTTATGTGGAGATGAATTTGTTAATAAATGGATTTATTTTGATTTTGAATATATTTTTTGATGATATCAATAGAATTGGGCATAAATAAAGAAGAAATTCAAAAACTTATAAAATGTTCACTTGATTAATATAGTGATGGTTGTCAATAGTAAAGAAAAGAATTTATATAGTAAAAGGTGAAAAAATTATTATACAAGATTTTATTTGATAAAATAAATGTTTATGATAAGCATAAATTATAATAAACAAGACTAGTTGTTAGTCTTGTTTATTATTTGTATTCAAATTTATTTGTTGCTATTCTGATAAGATCAATAAAGGCCCCAATCAATAAAAAACCGCCTGTAAATAGATATAAGAAACCAGTTCCTATTCCCCCCCCCCCACATAAAATCTATGCGCTCCTAAACAACCAAAAAATAAGCATATTAATAATAATAAAATTTTATTATGGTTTTCAGCGTGTTTATTTCTAATCCCACAAGCAATACAAATCTCAGCTTCCTTTTTAATTGGTTTGCCACAAGGATGACAATATATTTCATCCAAAGCTTTTGACATAATTTTATGCTCCTTTTAAAAATAAAACATACCTATCTAAAGGGATTTAAGATAAATAAGTTATATTTTTATGTATTTAAATTTAATGAATGTTATAAACGTAGATCAGATCAAGCATAGCTCAAGAATACATAATAAAAGCAGACGATTTGATTTATTAAGAATTATTGATAATTTCAAAAAACATAGAAAAACTTGTCTCTAAAAAAAAGAAAAACAATTTTAAGATGTATAATCTTTATTGCTTTTTAGCCTAATTAAAACATTTACTGTACTATCCTTGGTATTTAATGATTTTGAACTAATAATAAGTTGCTATTTATATAATCTTTGATTTAGAAAATTTTTAAAAAAAGAAGAAAAGAAGGGGACAAAGCAGCAAAAGAAAATCCCCTTAAAAAATAACTAAAGAGAATATTAAAGATGCTGTAAATAAAATAGATACTATAATCACTAAAATTACCAACATTAAAAGTTAAAAAGAAAGCTGAATAAAAAGAAAGAGATTATATTGGTGCTTCAGTATAATTTAGAGAGATTAACAAGCGATTTGGGAATATATTTAATTGCTCAATATTAATAAGTATCTAAAACATCTAGAAAGCTACAAAAATATTAATAAATTGCAAAAACACATTATATCTAAAATTTTTTCTCAATTAATATGGGTGGAAGCTCATTACAATTTCTATTTAAATACTATTAATTAGTGACACAATAAAAGGCGTTAGAATAGATATGGCAACGGGCACGATGGATATTTAATATCTTTTTGATCAGTTTTAAAATCCGGAATGCAAGCATTTAAAAATAGAAAAATACATATGTTTACAATTACATAATATTTTATAAATATTCTCCCTAAATAAGATCGCTCTTTATTATAATCGGACATTTAATCAGATTTAACATTTAATATTTTTTTAATAAAATTAATTATATTAAGTTTTGCAATTCAAAAAATCTAATCTAACCATCAAACATATTATAAATAACATAATATTGCAATACCTTTTAAACTAATACAAACATGAAAATATTAATTTATAAATTAATAATATATATATGGAGCTTTTTTATGAAAATCAAAAATATAGTAAAAACATTAATATTTTTTTTATCTATGGTTTTAAATAGCTGGGGGAATGAGCAACAAATAAATAAACCAAATGAAAATCTTAAAAGCAATATTTTAATACTATCAGCTACAAAAGCCGAAATAGAAGAAATAAATAAGATCATACAAAACAAAAAATCTATTACAATAGAAGAACATAGAAGAAAAAAAAATATTACCACTGGGGAAGTGCTTAATCACAATATAATTACCATAGCTACGGGAGTTGGAAAAATAAACACAGCCTTTTGGACAAGTTATATTATATCAAAATATAAAATTAGTCATATAATAAATGCTGGGGTTGCTAGCGGTATTTATAATAACAAAAATAAATTCATAAAAATAGGAGACATTATAATAGCTACAGAAACAACAAATTACGATTTTAATCTACACAGATTTGGCTATGAAATCGGACATATTCCTGAGCACCCTAAAAAATTTAAAGCAAACACCGCTCTTATAAGGAAAGCCTCTAAGATAGAAAACAACAACACAACATCTTATATAGGCTTAATAATTACTGGAGACCAATTCATTGATCATCAAAATTTTCAAGAAATCTCAGAAGAATTTGAAGATGCAATTGCAATAGACATGGAAAGTGCCGCAATGGCCCAAGTGGCATACAATTTTAAAATTCCTTTCATAATCATTCGAGGAATATCTGATATAGTTAACAATGAAAATAATTATGACGATTATAAAAAGTTTTTAAAAAAAGCCTCTTCTAACTCGGCACAAATAGTAGAAAAATTAATTAAATTAATGTAAATTTGCAAAAAATACACCAATTATACAATTTTTGTTTTTTTGTATGTTTGCATTAAATACTAGATAAGTACTACTAATGATATTTTAACAATTGGTGGCGGTTGCAAATAAAATAGATTTTTTATTGTAAAAAAACTATAATAAATTGATAATTTAATTATTATATTAATTATATAAAAATTTTCATAATTCGAAACCCAATCAAACATAAGGCCTATTTTGTTATTTTATTAAATAAATTCAATAAAATAACAAACAAATGAGCAAATAAATTTTCTATTTTACTATCATCGTAGTCACAGCTGAGTCCTTGATTAAGCTTATTTTGCAGGTCAAGATTTTTAT
This sequence comes from Borreliella japonica, assembly GCF_900099615.1. GTDB lineage: Bacteria > Spirochaetota > Spirochaetia > Borreliales > Borreliaceae > Borreliella > Borreliella japonica. The sequence goes on along the minus strand of NZ_FMTE01000012.1, from coordinate 8,201 downwards.
TTTTTTCTATAAATCTTTTAAATGATTTTCGATTTCTAGCTCTAGATCTTTTGAATACTGTCTGTTTTTAACTAGGGCCCTGAAGAATATGAAGGTTTCTTTTTGATTTCTATCTAAAAATTAGATATTTTTTAATATAATCCAAGTTTGTCTCCTTTTTGAATCTAAATATAAAATGAAATTTGTTTTATATTTAGATAGCTTACATTTTATGTTATAAACATATATCAATATATTGAATATTGGTTTTTTAGTTACGATTTTTTTAAAATATGGTATGAATACTTTTTCATGTATTAAGATAAGAGATAAAAAAAAAGACCTGTTGCTATCTAATTTTAAAAACTATTAATATTAATAGTTTTTGTAAAATAATAATATAAGTATTTTTTCCTATAAGGAGTATGATTTTATGAATTTTTTTTAATAAAATTTTTTCTTTTTTTATTGGTTTTTTCAAATAGCTATGTTGCTTTTTCTAAAAACATCAATGCTTTAATAGTAACTGCTATGAACTATGAGCTTTAGCAGATAAATAAGCTTATGTCTAATAAGGAAGAAATAGTTCTTAAGAAATATGGTCTTAATAAAAAGATTGTAAAGGGAAAGTTGTCTAATCGCAATGTTATGGCTATTTATTGTGGGGTTGGCAAGGTTAATAATGGTTGTTTTAGATTAGCTATATTTTGTTAAAATATAAGATAAATCATGTAATTTAATTCTGTAATTGGTGGTGGTGTTATTAGTGATAAATGTAAAATATTAAACTGAGAGATGTGGTAGTATTTTCAGAAGTTGCATATTATGATGTTGATTTAACTAAATTTGGACACAAGGTGGGGTAGCTTATAGGATTTCCTCAAAAATTTAGTGCCAATTAGAATTTGGTTGAAAAGGCCAAAAAGGTTGTTAAATTAAAGTTTGGAGATGCTAATACATATTCAGGATTAATATTATAACAGGAGATCAGTTTATTGACCCAATTTATATCAACAAAATTATAAAAAACTTTAAAAGATGTAGTAGCTGTTGAGATGGAAGGTGCAGCAGTAGTGCATGTTTCTCATATATTTAATGTACCTTTTATAGTTATTGGGTTTATATTTGACATTGTAAATAAAGAAAAAAATGAAGTTGAATATAATAAAATTTTTTGAATTAGCTGTTTTTAATTCAGCGAAAGTTGTACAAAGGATTTTAAGAATTCTTTAATTTTCATAAATCAATATAATGATTTGTCATTTAACAATTCTTGAGAAAATACAAAATTGATATATGCTTGTTTTTTATAGAGGAATTTATTTTAGTAGAGCTTTTTGAGTTTAGTAATTAAAGTAGTATTTGGATAAACTTATATATTTATAGATTATTTTAACAGTAAGGTGTAGAAGGAGTATATATGAGGATTTTGATTGGTTTTTGCATAATAATATTAGCTTTATTGAGTTGCTATTTGCCTGCTAAGCAGGGGCCAAGCTGTTCAAACTTTTTTTGAGAATTTGGAAAAAGATTACGATGTAGAGTCTAGTGAGATTGTTACTGAAGGTATATTTTCTAATTTAAAATTAGATGTGGCTGAGCATCGTTTGCTAGTTGATATAAAAAATACTTTAATTAGTTTAAAAGATCCTAATTATCGTGATGTACCTCCAGTGCCTGACTATAATGAAGAGTATTTTAATAAATTCTTTTTAGATTTAGGTTCTGATCGATCTAAAGAATTGATTAAGTTGTTTGGTAAGGTGAAAAATGAGCAAAATAATAAATTTAAAAGTGAAGTTTATTGGCTGTATTCATGTATAAGGGATTTATATTCTCCAGATATTAAGTATTCTGGTGAAAGAGGACATGCGTATAATAATATTATACCTAGGCCTACTATTGATCAACAATATTTTAAAGTGAAGAAAAAAATAGAAAGTATACTTTAAGATAATTTTCATTTTTAGTATTAATGTTTTTATTGGTGCTATCTCCAAGATATATGTAAAACTTTTTAGTAGTTCTTGTTTTTTATTTATGTGAGCTGTAATTTTTATACGAATTTCTACAACGCCAGTAAAGCCTTCAAAATCAAATTTATAAATATTGTTAATGATAGTTATATTATTTTTTTCATTGTATTCGATACTTAAAGGATGACTATCTTTAATGAGTATTTCTTTTTTTATTTTGTTAAAATCAGGTACCTTTTAATGGTTTCCAAAAGATATGAATCTCTTTATGGTAGAAGGATTTTTCTTTACAAATTTATCAATCTTTTTTCCCAAATAAACTTATAATCGAGGGGGGGGCTAATAACCCCATCACTATGCTTAGTTATTATCTAGACCTTGTACAATGCTTAGAAAACTGATTTAAAAAGTGCTCAAGTGTATACCTGCAACTTGCTATCTTTGCAGTTATCTAAAGCAGATTCCAAAAATTATCAAGTGCATTCAAGTATGATCCCTTATTGCTTAAATCTTTTACTCGGTAAAGGAAATCTTTTGGTATGTCTGCTATGGTTAACTTAGATTCAATATTTTTTTCTCAAAAATTTTTTGTTTTTTTAGACTTTTAAGTTAATTATATTAACAGTATTAATCACAGCCGTAATCGATTAACATGACATTTATCGGTTTCATTTTGAAAAATCATCTGAAACTTTACTACTGGAAGCTTTTTCTAAAAAATTATTATTAGAAAAATAATAAGAATATTTGGTTTCAATCATGGCATTTTTAATGCTCTATTCGAAATCTTCTACTATTTTTTTATTTACAAGTATATGTATGCAACCAAACCTTTTTTCCATCTTTTTTTTTTAAGAAGTTTAGCAAAAATTTTGTAAATGTCACATGATGAATAACGCATAACTCCAAATAGGTTTTTTGCAATCTTGATTTTTTTCGTTGATTGCTCAATAGACTCCCAAAAGCTTGGCGTATTTGCCTGAGCACATTTTTTGATTAAAGATTCAACAAAAAAAACACTTTTACAGTGTCAGCGCAAGTCTTTTTATTGAAATTAATCTAACACTGATTTGATAAAAAACGAAGATAGCAACTATATGAAGTTAAGTTTGTGAATTATATTTAATAAATGACCATTTAGATATATTCTATAATCAAAATATATCTAAATTTTAAGTATATGGAGTATGTTATGAACAAAAAGTTTTTAGAAGAGAATAAATAATGGATTTATTTAAAATCGAAGCTAATTATATTGACATATTTAATAAAGAAATTTATCCAGCTAGCATAACAATTGCAAATGGTAATATTGTGAGTGTGGAAAAAATTAATGTAACATTGGATGAGTATGTGCTGCCAGGATTTATCGACGCACATATACATATAGAAAGCTCTTTTCTTATCCCATCAAACTTTGCCTATTTAGTAGTTCAACATGGCACTGTGGCAACAATAAGCGATCCCCATGAAATAGCTAATGTTAATGGTATTGATGGTATTAATTTTATGATAAATAACTCTAAAAAAACCGAGTTTAAAATTTTTTTTGGAGCTCCTTCTTGTGTACCGGCTTTATCGTCGAAACTTGAAACCTCAGGATACGTATTAGATGATCAAGATGTAGATAAATTAATGGAATTAAATGATATTTACTATCTGTCTGAAGTAATGGATTTTAAAGGTGTAATTAACAAAGATATTGGAATTATTAATAAAATAAATTCTGCATTAAAACGCAATAAGGTTGTCGATGGACATGCTCCCTGTTTGCCTCCCCATTTAACTTTAAAGTATGTGTCTTCAGGTATTAGTACTGATCATGAATGCTCAACAATAGAAGATGCAAGATATAAATTATCTTTGGGCATGAAAATAATAATTAGAGAAGGAAGTGCAGCTAAAAATTTCGAATCTTTGCATCCCTTGATTAGTGAGTGTTCTAAAAAATATTGTAATTCTTTAATGTTTTGTTTTGATGATGCACATCCAAATGATATACTACATGGACATATTAATTCAATAGTAGCCCGTGCAATAGAGTATGGGCACAACTTTTTTGATGTTTTAAAAATAGCATGTATTAATCCGGTTTTTCACTATAAAATCCCGGTGGGGTTATTAAGGATAGGAGATCCTGCTGATTTTATAATTACTAAAGATATTAAAACATTCAAAATAGACAAAACTTACATTAATGGCAAATTGGTGTTTAATGATGGCATTTCACATATTCCATTAATAAGTGAAGCACCTATAAATAATTTTAATTGTAGTCAAAAATCTATTTTGGATTTTAAATTTTCCACTATAAATAAGATGATACCGATAATCAATTGCATCAACAATCAAATTGTTACACATAAAACTATGATTGATAGCAATTTATTGGCTCCAGACTTTCAATCTAATATTGCTGAAGATATCTTAAAAATAGCTATAATAAATCGATATGAAGACAATAGTAGAATTTCTATAGGATTTATAAAAAATTTTGGAATAAGAAAAGGTGCCATAGGAAGCACAGTTGCTCACGATTCTCACAATATTATAGTTGTTGGAACTAATGATGAATACTTGTGCAAAGTAACAAATACAATTATCAAGAATAAGGGAGGTTTGTGCGCTCTAAACAATGAAAAAACTATAATAATGAAACTTCCTATTTCGGGATTAATGAGCACTCTTCCAGCTAAAGAAGTAGCTTCGCAATATGTAAAATTAAATGATTTTTGTAAAAATGTTTTGGGCTCTAAGCTTGATGATCCTTTAATGACTTTGTCTTTTATGTCTTTAACAGTGGTTCCGCATTTAAAGATAAATGATAAAGGATTGTTTGATGTCGATTCTTTTTGTTTTTTAAATTATTAATTTTAAATTAATAATTTAATTGTATTAAATTTATAGAAAATAATAATATTTGTTTTGTCATATTAAATAATGAAAATTTTTCATGAATTTCTAGCTTTTCTTAAAAATTTTATTTTAGATTTTGTGTTAAATTGGATATACTGTCAATCTTAGAAGCAAAATTATCAAACTTTTTCCCGAATTGTTTTTCTAAATTAATATATTTCATAATTCACAATCTTAATATAAGCTTTAGATGTAGCTATACTTTGTTTGCAAATTGTATTGATATGAATATTGAAACTTTCACTACTGGAATTTTTTATTGAAAAAACAAAAGAACTTTCTATCTATAATTTAATTGCAAAAGCTTATAAATTGTATTTTATACTACGATGATACATAAAGAAATTAAAGGTCAAAAGTTAAGCTTGTAAATAATGTCACATTGGATAACAAAGTCCTTAAAATCTAAAAAACTGTTGTGAAAAGAACTTAGAAGCCGTTTCTATAGTTTTATTTTAAAATAGTAGTTCACTAAACATTAATCCAAATAATAAGAAATAGTTGTAACGATCCTTAGTATTTTTTTTGGATAACGCTCTTGGTCGCCTAGACTTCTATCAATAGGAAGGAATTCAAAATATCCTTGATTTGCATTTTTAATTTTCCCTAATTTTGAACTTGAATGTTTTGAAAATTCTAAAGCCGCCAATTTAGCATTTTTAATTGAATCTGCCAACATATCGGGTTTTATATCATTAATATTGTCAAAATAATATCTTGGTCCTCCACTATTACTAATCAATATGCCTTGATTATAAAGATCAGCAATATTTTTTTCTGCTGCTTCCATTTTCTCAATATTTTTTGTATGAATATTTAAAGATATGTATGCTCTATACTTGTAAAGAGAGTCTTTATAATTCTCTTCATCGAATTCCATAAATCCCATTTTTATATGATCTTCGCTAAATCCATGTTTTAAGAAAAAACTTTTAATTTTAGATAAGCTTAAATTATTTGCTATATTAATATCATTAATAGTATTGCCAGTCAAACTATATCTAAACTCCCAACTAGAAGATGTTGATAAAATTTCTCTTTCACTAAGACCCTTAACTGTAATATAATTTTCATTTTTAATACCAATGCTTTTTATTCCATGAGAAATTATAATTGATGATATAAGCAAAAGTATTGAAAATAACAAAAAATATATTTCTTTTCTCCTAAGCATAGATTGTGCCTCCTAAAAGCAACAGTAAATAATATGTTAGAATTGGTGCATACAAATTTATTCTAACATATTATTTAATAAAAGTTAAGAAAATAAATAATCCGGTGACATTTTTAACTAATAGATTTCCTTTTTAGAAAATTTTAGAACTACTTTAAGAAGCGAAATAAAATTAATACCTTTAATTTTTTGATAGTTATCTTCTAAAATAGTTGTAATTTCTTTAATTTTTTTAAATAAAGAAAATCCACTTTCAAATTTCTTTTTTGTAATATCAAAAAATTCATCTTTAGTATGCCCTAGCAGGGCATTTCCTACTTTTATGTGATGTTCAATAAAACTTAGAGTGGCGTTCCAAAAATAAAGGTATTAATCCATAAACTTAACATAGTAATTTCAACAGAAATAGGATTAATATCAACACCATAAATATACTTCTTTAATAGTATCCTTTTAAGTACCAATTCTTTACTTATACTATCGAATATCGTATTCTTCACTTTCTTTAAGAATAGCTCTATATTCTTTATCAAGCTCTTTTTTTACATCTTCAAATTTATCTAACTGATGCCACACTTTTTCTATTAAGTAATCTGGGCAAGAAATTAAAAAATGGTCTGATCCACAAGAATTATCAATGATTTTTATATTTAAAGGAAACTTGATTTTAAGCTGTTCTTCAATTGAAGATGCAACCATAAAATCAGTTAAGTCATCTGGGATATAATATGCTCCACTTTTCTTCCTATCAAGGGATCTAGATGTAAGATAAATATTGCCTTTATAGTATGTAGCAACTTTGTTTACTTTCTTGTTTTTAAGCTCTTCTTCGGTACGTTAATGAAAATTTAAAATTAGCTTTTATAAATCTTCTCTTATGTCTTATATAAGTAGAAAAACAAATATTTGGCATAAAACTCAAGCCACTATTTTACTAGACAAGCTTTAAATCAATTATCGATGTTAATGAACCTATAAAATTATAAAAATCTTATTTTTTTTATTTTTTTTCTTACCTTATATATACTAAAAACTTTTATTATTTAACAAATAATTCTCATATCCTTTTATTAAAGACAAAATATAATCTTCTCCTTTTTTATTCTTTACTGCTTTAAAATCACTAAGTAAAATGACAAAATCTTCTTTGGCTAATGCATAAAGGCTAGCTACAATAAAGTTATTTTCATTTTCTTTTTCTTTAAAAAATTCATCTTCCACATTTAGATTTAGAATCTTATTAACTTTTTCTTTGCTAAACTCAAAATGTTTCAAGTAGAGTAAATTGGAGAAATTTAAAGGATCATTTTTGGCTATTAGTAAGGAAGTATTTTTTATTAAAGCTAAATATAGTGGATTGGCTAAAATATCTTTTTCTTCGGGTTGAGGCATTGGGCATTGATATAAACACGATTTTAGCACATTTGAGTCAACAAATCTTCTTAGCAAAAAATCAAATACTGATGAATTAAAAATAGAAATAATAAATAATTTCTTATAAATAGATATTGATGTTTTCTCATAATTTATATATAGCAACTCTATACAATAGAAGTTTTTAGGGCATAATGTACTAATCATTGTTCTTTCACCTGTGTTTCTTGCAATTTTTCTATAAATTATCCTTTCATTCGGGTGCTCATTATCTTCAGTCAATACTTTCTCTAAGCCTTCTTTATCTATCCATAGTAATTTAGAACTTTCTTTTGCACCTTTATCTTCAAAAAATCTTGAATTAAATTGATGAATATTTGCACCCTGATAAAGAAATATAAAGTTTTTATTATTATATTCTTTATACAATGCTTTATAATTTGTTAAATTTAGACCTACTCCAAAATCAATATATTCCTCACTAAGAACACTAAATTGACTAAACATTTTGTTAATTAAGCTAAATTCTTTATTGTCTTTAAATTCTATTATTGATTCTTGAATAGGAGATAGCTTTTTAATTTGGTCTATATTTAATTCAATCCCTTTATAAGGATTTTCTTTGATGTCTTTTAAATCCCTAGTTATTTCTTTTAAAATATTATCACCACTCTGAATCATGAATTTTGCTTTAAAGTTTGATGTAGGAGTTTTATTATTACTTAGTTGAAATATTGCAAATTTAAAACTAGAATGCACATCTTCAAATCTTTTTTTGTTTT
>NZ_FMTE01000013.1 GCF_900099615.1 Borreliella japonica | reverse complement strand
AGATTATGTTTTGGTGAATCAACGTTATTAAAGAATCTAAAAGGATGTCATGCGATAAATCAATAATTAATTTCTACAATCTTTGATTTAGAAATAGTAGTTCGCATAGAGAAAACCAAAAATAAATTAAACTACTTGACATAAAACTCTTACTGGGTAGTTTAGCACAAAAACTTTTAACTTATCTTAGCTAATAACTTCAATATCTGACGCAATCTCTACAAAATACCGAAAGAAATTTTTATCAGGAAATCTACAAAAAACAATTATATAGCTAAAATTTTTATAAATTTTAGACTTAATATATAAAAACAGTTTACTAAAATTACTCAAAATTGTTATCATATAATAAGTTATATAATGAAAAGAAAAACTTTTATATTCTTAATGTTTTTGATTCAAAATTTAACAGCATATTCTCAAATCGCAAACTATGAATTTAAACAAACTAAAATTAAAAATATAAAAGGAATATTTATTAATTACAAAGTCTATCTAACAGAAAATTTAGCAATCGACAATGTAAAGACCTTAAACCATATTTCCACATTCAAAATTAATCTCGTTATTGACAAAAAAATTGCATCTTCTATTAAAAATGAGCAAGATGTAATTAGAGCTGGAAATGAATGTGGAATCTTTTTAGAATTTCAAATTAATAACCACATATATTATGCCAAATTTTCATCAATAAAATACATTTTAAAAGCAATTGAAAGTTTTACCAAAATCAAAAATACAATTAATAATTCAGAAATTAAAAATCTTGAAGGCAATGGAATTTTTTTGTACAAAAATGGTCTCTCATATAATTTAAAAACAGATTTTCAAGAAACCGCAATATTCGTAAATTTTCTTGGCTTTAAAGATAATACCGGAAGACCTTACTTTATCTTTTACCATGACAATATAGATAATAAAGACAAAAATTTAAAAACAATTTTAATTTCCTTTGAAGAATTCCATAATGGAATAAGAGAAGGTTTATTCTTACTGAGAAACGAAAAAGCTATACTAGAATTCATCAATCTTTCAAAAGATTGACACAATAGATAGATAGATAGATAAAAACAATTTTAAAGTTGATATCACTGCAAATTAATATCAAAAAAACCTTATTTATACTGAATACTTTTAATTAATATCCTTCCTAGCAAATGGTCATTTAAAATTATTCAAACTCAAATCAACTTGCATCAAGTTCTTTAACTTTTAAATTGAAATCGTCCAAAAATTTTTTAAAAGGAATCTTACTAAAATTTACAACAACATCATTCCTAAACGCATAAATTCTAAATGCCGCTATATTATCATTACCTAAAGCGGCAAATTTTATAAATTCGCTTTCTGGAATAACAAATTTATAAATCTCTACCTTAATATTTTTTTCAGTAATCACTGTTGTATAATCATAAGGAAAATATGAATCATAAAAATCGTTATAATAAACAACACGTTCGCTATTCTCTGAAACCAATTCTCCTTTGGACTCAAACCTAGTGTCTGTGATTATCTTTTCAAGCTTTATCTGACTAGAATTTCTAGCCTCAACTCTAACTAAAATAAAATATTCTCTTTTATTTTTCAACTTATCATATTTAATAGAAATTACAGATCTAAATATTCCATCTCTAGAATAATTTACCCCAATATCATACTGGGAATCTAATACTTGAGAAAACCTATCATAAGCTATTTGATAAGTTTGACAAGAAATTAAAAAAAATACCAAAATAAAATACTTTACAATAAATTTTGCATTCATTAAAATCTCCCTTTAGTTTATCTTATATTTATTTTAAAAAAATTTCTCAAAATCAGAAAATTAAATAATATAGTCAATTCAAATAAAAACATTCTAATTTTACAGCTTGAATTAAAATTAAAAAACTATTATTATTAGGTGTTGTTCTCACAAAAACCAATTTAAAAGATTAGATTATGTCTAATCCCAATTTATATGAATTTCAAAGTGCATCTATAGGAGAAATCGTGTATACTGACCCAAGGTCAATCATTAGTACTTACTTTGTAAAAAACAAAAAAATATTCATTATCAACCCCATAGCTTTTAAATTTGAACTTAACTTTGAAAAAATTATTCAAACAAACTCAAAAGAAAATATAAAGCTCAAAACATTTAAAGGTGGAATTATTAATTTAAAATTAAGGTCAAATGAATTTCACAAATTACCAACAGACATTCTAAAAGAAAGCCTTGAATTTTATATTAACTATGTAAGTGAAGAAAAGCTCAAAATAGTTTACGATATGATGGTAGTCAAAGTTTATACAATTAATTTAAAAGCTAGTAATAAAGATAAAATCTACCTAATCGGACTTAAAATACTTGGTTCTATTTATAGAAAAGAAAACATAGAAAATGCATTTACTCCTATTATAAAAAATAATAACACTTATCTTTTTAAAAACAAGGCAAACAGCCAGAAAGTCAATCTATTTCTAAAAGGCATCAATAAGACCATTGAACTTCCTTCTTTGACAAAAATCAGCTATTCAAACATTAAAGTTGTCAATAACACCGATATAAAAACTAATGAAAATTTAAATATAAACATTGAAACAGCAAATAGAATACTACTAAATCTAAGCACAAAAATCTACGAAGAATTAATTTTAACAAATTCAAACCAAATAAAAACTATCAACAATAAACAAAAAATTCTAAAAACGTTAAGATCTTTTATTGAAAATGAGAACGGCTTAGGGGGAAAGATAAGATTAATATTCTTAAAAAAAACAAACTTTTTGACTAAAAATTTAAACTCAAATAACTTAGACTTTATCTTAAATGACATCAATATTATACAAGAAAATAGCTTCATCAGGATTGATATTGCTTTGCTAGAGGATAAAATAGAAAAAAAATACTTAAACCAAGCTCCAAGTATAAACTCATTTCTTAAAAACATTATTTTATTGTAAATTTTTTGGTAAAATAAATTATTATAATCATCCCCAACTATATCATTTAATAACTTTTAACAAATATATTCTATCAAAAGTATTCAACATATAACCTAACTCCTTGAAACTAACACACAATATGTAATAAAATAAAATTAATGGGGTACTTATGTTAAGTATTAACGGTGTAAGACTTTATTCTTTAAAAGAATTCCAAAATATATTAGAAGATTCTTATAATCTTTCAATTAGCAAAAATACTATATCTAAAAAATCAAAAATTTTAAAATGCGCAATCCATGTGGACAACCGTCCTTACCTTTTAGAAGATTTTTGTACATATTTTTTAATGGACTTTAGAAGACCTAAACCTATAACAAATAGCATGAAAGAAACAATTCAACTAAGGATTGAGCAAGCAAAAAAAATAATGAACCGAAAATCTACAAAACATGAAATACAAATTGCTTCTAAACACATAGGTCATATTTTATAATCTATAATATTGACATTTTAAAAACATTGCTATAAAATGTGGTAAAAAGCTAATTATTTTGTTTGTAACACAATAAAGATTTAGAGTGCAAACCAAATAATTGGAAAAGCTTCTGAAACTACAACAAATTTCACTTCAGAAGCCAGGATGTTACAATGATAATAAAAATAAGAAATAATGTCAACAAAAATTTTAATAATATTGCAACATTAGAAGAACTTATAAAGCACAACCAAAAAAACACAAATTCTAATTTAATAGAATTAAAGCAATCAAGACTAAAATCATATTTAACTAAAAAAAGAGCCATATATCAAAGAATACTCAAAGTATGTTGGGCAATTGAACTTAAAAACAAAGAATACTATAAATCTAACAAACTTAGAACATATTCCACAATAGAAATATACAACATAGTTAACAAATGTCTTGCAAAAGACAACCAAAAAACATCAATTAGAACCTTAGAATATGATATAGCATTTTTAAATCAAGTATTATTAATAAACACTAAACTAAAGCATTTAGGCAAAGACAAAGGCAGCTTTGCATTTTACATACAAAATAAAAATCTTTGGAAACACCGTTTTATAGTTATTCAAGAAGCAATAAATGAAGAAATCAAAGAGTATTTGAAAGACAAAAAAATAGTATCTGATTTTTCTAAAGAAATTGACAATGATATAAACAAGAACAATATTAAAAAATCAAAACCTAAAAGCTCAATTGCAGATGAATCAATTGCAGATGTTATACCTAAAGGTATAAAAGATATATATAAGATAAAGAATTCTATAAAAGAAAGAAATAAAAAAATAAACAAAATTTCCTATAAAGAATATATTGCAGACAAACTTGTGAAAGTCCATAAAATAAAGAAACCTCAAATAGCAAAAATACTAAAAATAAGCAACAATGAAAAAACCTATATAAATGCATTAAGAAACTTAAAGTTAGCAATAGAAAAATATGAAAAAGAATACAAAATTGAAGATATTTCAAATCATTTTATAAAAGAGTTTGAAAACAAATACAGTAAAAAAATATGGATGATGAACGCAAAAACAAATAAAATAAATGACTTTGATAAAATTTGGGAAACAAGATTTAAAAAAAAGTTCCTGAATAAAATATTAGAAGAAAACCATTGTAATAAACAAATAAATGACAAAAAAAATATTATTAGTTATAAAAAAAGAATAAATGTTTTTTTCTCCAATCACAGAGGTCTTAAAAGAATAAGCGAAATTAAAATCAATTAGAAGGCCGTTCTTAATTAATCCTGATAATTTTAAGTAATAGATATGACTTACTTAATAACTAAATAGAAAATTAATAGTAATTTATTGATAACAAAATAAAAGATTTTTCTATACTAAAAAGAGACTTTTGTTTAGTATTTTATGAAAAATAGCAATATATTTGTTTGTCAGCTGTAGGTTTATAAATATTCTAGCAGGAGAAAATATGAAAAGAAATGTTTTATCAATATACACTTTAATATTGATAAATGTACTATCATGTCATATGAATAATCCTAATGAATTGATAAATAAAGAAATAAAAAAGTTTTCAGAAAAAAAGAAGGATTTAGAATTTATAGAGAAAACTCAAAAAAATAGAGAAGTTGTTGAACAAAATGTGAAAGAAAAAGCAAAGCAAATAATTCAGGCTGTTTCCATAGAGCCTGTTAATATAAAAAATAAGATAGTCTTAAAACCTACATATTATTCCCAAGAAGAAAAAGAAATAAAAGATGAATATTTAGTTCCAAGTACCGATGAAGAAAAAGAAGCAGAGAAAGCAATTAATAATGTGAAGAACATGTTTATAGGTAATGAATTTTCTAAATTGGTTGATGATGGGTATAAACTTAAAAATGAATATGACCAATTAGAATCTAGTTTTTACGATGTTTATATTGCACTTAAAAATAAAGTAGGTTCAAAAATTAAAAATGGACGAACGAATAGTTGGAGTGGTTATTTAAGACAGAATATAAGATCAAATAAGATTGAAAGACATAAACTAATTCAACTAATCAATCAGTTAAACGAGAAGAGGGCTGATGTTGATGAGCTTAGGAATAAATTAGAGATTGGAATTGACGAAAGAATATTCGCAAAATGCTTTTTTGAGCAAGCACAAGAAGCTTTAAAAAAAGCTATCATTGAGAGATTAAAAAACAAATCTAGAAAGCTTTATCCAAAGAGAAATAATTTGGCAAAAGAGGCACAAAATAAAGTTAAGAATGCTTTAGATCAGTTAGAAACTTCTTCTTCTAAGATAGGTGAAGCAATAGGAAGAAAGAAAGAGATAGAAAAACTTATTCAAGAAGCAAGATCTATTCTAGAGTAAATGTTAAGAGATAAGAAAATAAAAAAAATATTTTATAAGAACTAATATTCGAAATTAAAGTACTCTGCTAAAGGAAGACTTTTTATAATTCTATGTGAACTACTATTAGAAAATCAAAGATTATAGAAAT
>NZ_FMTE01000037.1 GCF_900099615.1 Borreliella japonica | reverse complement strand
AGCAAAAAAATAACTTTTTTCATACTCATCTATAAAGCCATAATTATCTAGTCTTTTATTTATTAAATTAAAATCTTCTTTAGAAAAAGCTCTTTTAGCTTTTGCATAATTTTCTTCTACATTTGCACTTAAACTTACTACAAATAAAAAGAAAAATACTAAACTTATTTTTTTCATATCCCCTCCAAGTTTATTGTCTAAATATAAGCAATGTTAATGCAAACAAGAAAACAAAACTAATAACTAGTCTTGTTTTTCATATTTTATGCTTTTGAAAACCATTTCCTATTCTTTTTTTTGTTCTGAACTTTTAGACTCTTCTTCAATCTCTTTAAGTTCTTCTTCAATCTGTTTAAGCGCCCCATCTATTATCCCACTAGACATGTTGCCAGTATCAGCACCACCATAAGAATTTACACTTAAGCCTAATTCTTTGACCTTATTCCAAGCTTGTTGCCCAACGTTCCCTTTACCTCTAGCTTGCTCGCCAGCAGTTACTCCATCAGCAGAACCAACTTTGCTTTTAAGCTCTTCAAATTCTTTCTTGGCCTCGTCTAATTTTTGTTTCCTATCTTCTTTTTTCTTTTTTAAACTTTCTTCAAGTTCTTTTAATTTTCCTTCAAGTTCTTTCTTGTCTTTTAATTTTTCTCTTATTTCTTGCACTTTTTTTTCATACTCAGAATATGTTGTAAGAGAAGTTGTTTTAGCATCAGATTTATCTACTTTATCCTTTAATTCTTTTATTGTTTTTTCAATCTCTGATGTATCTAATGTAGATAAATCTTTTGTCTCTAAAATATTTAACAATCCATTAAATTCTTTTTTTATCTCTTGTTCTATTTGTTTTGAAATTTCTAAACTTTTTTGTTCTGAAGTTTCTAAATCTTTACCATTTACATCATTCTTGCAAGAACTTAATAGTGCAAAAACAACACAAACAATAAACATTCTCATATTTTTATTCATATTTTTATTCATATTTTTATTCATAAGTTACTCCGTAGGTTTCAAGGATAATGCAATCTCTAATAAATACAATTTTTTAAAGATTTAACTAATTAATTTTGTTACATTTCGAGTTACAAAGTAACAAAACTCAAATGTAATTTTAATCAACTCCCAAAAATCTCTCCATTGCAAATGTTATACTCATTACAAAAGACTACAATACCTATACAAATTAAATTTCAGAGTCTTTGCTATATATCACCCAAAGTATAGTATCTTTCTTGGGTGCACCCCTTAAAAACTACCACTTCTGTTTATTACAGCTACTCTACACACCAAATTCTGCTTGCAATGAGAAGCACCAAAATTTGACTAAAATTTTATGTTTTTGGTAAAATGTAAATTGCAATTTTTATCTATTTTTATTACTTTTACTTAATTTAAAAGTAACACTTA
>NZ_FMTE01000026.1 GCF_900099615.1 Borreliella japonica | reverse complement strand
CTAAACCATTTACAAATACTATTCATTTTAAAATGAAAATCAAATTGGGGTTATTACAAAAAAATGAGGGCTTAGCTAGATTCTCTTGTTAAAGAACTAAGCTAAACCCTTACATTACATTTTTTGCAAATTTCAATAAAGGTAGGTGCCAATGTCAATCATTAAACAACTACGATACTTGTAGTATAGTCTAACTTAAGACTAAAATCAAATTATTTTCTTTAAATTATAAAAAGTGTATTTAATTAACAAAATTAATAATTAAAATTGAATATTTTTTAGGAAAGTATTTACTTTTAAATCAAAATTATGCATTATATTATTTATAATTATTTATTTCAATAAAGGAGGTTGACGATTATGTCATTATCAAACAATAAAAAAAGTCCAAATTGCCACAATAAACACCAACGCAAATTAATTGTTCTTATTTCAACACTAGCCTACATAAACACCAAATATAAGAAATATACACAAAAAACCATACTCTATTACTTTAATGGAAATTTAAAAAGAAATGGTCAAGCTACCACTACATTAAGAACAATGCAAAAATATCTTTATAAATTGGAAAAAGAAATAAAAGTTACAACAAACTACTACAAACATATGGGGATAAATTGTGGCACTGAAATTTACTATCACCTTAATTGTGAAAAAAATGAATGCCACTTTAAAATCAACCAATACTTTCAAGAAAAAAAACAATTTCGATTTACATCTAGAGTTAATAACTACATTAAAGATAAATCTACTAAAAAGGGTAGTGTAGAGTTGGGGGAGTGTTTTAATAATAAAAATAATAATAAAAAAGAAGATAAGAATAAAAAGATAGAAAATTATCAAATAATAAAATATGCCAATAAATGCAACTTTAAATGTAAAGAAATTATTCTTTTTATTTTAAATTTAAATATTAATAAAGACTTGAAAATTAAAATACTTAAAGTCTTAAAAATCATTGAGATTAAACTCCTTAAAAATAAAAATTTATTTTTAAATAAATCTTGCTTTAAAGATAAGCAAAATAAATTAAAAGAAATTCTAGAAAATACCAAAAAAGAATTAGAAAAAAAAGGATACAATGCCAAACAATTGGAAATAGAATTTAAAAAAATATATGAAAACTACAAAAATAAGCCGCATTTTATTATTGAACATCAAAAATATAGCGATTTAAGTAAAATAAATTTCAAATTAGAAAAATCAATTGAATTGAAAAAAGAAAATTCACAAAAAGATTATGAAAATATAAAAATAAACATTTTCAATATACTTATTGAACGGCTAAAAGAAAAGGTAAATATTGAAATTCTAAAGCCAATTATAAAAACTTATTTGAATAGCAAAAAGAAATTAGAATATAACAAAGTATTTGGTACGTATCATAATGAATTATTAGAAATAATAAAAAATGAAAATATTTTTTTAATGCTAAAAGAAATTAGTAACAAAGCTGTATAAGGGCTTAATATGCAAAACATAGTAAAATTAAAGCAACTAAATAAACTAATAATAAAATATTTAAATAAAACATTTAATCACACAAAAATAATAATGGATATTTATAAATTTAGAACTTATGAAAAGAAAAATAAATATTGTGCAGCATTAAGAAAATTATTTAACATGTTTACGGCTTTAAAACAAAAAGTATATGAATTTTATGGAAAAAATACCCCAAATAAGGACCACTTACAAAATGGATAAAAAACCAAATATTCTAACAATGGCAAATTTAAAAGGTGGTGTTGGCAAAAGCACATTAACAATTATATTTGCCTATCTTCTTAAAGATTTAGATAAAAAAGTATTAATCGTTGACATGGATCCTCAAAATTCTATAACGTCTTACTTTTTAAAGCATTTACATAATGTTGAAATATATAATACATACAACATGTTAAAAGGTAGTGTTCCTTTTAATAAATGCGTTAGAAAAGTTGATGATTATATTTGTATTATTCCCTCTCATCCTATTTTAGAAAATTTTAATTCAGATCCTGTAGACTATAAGGAAATTATTTTAGAATTTAGACTTGAACAAAATATTTTAGCCCATGAGTTTGATTATATTTTACTTGATACACCGCCTAATAGAGATTTTTTGATTAAAAATGCCTTGAATATTACAGATCATGTTATAATTCCGGTTCAAGTTGAAAGATGGTCAATAGAAAGTTTTATTATTTTAATGGATATGATTAAAAATTTTCAAATTATTAAAAAAAAAATATATACTATTTCCATAGTAGAAAATCAATTTATCAAAAATAGAAATACGTTAAAAGATATAGAAAAGCTATTATATAAAGAATATGGTAGTTATGTTAAGGGTAAAATTCATTTTTCAAATGGTATAAAAGTCTTTATAAATGAGCTTTTAGAGCCTTCTCCAAAAGAAGTCTATTATAAAGAGGCAAAAGAAACTTTGCAAAATATTCTTTATCTATGATAGAATGCTTAACAATAGTATTTATAAATGGTTTA
>NZ_FMTE01000014.1 GCF_900099615.1 Borreliella japonica | reverse complement strand
GCTACTTCTGTGCTAGATTTTGAGCTCTTATCATTAGATGGATACTTGATATCTTCTTGATTGGCTTTAAAATCTGTAGTACAAGTATTTAAAAATAGAAAAATAAATAATATATATACAATTATGTAGCCTTTCACTAACACTCCCCCTTAAGCAAAGCTTAATCTTTAGTATAGCTAAATATTTAATTTTGTTCAATATATAATATTAATTTAATATAATTAAATTAATATTATATAAAAAAAGACAAAAAAAGACTTGGCATTGATTTTGGCGGGTTTTGAACCAAATTTTGATATTGGAATAAACGTGGATTTCAGCTGTCGTTTAAAAAAATTTAACCATTATTGTGCAAAAATAGTGAAAAAATAGCTAAAGATCATTTATTAATGAGAAATTTAATTTTTTTAAAAAATTGCAATATATTTAAAAATGATATATAATCAATTTATATCATTTTAATAATAATGATATAAAGGGAATAAAATGAAAATAAGAAATATTTATCAAAAAATAGTGTTTTTAACACTATTAATTTTTATTTCGGCCTGTAACCAAGACAGTCAAAATAAAAAGGATAAAGATAAAGTATTGAACTATTCAGAAGGGGTTGATACTGTGTATTTACATTCAACCGCTAAGGTTGAAGTTGACTTTCATTCTGCATCACTGTTCATGGATAGTATTGACTCTGCGCACCAAGCTCTTTACAAAGCTGGTTTGTTAGAAAGTACTAAATTTTTCAATTACGCAACGGTAAAAGACATAAGATCTAAAAATGGCATGACTCCAAAACCACCTGCTCCTATTTACTATGTAAAAAAAATGTCCAATGAAAATACATTTTTTACAATAGGGCTGCGTATACCCGGTTATCATGGTGCACACTTGGGACAGCTAGAAATAGTAGTAAGAGCGCATGATCTTGCTCCCCAAGGATTATTAGTATACAGAGTTAACCATCACGAACGAGATAACTTTAGTGGCACTTATCGTAGACGATATTATAGATTTGTTGATGCTACAGTAGAAAACGTTTACGGTGCAGAGACCAGCGACATAAAACTAAAGAATATCAGTAAATACTTAGATACTGACATGAGTACAACTACGGTGTATAGTTCGGCTATAATTTCTAAACATGCAAATACAGTTCTTAGTGCATTACAACTCGAACCCGACAATACTTCAGAAATTATAAAGCCCTATTTTGAAGAGTCTGTGTCCGCGGTAGTTTTTTTAAGTCTTGGCCCTTTATTAGACTATAGAATTCAAGAAGCGGTTTTAGAGCTAGTTAGAACCGACTATTATTCAAAATCATTTAAAATTAATTCTTATTCAGAAATGATGAAACAATGGGAAGAACTAAGTTACTTGAAATACATTGCAGCTCACCCGGATCAAGATGTCAGACAACCTGGTAAACCATCTATACTTCCTCAAAGCCCAATGGTTTTCATGAATATAGTTAAGTATTAAATAATTTTACCATTTAATATATTGCTTTTGTAAAGCGTTGAACAACTATTTTTAAATCAAATATTATATAAATAGTTGTTCAAAAACAAGCAATTAAACTTATATTTATATTAATGCACTGAATAATTCCAAAACTACATTGAAGGAATATTCAGTGCAAATTAATGTCCCTTTTGGATTTAAATAAAATCCAAATATACTTTATTTATACAAAATCTATAAAGCTTTAAATAATCAAACATAAAAATAATAAAATGCTATTAATTATCGCAAGGATTTTTAGCTTATTTATTTCTAATCCCACAAGCAATACAAATCAAAATAGGATAGTTTAGATACTGGGATTGATTATTTGGAAAAGAATTTATCTACTTTAGAAGAAATCTTTTAAAAAAGAAAAAAATTTTAGATGCAATGTGCTTTTGTAATTTACCAGTATTTTTGGAGATTCCTAGATATTTTAGGTTTGCATCAATGTATTAATGATAGCTTACTTGTAAGCTATTGATCATCGAATTTTAGTGACTTGGTTCTACACTAATTTAAGTCAAAAACAAAAACGAGCACTAAAGCATATAAAATTCAATTATACATCGAATTTTATCTTTATAGCAATAGCATTAATAATGCAGAATATTTCTTTCACGGTTCTTTGGAAGAAGATCAAGGGAAAGACTTTTTACATAAATGATAAAATAAAATAATGGAAACTAATGACATTGTAAAAACAAATGATCCAAACATAACTCTTTATAAAGAGTTATCAGAAGACTTTATAAAGAAAGAAGATATCGTTAAAGCAAAAAGCTTTTTTCTTTTTTTAAAGAATAAAGTTAAAACTATCGATAATAATTCAACAGAAGCAAATATAGAGTCTTTATTAAAATCTATATTTGAAGAATTAACTTATTCTGTAGAGCAGCAGAAAGGTGGCCAAATAGATGGGGAACAGTCCAGAGTAGATATATTGCTTTTTGAAAACGATAAAGACAAGGCAAATTTTAATAAAAAATTAAAAGAAGCTAAAAAAAATAATGAGCCTATTCCAGCTGAAGATATTTTGCTTATAGTAGAAGTTAAAAATCCTTCTTTTAACTTCTACTATAAAGACAAAGTTAAAGAGGCAGAAGAGCAGCTTTACAGATATCTAAATCAATATCAAAAGCATTATGGAGTACTTTCAAATGGCAAGGTGTGGAGACACTTTATGACAAATCTAAGGTACTTTATGGAGAAAAAAGATATATTGAATTTAATTTTTCTAAAATTGGAGAAAAAGAAGAGTACAAGGAGCAAGAATGGGTTTCTTTATTCAGCTATCTTATAAGAAAAGAAAGATTTTTAAAAAGAAGCAATGTAATAGAAGTTGAAAAAGAGCAAATAGCTAAAGAAAAAGAGATAATTAAGAAAACCTTAAGGGATTTACTTTATGAAAACCCGGATGACTCTATAGTATTTAAAATTGCAAAAAATATATATAAAGAAGAATTTAAAGTTTCAAACAAAGAAATTACTAAATCCGACTTATTTAATATTCTTGAAGAGGCAATTATATTTATTTTAAGAATATTTTTTATTGTATATATTGAGGATAATGAACCATTTAAAGGAATATTGGAAGAAAGTATTGCATATAGATCTTATATGTCTTTTAGGCATTATTTTTATAATAAAGTTATTAACAGAGAAGAAGGATATAGTAAATTAATAACAATTTTTAATACTTTTGACAAAGGGAATGATTTAATAAAGTTTCCTGTATTTAATGGGGGATTATTTGCAGAAGATAAAGCTAGGTATTTAAATAATGAGAATTTGCTAAGTGTTGATGAGCTTGAAGATGTCCTAACTAAGATACTATTCTTTAACAAAGAAAATGCTAAAGAAAATAAATTTGTGGAGTATTCAAAAATTGATCTTAAGAGTTTTGGAGAATTATACGAAACTCTACTTGAATATGATCTAAGAATTGCAGATACTACTGTTTATCGCATTTTTGAAGACGGGATTTATCTTATTCGCACTGAAGATGAGCTTAAAAACAAGAGAGTAAACAAAGTTGCTACATACTACAAAGGCAATATTTATCTTACATCTAGGTCGCTTGATAGAAAGAAAAGTGGGGCATATTATACCCCAGAAGACTTAACTGATTTTATGGTTGCATCTTCAATTGAAGAACAGCTTAAAACCAAGTCCCCTTTAGATATAAAGATCATTGATAATTCTTGTGGGTCGGGACATTTTTTAATTTCTTGCCTAGATTACTTAACGGAAAAAGTATGGTATGAGCTTGATAAATTTGAAGATGTGAAAAAAGAGCTTGATAAAGAATATAGAGTTATTCTTAAAGAAAGTGAAGAATATGATGCTCGGGACAGTATAAGCAAAGAGTTAGTACTTAAAAGGATGCTGCTAAAGAAGTGTATTTATGGTGTTGATATTAATCCTATTTCGGTTGAAATTACTATGCTAAGTTTGTGGATTAATACCTTTATTTTTGGGACACCGCTAAGTTTTATTGAGCATCATATAAAAGTAGGAAATGCTCTGCTAGGATATACTAAAGATGAATTTTTTGATATTACAAAAAAGAAATTTGAAGGAGGATTTTCTTTATTTAAAAAAAGAATTCAAGAAATTACAGCTATTTTAGAAGATAGCTATCAAAAAATTAAAGGGATTAATGATACTACTAAAGAAGATATAGAAAAATCTAAGAAGATATACAAAGAATATGAGAAAAGTGAAGATACGGAGAATTTAAAAATCATATTTTCTTTAATTAAACTTTATTCATTATCTTTTGACAAATCTTTAAATATAGAATGTAATGATATTACAGCTATAATCAATTTACTTGAAAATATTTTGAACAATAAAACTTCTAGTGAAGACGAAGAAAAAATAGAAAAAATTAAAAAATTAAGCAGTTGCTATAAATTTTTCCACTATGGAATTGAGTTTCCAGACATTCAGGGGGGATTTGATATTGTAATTGGAAATCCTCCGTGGGAAAAAACCAAGTTTGATGAATCTGAATTTTTCTCAAAACACATTCCTAGCTACAGAAAATTAAACATAAAAGAACAAAATAAAATAAAGCAAGAAATACTGAGTAAAGATAATCATCCTTTGCATATTGAATACAATGAAGAAAAAAACAGCATAAGTACTATTAATAATATTTATAAAAGCGATTTTAATGATTTTGCTAGTGGTGGTGACTCAAATTTTTTTAGATACTTTATTACATTTAATTTAAAACTAATAAAAAAAGAAGGAAATTTGACTTATCTAGCTCCTTCTAGTTTTTGGAGCGAATATAGTTCTAGAGTGTTAAGAAAACATATATTTGCTAAGTATAAACTTAATTATATTTATCAGTTTGAAAATAAAAAAAGATTTAAGGATGTGCACTCAAGTTTTAAATTTGCAATATTTCAAGTAATCAATACTGAAGCTCCTACAACAAATTTTAAAGCAAAATTCATGATTCAAGGTGGTGATAATATTTTAAAAGAAATGACTAAGGATTTAAAAGATGGCAAAAATAATGCCTACAAAGGAATTGAATTAAATATAGCCCAAATTAGGAAATTATCTCCTATTCAAGAGTCAATAATAGAATTTAGAGATAGTGCTGAGTTTAAGCTTATTAACAAGATGTTTAGTCAATTTAGTGTTCTTAGTCAAGAATATATTGATTTTGGAGTAGGGTTAAATTTAACAAAGTATAAAGCATTGTATAAGGAATATAATAATAAAAATTTTATGTTTCTTTATTCTGGAGCTAATATTCATCAATTTAATTCAAGATTTTTTGAAGATAAAGGTGCAAAAGAAAGTTCTAAATTACTATGGATAGATAAAGAAGACTTTAAAAAAATATTAACTGAAGATAATCAACATCAAACTGAAAGAATACTATATAGAGATATTGCAAGCAATACCAATGAAAGAACTATGATCAGCACACTTTCTCCTAAAAATTGTTATTGTGTGAATTCACTATTTATAAATTATGAGAAAAGACCAATATCTATTTATAA
>NZ_FMTE01000005.1 GCF_900099615.1 Borreliella japonica | reverse complement strand
TATTATAAAATAACACATGAAAAATATAATGCAATCACCAGCAAAAACAAGGCTTAATAACAAAAATTTTAAACTTAATACAACTTAGCAAGCACAACATCAAAATAAATATTAATTGCATTGCTAACAAATTTAAAAACCAACCGAAACATTTTAAGCTTTTTTTTAAAAAAAAGTTATTTTAAACAGTTAATTTTCAATATTTTTTTAAAAAAAAAAAACAAACATTGAAAATTAAACAAATTGATATATGTTTAATATGTATTAGAAATTAAAAATTTCAAGATTGTTAAATAACGATAATGATTAAATTTTTTTAAGGATTACTTCTTGAAAAGAAACACAATTTATAAAAGGGTAAAGCTAGTTAAAATAACTTTACCCTTCTCATGCTCTTTTTATTCTAAATCAAACAACACAAAAAAAACAGGTGAATTACAATCAAACCCCATTGTAATTAAAAATCCAAATGACTACCATTACGATCTTATTGGCTCAATTCTTTGGACAGGATTTAAAATCCAAGAATCATTTGAAAAGACTGTTAATCTTTTAACTAAAAATGAACAAAGACGCCTAATGTTCAATTTTAGAACAAACAAAGTAAAAGACTATTCAAGAAAATTTTGAAAAACTAATACAAGAGAGAAATACATGGATAACAACTGAAGTATGAAAATTTTAAAAGACATTCAAACAACACTAAAAACCTGTTGTAAACCACATACACTACTAATTAGTAGTGTATGTATTAAAGGATTAAAATATTGCAAAATTAAAACAAAATCTTAAAAACGCACAATCAAATTTTAATCTTTTAATACTAAATAATAATGGTTTTATTTGACATTCAAAACAATATAATTGTAATATTATTTTGAATTAGAACTAATAAATATTAATTTTAATTTATAAGGAGAGTATTTTGACAAAACCCAAACTTAACATAATTAAACTTAATAAGATTATTAAAACAATGTTGAATTTTATTAACATCTCATGTGATATTAATAAAATCGATCCCACCAAACTAAAAAACCAAATCAATCAAAAAGAAAATCTCCAAAATTTTAAAAATGAATCTCAAGATCTAAAGAATTTAAATCAAAAGAGTAATTTACTCATCTTTAAATTACAAAACAGAAAAAATAGCAACATTAAAAGAAACAGCAAACAATATAAATGAAAATTTCAAAGACTTTTGGTCTTTAAACCCCTTTATTAATCCAAGAAAAAGCAATACGTTGCACTTGATATTTACAAAAAGAGAAGTTAATTCTTCTCTTTTTTTTACTTATTCAACCCAAATCCAAACTAAAAACAGCAATGCCTTCTAATTATTAGAAAAAAACAAAAACCTAAAACGCACAATAGAAATTTAATCTTTTGATTGTCAAATAATATTTATTTTTATTTGACAATCAAAATAATGTTGTTATATTATTTTTTTGTATTAGAATTAATAAATATTAATTCTAATTTAGAAGGAGAATATTTTGACAAAAAATAAATTAAATATAATTAAGCTTAACATTGCAATAGTGTTAGCTTTAATTTGCATCTCATGTGATGTTAATAAAATCGATCCCAAAATAAAAAGCCACACTAATACAAAACAAACCACTCAGAATTTTAAAAATAAATCTCAAGGTCTCAAAAAGAATTCAAATCAAGAATCTCAAGATTCTGGATCTTCAAATCAAGAATCTCAAAATCTCGGGAATCCTTCAAATCAAAAATCTCAAGATCTAAAAAATTATTCAAATCAATCTCGGGATCTCGGGAACCCCTCAAATCAAGAATCTCAAAAATATAGGTTTTTAAATAAAGAATCTCAAAGATTCAGATTCTTACATCAAGAATCTCAAAAATACGAGTTTTTATATCAAGAATCTCAAGAAAATGGGGTCTCAAAATTAGAAAAAATTGGCAAAATCCTAGAAACTGAAAAAAAACAAGAATATGCACAAATAGATAACATTGCTACTACACAATTTGATTTCCTAGAAACTTTTAAACTCGATTCTGATGACAATATTTCAGGAGACAAACGAATACAACTAAAAAGAATAATTTACTCATCTTTAAATTACGACACAAACAAAATAGAGACATTAAAAGAAATTCTTGAAAAACTTCTAAAAAATTACAAACACAAAAATATAGCTAAAGAATTTATTTATGACACATCACTAGGCATTCAATTAAACCTAGACAGCCGTTTAGAAAAAATAACAAATAAATTACTCACTCTAAGCCAAGAAGAATCCAAACAACTACTAGTTAACATGAAATATGATCTAAAGCTAAAACAAAGGTTCGCAAAAACCTTAAACGAAACTATTGATGCTTACAATCAAAATTCTCAGAACATTAAAACCGATGATGAAAAACTAGCAAACCATATGAATGAAAATTTCAAAGACTTTAATTCTTCATTAAATCCTTTATATTCCACCTATTAATACAGAAAAAAATTTAATAAGTTGCACTTGATTTTTTAAAAGAGAGGTTTTGACTTCTCTTTTTTTTTACTTATTCAACCTAAATCCAAACTAAAAACAAAAACATCTTTTAATTTTATTTAAAGTTTAAATTTAAACTTTAAATAATTTGATATACATTTGTAATATGTACTAAAAATCATTTTGTATTGCATATTATTATCACATTTTTATAAAAGGAGAATATTTTGAAAAAAAATGATCTAATATTAACCAATATTGTCATTACAACGCTTCTTTTGTGCTCTTGCAACTTATTTCAAGGAACAATAACCCAAAGAATATCAACAAAAATAAAAGAATTTAAAGAAAAAGTAGAACAATATAAAGACAAAACTGAAGACTCTGATCAGTTTGGAATGAAACATTCAGTCTTTAATGCAGATACAACTGCTCTTAAGCTTGCAAAACTCAACTCAGACTCAAAAAAAAATGAAAGAAGACTTTTTTACTCTTCTTTGGATTACAATACAACAAGAATTGTAAACTTTGGGAAAATACTCACACAAATTTACAAACAACAACAGCAACAACATCATCAATTAATTGAAGAAGTTGTCAAAATAGGATATTCTAGCATTCAAAAAAACCTTGAAGAGATAATTTTAAAAATATCTGATGACAAGGATGAATTAAAAAATCTGGGCAAAGAAAACCTAAAAACTCTTGAAGCTGTAATAAAAGAACTTTTTGAAATAAAACAAAATTGGATCAAAAAGATAGATGAAATTATTCTTAACTACAACGAAAATTTAGAAAAAATCAAAGAAGACGCTCAAAACCTAACAGAACACATTAGACGCGAAATCAAACCAGAAAAATATGACACAACAGATGCAATTGAAAAAATAAAAGAAATATTAAATTCTCACCATTACAATTTACCAAATCTAACAATATCTAGGAATCAAAATTGAATTATCTCAAGACTAAACAATTCCTGTTTTTGTATTTACTTAGAACAAAACAATTTGAAATACATTTTTATAAAAGGAGAATATTGTGAAAAAATACATATTATCGCTTACCAAGCTAGCAACAACAACGCTACTTTTGTGTTCATGTAGTTTAATTGGCTTTAAAAAAGAGCTTGTCGAGAAAATAGAGAAAATAATCAAACCCGTAGTAGAAAAAATAGAAAGCGACAAAAAAGAAGAAGAATTGGAGTTTGCCCAAATAAAAAGCATTTTTAATTTTATTCAAAAAAACGGTGAACTTTACAAAGATTACAGAAGACAGTTTTATTCATCTCTTGAGTACAATAAAACCAGAATTAAAAGACTAATAGAAATTTTTTATAAAGTCATAACACAAAAGAGCTACCTTACAGCTTTTTATCCAATAATAGCAAAAAAGCCTGAACTTGTAACTTTGATTGGGTCAATAATCGACAGAGGATCAATTTTTGTTCAAAATCCACTAGAAATTGCTATTCTTGACATAAACAAAAGAAAAGATGATCTTATTGACTTTAACAGCAAAGAAAAATTAAAGGATATTAAAAATAAAATCAATAAAATTCTGGGGATGCAACAACAATGGATCAAAAACATAGACAAAATTATTATCACTTACAATGACAATAAGAATCTTCAAGACAATATTGAAGAACTGGAAGCATACCTAAAAACAACCTATGAAAATACATTAAAACCGGACTCAGATGAAATTTACGATTTAATGATAGAAATTGGAAGAGAATTGCAAGAAAACTTATAATCGTCCAATAAAAAAAAGAGCAAAAGTCTTTTGCTCTTTTTTTTATATTTATTGATTATTTTCTAATTTGAACTAAGTTTTTATTAATTAGTAATTAATTTTAAATTTTAATTAATTTTAATTATTAAAATTCATTAAAAAGAAATCAAAGGATAATATTTTGAAAATTAAATCATTAATACATTTAAAGTTCACAGTAGCCTTGTTTTTATCTTCTTGCACAATTGATGCTAATCTAAGCAAAGAAAATAAAAACAAAATAGAAAAACTTCTCAATAGCGCAACAGATAATCGAGCAACAACAATTAAAACAAACTCAAATGCTGAGCAAAACAAAACAGACACTGCCGAAGTAGCAGAGCTACAAAACCAACTGCAATCAACAAAAGATCATGAACTGCAAATTTTACATTTTAAAGCAACTCCCCCAACAGATCTACCCAAAGAAAATATAAAAAATGCAAAAACAAAAGCAAAAGTCACACCATCAAAACAAACAGCACCTACCCAGGTTAAAACTGGGTCTAAAGGTACAAAAATTACTAACAAAAAAATTAAAAAACCTCAAAAACATACAACCTACAGTTTAGATGAATCAAATATACACACAAACTTAAACTTAATGGACTTGCAAAGTAACAATTCTTCCATGCTGTTAAAACAAGCTCAGTCAAGCTTTGTCCAAGCATCTAGCATTAAATCACAAACATCAAGAAATAACCTTCTTGGAAGAATTTCTGAAGAAAAAAACAAAATAAAAAACAACAACGGATTTAGAGAAACTTACGATCAATTTAAAATGAAAGATTCTGCATTTGCTCTGCTAGATGTCATTTCAAATATTTCGGTTTTTGATCGAAGTTATGCGCCACAGCTTAGCTCTAACACACCAGAAGCAGAAAATGAAAGAAATAAATTCTATGCTATTATGAATTTTGATCAACTAAAAACCACACAATTTGGATCAATAATGGAAACACTTTACAAAGAGGATCAAAATCACAGCTTAATCAGATCATTAATAATATCAGGACTTGGAATACAAATTTCTTTCGAGCTTGCACTAGAAGAACTAGAGAAAAAAATTGAAATCCTTAACCAAGAGTTTTTAAACGATAAAATTAGTAGCTTTAATTTTGACATCAAGATAAAAGAGCTTGAATCAAAATTAAATACAATATTAACTGGAAAAAAAGAATGGTCAAAACAAGTTGAAGCTCTTATTTCCAATGCAAGCTCAAATTCAAGCCTAAAAGATTCTAAATCTTTAGCACAAGACATTAAAACTAAGTATCTAGATAAAATGCAAAACGCTCGCCAGTCTGTTCTTGACTTATACATTAGCATAACAGAATTTAAATAATTTATTTAAAATTCTAAAATAAATTATTTTACAACAATTTTAAAAAAAAGAAGGGATAAAATCTCTTCTTTTTTTGGTTGTTTAATTTCAAATTTGAACTAAATTTAAATAATTAAGTATTAATTTTAAATAATTAAATTTTACTTAAAATTTTTATTAAAGGATCAAATTTTGAATAAAATAAAATTATCAATATTTATAACATCCGGGATAATAACATTTTTCTCTTGTAAGCTAAACTACTCAGATGATCAAAAAAAAATAGCAAGTTTTACAGAAACAAACTTTACAGAAACAAAATTTACAGAAACAAAAGACAATGAATTAAATCTTCAAAAAGACACAAAAAAACAAGTAGATCAAAGATCAACAAAAGATCTAAAGATTCCCATAAAAGACAAAACAGATCTAATTGACAAGCTTTCTGAAATTTTGACAAGAGAAATGCCAATAATAAAAAGAGACCGGCTTCAAACAGAAATACCTAGCCAATTTGGACTAAAAAATAGCATGTTTGAGCTAATCAATGTTTACAAAATAAACTCTAAAAATGGAGAAAAACTCAGAGAAAAAATGAATTCAAGCTTAACAGAATCTCAAAAAATGAGAAGACAATTTTATTCATCATTAAGCTACAACACTACTGACATTTTCAATTTAGCAGAAATTGTAAACAAGCTTTACAAGAACCCAAAAGCCCATGATACAATAAAAAAAATATCAAGGGGCATACAGATTCAACAAAGATTTGAAGTTGCACTTGAAGATTTATCAATTAACATAAATACGCTAAAAGAAAATACTTTTAATAAAAATACTTTAGAAGAAATTTACGCTGTAATTGTTGATTTAGTCGAAATAAAAAAAGAATGGCTAAATACAATAGAAACATTGATTAAAAGTTCCAATGCTACTTTAGAGCTACAATACAATACAGAAAAGCTAAAAGACCATATCCAAGAACTATATAAAGATAAAATAATTTCTATTTGCTCAAGATCCGAGCAAGCACTAATTCACCTAGACACATTATTTAAATGTAATAAAATTTAAAAATTTATGAAAAAAAATAAAACCTCTACCCAAAGAGAGCTTAAGCTCTCTTTTTTTCGATTTTTTTTGTACAATAACAATTTTGAATTAAAGTTATTAATTGGGTAATTAAAATTATTAATTAATAATAATTACTTAAAATTTTTATTAAAGGATAACATTTTGAAAAAAAATAAATTAATTGCAATATTTTTATTGCATATATTAACTGCGCTAATTTTGCTTTCTTGCTCACAAGAGGTCGTTAAAGACAATAATAAAGAAAACCAAAGTAAAAAAGTAAAACCAAAAACAATTAAAAATAACTCATCAAACATTGAAAAAGTGTCTAAAAACACTCAACATGACAAACCAAAAACAGATAATCTGCTTGCTGCTATTAATGTTTTAAAAAATCCAGCAAAAATCGCAGCTGGCAATATTAAAAACAAACAAAACTTAGCAGCTTTACAACAACCTAACAAAGCTAATGCTAATGCTCCAAAGCAAATAATAGATCCTGAGGCTAAAGAGTTGATACAAAAAATACTAGAGAGATCTGAGAATATTATTCAAACAAGAGATATTGATTCTAACAAGGGCGAACCTGATGATCAATTTGGAATGAAAAAAGAAATATTTAGCAAAATATTTTTCAATGCAAATTCAACAGTTCATTTTGATGAAAACGTATATTTAGATGAAAGAAGAATGCTTTACACATCTTTAAATTTTAATGAAGGCACAATTTTAAATCTTGGAAAAATTTTATCAAAACTTAGCCAAGATTTAAACTACCTAAGCTTGATTAAAGAAATGCTTATAAACAGAGGCTTTAGCATTCAATTAGCAATGGAAGAAATCGGCGCAAAAATATTAACTGTAAAAGACAAGCTACAACATCTAAACAAATCTAATTTAAAAACACTCTACTATGATTTTAATCAACTTACAACACTTAAAGAAAAATGGCTAAAAGATGTAGATGACATTATTAAAGAATACAATACTAATCCCGAATTACGAACCGATCTTTTAAAATTAAATGAAAACTTAACATTAAAAAATTCAAAAGCTCTATTAGCAGATATTCACAATATAATTTTAAATTTGGTAAATACAACTACTAATATTCTTGCCCCAATTCAGTAATTCCGATTTACTCTCCAAAAGAAAAAAGAGACCTTTTAGGGTCTCTTTTTTTTTACATTTAAGCAAATAAAAAAGTTTTCAGTTTAAAAAACTAAAAACTTTTTTAATAAAATTTATCAAAAAAGTTTTTTTAAAAAATTACTAGTATTATTTTAAATTAATCTAAAAGTAACGATTATTACTTTTTAATTGACTTCATAGATTTTTTAGTTGATTTCATAGACTTATCTTGCATTGGGGTTGTAACTTTTGAATCGTCATCGCTAGTATTTTCCATCTCATCTGAAATTCTTGTAGTTTCGCAAGCAATAAATAATATTGTGCTTAAAAATATAGCGTACATTAATTTTGTCATTATTTAATTCTCCTTATTTAAAATTTATACTATATTAAAATATAATTTTAAAATAATCAATATTAATTGATTATTTATTTCAAAAAAAAATATTATAAAATAATATAAAAACTATTGATAAAATTTATATAAAATGATAATTTATATAAATAATTTGGACTGAGGAATAATTAAATAATTTATATGTACACAACTTTGAGTATTTTAAATAAGAATTTAAACAATCTAAGTATTACAAGAGATAAATATGAATGCAGTTAAATATAATCTAATTCACAAAAACCAATATACAAAGCCCTTAAACGCTATTCTTTGTACACAATTTTACATTAGAACTTACAATATAGACTCAAATGCAAAAATTGAAGTAAAATCAGAATCACAGTATTTGGGACAATACGATAAAATTGCAACTACAAAAGGCAAACTAAAATCAATAAGCATATTGGCTCACAAAAATAATATGGATAAAGCGGGTTTAAAAAACCTGCTTAAATTAAAAAACCATAAAGATTTTAATTATTTTTATGAAAATAACTACATAAGATGTTGTTTAAATTTTGAAGATAAACAAAAAAGGGAAATTAATTTAATGCCCTTGTTTCATTACCACAGCTTATTAAGCATAAACAAAGCAATCTTGGCTAACAACAAATCTGGTGATTTGCAATTTGGAAGCTCATTTTACGTATCAACCAATCATAGCTGGAAATATCTCAACTTTACCAAATTTCAAAAAAGCTTGAGCAAGCTTAAACTTTTCTATTCTTCTTATTCTAATAAAAAATATTACATTAAAGTAAGCCAAAACATTTTCAATACTCTAAAAATATTAACCAATGCTTCAAAATTAAAAGAATTTATTTATTAATCTTAATAAATAAAAATAAATTTATTAAACACTTCCCACACACGTTTTAAAGAGGCTCCCCACTATGAGCCTCTTTTTATAAATTTAAGAAACACTTGAAAAATTCAACTTTTAAAAATGTGAGCTATATTTAAAAATAGCTAAAATAGTTGCCAAAACTGTAGTCATTAAAAGCAATATAAAATAACACACTTTTAACTACCTCCAAAGAAGTTCTTTTATTGCATTAGAGAACTTCTTTTTGTAAAAATCAATGCCTACTCCTTTTTTTTAAAGATTTTTAATTAATAAAACTTAAATACACTACTAATAATCATTAATGGTATATAATAAAGACATAAAGGATAAGGAATAGGTAAATAAATGGACAAAAAGGTTATTTTGATCTTACTAGGAATTCTGATTTTATCTTGCGAGCTGTTTTTCGCCAAAGAAAGAAAATCAACAAGATCAAAAAAAGAGCAAACAATTCAAGAACAAAAACCCAAAGCAAAAATAATCCCCATAGTATCAATTCAAAGATTAGAAATAAGAAAATCAAATCAAAACCCAATAAGAATTGCAAATTACTACAAACAAGCTTATCCAATTCAAACATTCTCTATTGATTTTAGCATCAACAGAGAAAATGAATTTCAAGAAGCAGAAGACAAAATCTTATCTACACAAGGGAAAGTAGAGTCTCTTAGCATCTTAATAAATCAAAAATTATTAGACTCAAAAAATTTAAAAAAAATACCTTTCAAAAAACTTAAAGAGATTCAAAATATTGAGGATTTTTTCCAAAATCAAGACCTTTTATTTGTTTTAAACCTTAGATCCCAAAATAATAACAATATCATTAACATTATGCTCAATCCCCCAAACGATCTCTACAAACCTAAAAATTATGTTTTACTAGGTCTTAAAGATATTATTAAAAATAATGTAAGTGAACAATACTTAAATCCTATCTATAGATTTCAAATAAAAAACAAAGACGATTACCATTCAATAGATTACAATAAAGTGTCTATTAGCGAAAACAACATAGAATTAGATCTATTGCCTCACAATCAAATCTTTAAAATAAATAAAAATTTCACTCAAATCTTAGAAATACTAACAAACATAAATAATCTGAAATTAGCAATTCAAAAAGAATATATTTAAAGTTATTTCAACTTTAAAATAATATCTATTTAATTGATAATTATAATTTTATGGTATATACTTATACTTAAGCTGCTTAGGTTAAAGGAATGATTAAATGGTTAGAAAAATAATATTTATTTCGTTTTTAGTATTTATGATGTCTTGTAGCGCAATTGGTCGTGGATTTTTAATAGACTCCATTCTTAATAATATGGTAAAAGACTCAGACCAAGAAGAAAAAGATGAAAAAAAACAAAATTTACACTCAAAACCAGCAATAAAAGAAAATGCTGATCCTCTAGATGACGAAGAAATAGAAGAAGAAGAAGAGATCGAGTAAACTACTAAAGTCGTTTAAATATTTTAAAACATTTTGTTAGTTTAGTATTTAAAATTTCAAGCTTACATTTCAACATTTTAATATATTCAAAGGAACATCGAATATACCCGATGTTCTCCTTTATTAATAAATCTGAAAAATTTAAAGTATGATGTACACTTAGTACAAAGCAAATCCGCGTCAATATAAAAAGAAGAGAGTAGTAAGAAAATGTACTGAGAATTTTAGAAAAATAATTAAAACAGCACTACTACTTAGACATCAAATTACAAATACACCAAAGTAAACTACTAAAAAGTATTTAATTTCTACAAAACAGTAAGAATAAAAAATTTAAAAATAATATAAAATCTATGATACCCCCTTAAATCCCCTTAACAGGGGATTTTTTTATTTTAATTTTGATTTTAAAATTAAAATAAAAATCCAATAAAATGTAGTATAATGTTTTTCAATATTCTTGTTTTAAAAGGAGTGTAAGGCTTTGAAAGACAAGCTTAGAAAAGCTTCAAATTTAGTATTTGCATTGCTACTGCTTATTATTAGCTGCAATACTAGTATGGACACAAATGATAAAAACAAAGCCTTAAATGAATCTAAATTAAAAAGTATTTCAGAAGTCATTAAAAATAGCTTACAAATTGAATCAGGCTTTAAAAAAGAAGTTAAAACAAACACAAATCAAAATACTCCTCCTATTTTAGAAATTGAAAAAATTGAACCTGGAAAACAAGAATTTTCCTTAAAATCTGAATCTGAAAGCTTAATACCACCACCAGAAACACTAGAAGAAATTAATGCGGTCAAATCGGAAGAAGAAATTGCAAAAATACAAGAAAAATTATTGTTAATAGGGGCTTCTGATGAAATTGCAGAACACGAATTAGACCCAAATATGCAAAAATCTTTAAATCCAACTACAGTAGAATTCAAAATTTCAAGCACCACCGACGAGCAAACAATGCTTAATATAATTGAAGAAGAGATCAATATTAACAATAAAGACAAAATTTTCGATCAAAAAGAAGAAAATAACACTTTAAAAGATACTACAAAAAACCCCACACAAAATCAATTCCAAAAACACGAATATTTAAGCAGAAATTCTAACTTTATATCAAAAGAATACGCAGAACAAGTTAGAGAATCTCTAGAGAAAGCATTAAATGCAATAAAAAACTTAGAAAAATCTAGAATTCTTGAGAATGAGAATTTACCAAAGGATCAGAAAAACCTTCCAAACACAACAAATAGCTCAACCGAAAACAATGAAAACGATATTGATGCTGGGAATACAAAAAATAAATTGCTTGAAGAGCTAAAAAAAAGTGAGCTTATTTTCGAAGACACTAAAGATCCCTTAGGAACAAACACCATAAAGCAAGTCATAGATGCTGCTAACAAATGGCAAGAAAAAGAAAACTCAAGTCAAATAAACTGGGACTTGGGATCAAAGTTTCATCCAAACCCAAAGCTTTACAACAAATCAGTCGCTAAAGTGTATAAAGTTTTAGCTGAAAAATTTAGAAAAGTAAAAAATGAATACAAAACCACAAAAGAACAACTAAAAGTTCAATCTAAATTAACAACCAACCACATAAGCAAAATAATTGCCGCAACAAAAGAGTTTGCAAACCAAGTAGAAAGCTTGATCTTATTATTAGTAGAAAGCAATAATCAACAAACTCATTAACAACACACCAAGCTTAAGCTAAATTATGAATTAGTATTGATTTTTTTATGCCACTTCAAGCAAGAGGACCCGTTTTTCCATTAGCAGTTGTTGGCAAACCACTACTATTAACATACGTTAGAGTTCCAGAACTGTGCACATGATTTTCGAACTTAATTCCATTGATCTTTAAATTGCCTTTAATTTCAATATTATCTACATCAATAATCAGCTTTTTAGCTTTAAATTTTATATTCTCGCTTTGTGTATCAAGCTCTTGCAAGTTCACATTAAGCCCATCAAGCTTAATGCCAATCTTTTTAGGATTAAGAACACTTAAAATGTAATAATAATTTTTGTCAAAATGATTATTATCGCTTTCTTGGAAAATATTAAAATTACTTTGAAGCAAAACAACTTCATCTTCTTCTACTAAATCAAGATTAAAGTTAGATATACTTCTAGCACTAATCTTTAACCCTTCATACTCTTTAATAACAACAACCCCCGTTTGAGTTTCACAATCAAAACTTTTAATAATACCTATTCTGCAAATAAAAATATTTTCAAAAAGATATTGCTTTAACACACCAACAGAAGACACATTTAAACTGCCTGACCTTACATAACCATTATTATTATTGTTGTTGTTCATAATACATCCCTTTTTCACCCTCAGAATAAAGCTCAAGATTTAAAACGCACTCTCTAGTGCTACTTAGTCTGGCGCTAGTATTTTTAACCTTACAGTAAATATTATTCCCATGTCTGTCTTTAAAGCTTAGATTGTCTCCAATCTTAATGTTGTGAGTAAACATCACTTGAGCTTGATACAAGCTTAAACTTGTATTAAAACTTCCAGCATCTTGTTGCTGGGGTACAAACAAAAGTCCGTAATCTTCAAGCCTTTTGTACTCACCAGAAATAAATTGCCCAAAATTAGTAAAAATAAATTTTGAATCAACATCTTGCCCGAGATTTCCAATGTCAACAACAACAAAATCAACGTATCCTTGTCGCCTCAAGTATTCTATTAAACCTTTTGGTGAGTTGCAAGCAAAACTCTTGCTAATCACTCTTGTTTTTTCAAGTTCATTCATACAAAAAATTGCTTTATTCTTAAACACATATTTTATTGCATCAGCAACAGTACTACCTTTAAAATTTTTATACTCAAACTTCCTCTCTAAAAAAGTGGCTCTGGACAAAAGATATAATTCACACTCAAAGCTAAAATTCTCAAGCCCACCAATTTTTTCAACAGGTGATGCTAAATACCCAGCCATAATAAATTGATAATCTTGTTGATGAGTAAACTTCTTATAATAAATTTTTACAATATCTGCAGTCTTAAAATCAGAAAAATTTAAAGGCACATTAAAAATTTGAAGTTTGGTTTTTTTACTAATTATTAAATTATTCTCAGAATATGTATTTTGAATAACAATATTCAAATCGGGAGCACCATTTTGAGTAACAATAACAACCCTAGGCCTCAAGCCTGCAAGCCTTCCACCAATGCTGTTTTTAGAATCAACTGAATTGTAAAATTCAATCTTAAAATCGTATTGAAATATTAGCATCTTTTTTAAATAAAACTCCTTTTTAAAAGTAACAAAATTGATAAATCAAAATACCAGCAAAATTTAATCTTCTACTCTAAATCTTCTACTCTAGATTTGATTTATAAACAACCATCACTGCGACCTCTACACCTGTGAACAAGATCTTATGATTAGTATTAAAGTTTCAACAGAAGAAACAGAATGATCTTCTGTTGAATTGCCAATAATTTTTGCTTCTTCGTACAATAACTTAACCGCAATCTCTTCATCATCTTGAAGATTGTAAGAATAAGCATTAATAATACGCATTAATGCTTAAAACAAAAAAAGAAATTAAAATTAATCGTCTCATTAATATTCTCCAAATAAAAATTATTCTAGCTTGAAAAGCTTTATAAAAAATAAAAATATTTAAATTTAAAAAATTTAGCTAAATTCATGTTCTTGAAGATCAAAAAACTCATCTTCGCCTTGAACCTCTTCACTAAAATCATTTGATTCATTACTCTTTGACTCATCTGATTTATCACTCTCTAACTCGTCTGAAAGCTCGTCATCTGATTGGTTAAGATCATACTTACTCAAGATTGGTTTTTTGCCACATTTTTTTAAAACATACGGTCTTTTTGACGTTTTGGAGTTTGAAAACTTAGATCTAAAAGAGTTGTTGGTTTTACTACCCTTAAAAGACTTCAAACTACTATGATTAGAATCTATTCTTTTTTTGATCTTTTCACTAGATTTTACATTCTTATTAAGCATAGATTGAAAATAATTTTCCAGAAAACTAACTTTTTTAATATTTCTCTCTACAATAAGTTTTGTATATTCCGGATTTTCGATCAAAATTTTATTTTTATATTTTTTTGTTAAATATTTATATTTTCTAAAGATCTTAAGCAGCGGTAATTGTACCTCTTTTTGAAATCTACTCCTAACAAGTCTATTTTTTATTGTTTTCTGCAAACTATCAGAATAAACATTTAACTTCTTAAGTTTAGCAAATATTTCTTGACTTTTAATGCTACCGGCTTTATCTTGAGATTTGGTTAAAATCCCATTATCAGCATCATACATTAATACATAAGCCAAATCTATGTCTTTTTTAAAATTCCATTTTCTAAAATCAAATGGTCTTACAACACCCGCATATATTGCTGGCGCAATAAACAAAATAAATATTAAAATAAGCTTAAATTGTCTCATTAATATTCTCCCAATATTTAGCTTGCATTTAATATTTTAACCTTTATAAGTTAAAATATTAAATGTTTTGCAAATTTTTACTTGCAAACTAATTTCTATTTCTTCTAGATAAACTGTGTCTTTAAGCTTTAATGAGTTAATACTTACCACCTTGTGAAATCCTACTGAAGGACTGTACATACTATAATAAACTCCTAAGTTAAATCTCTGCCTAAATTGCATTTTTATAAAATTACTATTAAATTCTAAAGCACTGTTCATAAAAGGGGTTTCTTTTAAAACTCTTAGCAAAGTTTTGTCATAAATAGATGACAAAATCCCTTTATTTATTGTTATAATCTCAGGCCTTGTTGTAATGTTAAAGTTCACATATTCACTTTTTGTATTCGTAAAATCAATTACCGCACGATCTGAACTTACACTTGAGAGATTTTCTTCTATTAGATCGTGTTTTACAAAAATAAAAAACAGCTGGGGAATGTACCCAAGTCCTTTAAAATCAAGCCTTGGGAAAAGTAAAACAAAATTAGAACTACTTGCTAAACTTGAAATTTGATTTACAACATTTTCTATTAACTTAGTAACTTGCTCTTTAATCACTTAAAACCTCTTTTATTTACTAAGGCATTCTAAAATCATCATCAATTTCTCTTAAATTTAATCTGCCACCACCATCTCTTAGCAGATTTGTCATGTACTCAACCAAAGGCAAGCTTTCAAAGGCTTGTCCTAAAATATTGCCAAGATTTGAAAAAGTATTTCTTAAAGGATCTAATACGCTACTACTAAAATCATAACTTTTAGCCCATTCTAAAAGTTCTAAAGCTTTTTCCAAAAGTGGATCTAATTTTAGATCAGAAACACTGTTTATTATTTTATTGCTATTTAAAACTTCAGGCTCACCTTTTAACTCATTCTTTAAAGAAATTGTTGATTTGTTGCTTAAAACTTTTTCTAAATTATTCTGGCCACTTAGAAAATCGCTTATTAGGCTAATAGCTTTCAAATCATTTTTTGCATAACCTTCGTTTTTCAATCTCTCCACAAGCTCAACCATAAAAGAAAGATCATTTAAATTTGAATTTTGTGAACTTTGAAAAACATAAAGTTTTCTTAAAAAATCATTTCTCTCAAACTCTGTTTCAAAAGATCTCTGCCCTTTTAGCGTTTTATTTACACTTTCTCTTTGACTATCTTTGCAAATAAAATTTTCAAGATTTAGTTGGAAAATCTTTTTGTCTTTTAAATCTTTTAATTCCTTTAAAGGCAATTTAAAATCATCAAAACTATTTTTTATATTAAAAAAATCAACCAAAACTGAATCTTTTAAAAAATTTCTAAAAGATATTAAATTTTCCCAAATATTCTGATTATTTTCATCTTTTAATAATGGCCCTTGCAAATCATCCTTGGCAAAACTAAGTTGAATCTTATCAAGATCAGAATTTAATCTAAAATCTTTAAGAGTTGCATTAGTTTGATCTTCCTTAGAATTATGAATAAAATTTTGCTTAAAAGCATTCTTCATATTTTCAGTTTTAAAATATGAATATTGCTTGTTAAAATTTAAATCTAATTTATCTACTTCTGGCCTTAAATAAGGGCCAAGATTGTTCTTATTTGCATCCAAATACTTAAAAGCAAAACCGCTTTTGTATTTTAAATCCAAATCCTTAAAAACACCCTTTGAACTATTTTTCTGAGAATCAAGGCTAAAGTAATCTTTAAAAGGATTACTTTTAAAACCATTTAAAGATTTAAAATCTACTGATTTTTGCGGATTGTCATTTTTAAGCCTTTCAAGACTTTTTAGTCTTTCAAGACTTGAAAATAAAAAATCCTTACTACTTTTTGAACTTAAGCTAATCTTATTGAAAAAATTTTCCTTTTTTAA
Organism: Borreliella japonica; assembly: GCF_900099615.1. GTDB lineage: Bacteria > Spirochaetota > Spirochaetia > Borreliales > Borreliaceae > Borreliella > Borreliella japonica. The sequence continues at coordinate 35,368 of NZ_FMTE01000005.1, read as the reverse complement.
ACTTAAAAGCTCTTTTTCTAAATTACTCTTAGTGGCATTTCTGTCTAGCACACCTTCTAATGTAATTGTAAATTTATCTTCATTATTGTTTTCTTCGTACATAAAAACCTTTAAAGCATGCCGCTAAAGGACAAAAACTGTTCGTATATTTCCTTGTTAAGTTTTAAATTAGCTACTCGGGTAACCTCTAAAAGCTCTTTGTAGCTCATTTTTTTAACATCTTTGTAGGTACAAATGCCCATTACAATAGGAAAATAATACTTATTAGATTCTCTTGTCAAATAGTCTATGTATTTAAAATAATTAGTTGTAATCGACTTATTCATTAACACCTTCTTGCAATAAAGGATCAAGATTGGTTTCTAAAAAATCTTCTTGATTTAAGCTTAAAGACTTGCTACTTGAAATTAAAAAATCATAACTCCATCGCTGATCAATGTAGTCATACTTAACGTAATCGCCATTTTTATCTTGAAAACTTTCAATGTAAACCAAACCGGGCTGTTTAAACCCTTCTATTGTTTCAAAAAGTGAATATTGAATTGAAAAAAGAATTGTGGGAAGAGCATACTTATAAAGCTCAGAATATCTTCTCTCTTTATTTAGGATTTCATAAAATTCATCTAAAAACCCTCTTGAGATCATTAATTTGGTTATTTCTTTTAATGTTTGCAGATCGTTAAGCTTGCTGATAAGCTCATCTCTTTCAACATCAAATCCCAAGACACTGTCCCACTCATACATGGGAATATCTTTTAAAACGTATGTATGTGTTTTAGCTCTGGTTAATATTTTTAGCTTATATCTCATTTTAAATTCTTATCCTTTAATTAAAACATTTTTATTGTCCAATCAACTTGCTTTTTGAACATCACAATTGATTGCATGAATTGTAAACTTAACCGTATCATTATCAGATGAATACTTTCTAGTTGGGATTTCTGCAAAAAATGCACTATTTGAAATAATTTTCAATCCCATTTGATCGTTAAACACTAATCTTTTTAACTTTTGAGCTTTTGGTACATTCTCGTAAAATTGCTCATTGCTTAGCTTTGTTAAAAGTTTGTAATCAAGAGATCCTTTGCTTACTTCTAAATCAAAAATATGTACAACAGTTCTTGGATCTCTAAAGCTTGGAATTGGAAAATTTCTGTCTTCTGTGCTTGCCTTAGCCATTATATTAGGCTCTGTACTGTACTCAATAGTACCTCTGTCTATTAAATTGTCATTAAAACTAAAAAATATTAAATCTAATGAATAATATTCTCTCATTATGATGCTCTCCTTAAATATTCATTTATCTCTTGTGAAGTGATCACTAAATTAACACTATTAAAACTGTCATTATATTTAAGCGCAACTTCTAAGCTTAAACTAAGACCTTGAGAAGAGTTAACCTTAAGCTTAATCTCTTTGTAAAAGATAATAAGCCCCATCTCTTTAAGTTCGTGGAAAAAACATTCAAGCCCTGCTGTGTATTCGTTTGGCAAATTACCATCCAAATTCAATGCACCAAGCTTGCTGTTAGCTCTATTGTTTTTATTCCAGATCCTAATAAGCTCTTTGATTGCTTCATTTTTAATGTAATAAAGCGTAAAAACCTCATCAATAAGATCGCCTGAGAGACTAACCCCTTCTTTGAAAGCCAAAATGCCATCATTTCCGGTTTCATTTAAAAGAGAATAAAAATTAATATTGGATTTTCTAAGAGAATCAATCAAAGAATCATCATAAATAGGAGCAGAATTTAAAATCATCCCATAAGGATTAACAGCATGAAAAATACTTGCTTGATGCAAATACATTGCTACAAACTTAAGATGCAAATTTTCATTGCCACTGTAAACGGCAATAACATTTCTAAGCTCAACCTTGTCCTTTTTTAAAAAATTTGGCAAGTTGCCGTCTTTAGTAGAAATTACAATAAAATTGCAAGCTTTTCTAATAACTTCAAAATCACTACTAATAAAATCTCCTGCTTCATTTACAAAAACTACAAACGGATGCAAATTAGATTTTAAGAAATCTTTAATCTCTTTAATCTGATTGTAAACATAAAAATCAACAGACTTAAGTCCATCTTGTCCGAAAAAATCGCCGATTGATTTTTGTAAAACTTTTAACTCCTCCTCTGCTATTTTTTTCTTAGAAGAATCAGCCTCTTGAACCTTTTGTATCTCAAGTTTTTTAAGCAATTCTTCAAAATTTGTAACACTTAATGCCAAGTATTTACTTGCTAAAACACTGCTTTTGTAAATTAAAAGCGGATTGTAATAATTAATTTTATTGGCAGTTAGTCTGTTTTGAACCAAACTAACGCTTATTGTATCTTTTGGCATTTATCCTCCTTTTTTAATTTCTTTTTTTAAATATTTATCTTTCTTGTTTTACAACTTGTATATTTGCAACAAAAATCTGATTAAAACTAAAACACATATTGCTTTGCATATTCGAAACACCAAGTAGCCCATCATTATTTAAATTACTAATCGAACACAAATAATAAGTCAAAAGCAAACAAGAACCACTCTCAAGCTCTTTTACAAACTCAAACCTAAATCTATTCTCATGTAAAAATTCCAAAAAGTGTTCATACACTTTGCACATGCTCTCATAAGAATTTCTGTAGGCTTTTAATAAAGTAAAACTTAAAAAATAAAGCGAAAACCTTAATCTAAACTCATTAGATATTTTACAAAAATTTCTACCCCTTAAGTTTCTAGGAGTAAGCCCTTCGAAAGACTCGCTTTTTAATACAATTAAATTGCTAACATTTGTAGTAAACTTTTCCAAATACGGGTGGTTGTAAGTGTTTAAGATTTCTAATTCTATTTCTTTAAGATCTAAATATTTTTTAAATTTTGTAAGTATTTTTATTAAAAACTGTAAAGATTCATTTAGTCCTACAATCATGAACTGTCCTTTTCTTTTAAAAGACTTAGTTTTTCAGTATTGAAAGTTAAACTTTTAAATTCTTCAACCTTAAAAGCTCTTTTTGTCTTAAGATTTACTTGCCTGCTGAGTAAATAATTTTTACAAAAAACTCTAAACTGATCCTTTATCTCAACAAGTCCTTTTTGAATAGATTTTCTAAAAGCTATTTTTATTCCTTTGTTTGAAAAAATATTAGAATAAAAATCCTTGTAAGCAGCCTTTGCTAATTTGAAAGTAATCTCTTTATCAAGTTCTTCTGATCCAATATTAATACTATTTTCATTAAAAGAACAAATGTCTTTAAACCTAATTTTTATACTCAACAAGAACTCCTTAAAACTAACATGCTGTAATTTAGACCCTCTTTGTAGTTCTTTTGAACCCCCAAGATCGAATAAAAATCATCGCAAGCCTTAACCAAATCTCCGTATTCAAATTCAAAATTCTCAAGAGTATACACCTTGGCGTAACTATTTTTATCAAAAATATTTACACCTTCAATCTCAACTGCTTCTTCTGGACTTATTAACAAAAACATTCCTTTAAAACCAACAGCATCAGAACTTTTAAATCTAACCTCATAAGATGCATTAATTGGATCTTTGATTGTTCTAAATTTACAGAAAAAAAGATCTTGAGAATATGTTGTTATGATATTACTTAAACCCGTATTAATCATCTCTAAAGATTTCATTTAACTACCCCTATTAAAGAGTCTTTTTTAACTCTTAGCTCTTCTATTAAACTATCCAAGCATTTACAAAAATCACCCCCACAACTGCTGCTACTTAAAGCTGTGGGAAAATATTCCAATGATATCTCTTTAAATTTTTCAGACTTGATGCAATTTAAATTAAAACCTTTCAATCTATTTCGTTTTTTTAACTCACAACCAACAAAATAATAAATTAAAACAAACATTGTAGAATTATTTAAACTTTCAATTCTTATTCTTTTGAGAATTAAAATATTTTCAAGTAAATTCAAATATAAAGAAAATTCTTTAATGCTCAGATCTTTAAAATCAAGCATTAAAAGCTCAAGCACTCGCTCATATACTTCTTTTAAACCTGATTCTGGATTCTCAGCACCCAAAGTTTTTAAACTTAAAGACTGATTGGTATCTATTTTGCTTTCATTCATTTTTTAGCTCAATTTTATTCTAAGGATTGAATTTTTTGTTGCCAAAATTGTTCCAATAGAAAAGTCAAGAAAACTTGTTCTAAAATTACTACTTGAAACTTCTGTGTATGAATTTAATATCGGTTGGTGACCGTCTCTTAAAAGAAGTAGTTTACTGCTTCTTGGATATATTAAAATTTCATCGTCTAACAAATTTGTAGTCTCAAGCTCAATATTTGCATCATTATTAATTGCACTTATAAAATCAAAAAGCATGTCTTTGTATGAATAATTATTGTTTGGTAGTCTTTCTAGTAAACGGCCTTTGATTTTGCTAGTTGTAAGTATTTTAAAAGGCACTTTTCTCTCATCTTCTAAATTAATCTTTCCAAGATCATCATTTATGGACTTTATTTGGTCTAATATGTTTGTCTGCTTGACTGTTTTGTCTATTTGGTTTGGAAGATTCAAAAGTCCATACATAGTTTCATTGTTAGACTCATCAACAAGAAGAGTTCTTTTATTGTTTTTTGAAAGCGCAAGTCCACCCCTTAAATAATGAGCACTCATTAACTTTTGTATCTCAATTATTGCTCCTAGCAGTCCTTCTCTCATGTTAATATTTGTGTTTGCCTCCACACTGAATTTTCCATCTGGTGCGTAGTACGTAAATGCATACTGAAAAGGCAAATAATTAATTTTTACTATTTGTCTTTGAAACTTTATTGTTGAAACTGTGTTAAAATCATTAACTTTTAATGTAGGAATGTCTGTCAAATTAGAATACCACTTAATAATTCTATCGCTCCCAAGAGAAATATTGCTACTCTCTATTTGCTGTGAATCTAAAAAATGATAATATTCTGGAATTGGGGACTCCTTTAATAAAACATCCCTTACTATGTTTACATACTCTTCGTTATTTAATATACTCTCATCCATTTTAAATTCTCCTATTTTAAATTGCATCTTTTATTTGCTTGACTAAAAAAAGAACTCTAACACCATAAACACCTCTTCTGTCTTTAAATTCTTCAGCAGATCCCAATGCTAAAGCGTGAATAACTGATGCTTTCTGAGAAGCTTTTTCTAAAAACCCTTCTTGGTTTATTATTAATTTATCTTCTGCTTTAATCGTTTTGTCCTTAGCAATTAAAACACACTCAAAACTGCATGTCATTGGAACAACTGTACCGGTTCTTGAAAAATCATCAAAGTCGACACAAACCCCATAAAGATCGCTGCCGCCGCCTCTTGCTATTTGCAAATGTGAACCATTAACAATAAGCTTAACCCCACATTTGTAGCAAAAATCTAAAGCTTGGTAATTTTCAAACTTATCAGCAGAAGAGCTTTTAAGTCCACCTTTTTGAGCAAAATAAAATCCCTCATCTTGAAATTTAAAGCTCTCAAACACAGGGTAACTACCAACATTAACACTTTGCAATTTGTCTAAAACAATTTTTTGAGCTTGATTTTTTTTTAAACTTTCAAGCTGACTCTCAAGTTCTACTTTTGATGCTTTTAGTTTTTCTATCTCTTTTTTAAAATCAATTGAATCACTCATTAATAAATATCTCCTTTTTTAAATTTATTTTTTATTAAAAGCTTAAACTACAAAAATTCAAGCTAATATTTTTTTATTACAATAAAATTCACTCTTAAGCTCTTCCCATTCATTAAGCATTGCTTTTCTTAAATCATGAAATGTATTAAAAAATGCATTTTTGTTTCTTAAATTATTTCCTTCATTTGCTTTTATTCTTTGAAAATTTATTATTTTGTATGAATTTTCTGCATTCTTATTCTGATCAATATTAGTCTTTGCAACCCTTATTAGTATTGAACGAGAAGACGAATCAATCTCGTCAAGATTGTTAGTTCCAGCTATTGCTAAGATTTGAGTTGATTGTACATACTTTCTAATAAGCTCTTCAGCTTGGCCTTTTACAACCTCTTTTAAAGAATACCCTTTTGCTAAAAGATTTTCTGTATTATACTCAAAACTTAAATTATCATTTGCAAGTTTATTTATTTCAACAGATTCTCTTAGATCATTGTGAGAAAAACTACCCATTGAATTATTATTGCTTTTAAGATTTTTATATTCTAAAAACTCATGAATCAAAGCATTGCTTAAAGCTTCATTACTTATACTTAAATCCTTTAAATCTTCTTGGTTGCTTTTACTTTTGTAATCCAAACTAGAAGCCATTTTTTCCATAATTACTCCTTTTAAATAACTAAACTTAATTGTTCTTTTAAATTTTCTCTTGCCTCATGACTTAGATTTTCATTTTTAATTAACTCTAAATACTTAAAATAAACATCAAGAAGTAAATTGTCTCTCTCAAGTCTTTGCTCATAGCTTAAAACTTCAAGCTCATTAAATTTCATATTTAATCTGTAATATTTGTTAAGCTTAAGATTGCACGCATTAGCAACAGATTCTTGCACGCCTTTTAAATAGTCGTAATAATTACTTTTATCTCCCTTGCCGTTGCTACCAAGTCCTTTGACTTGCTCATTAAAACTTCTAGTTAAAGGCTCTTTGGTATCAGCGCCAATTTTTGCTTTAACAAGTTCAAATGCGTCTTTTAAAAACTCAAGATCATATTTTATGACCTCCAAGTGAGCATTCTCTGATGCTGTGTAAAAAATTCCATCATTACTTAGAGTGCTTTTAATCTTGCCAAGCTCTCTGCTAAGTTTATCAGAAGCACTACTTAATGCTGAGAAACTTTTGTTTGGCTCTTGACCTTTAAAAAAGTTAGAAAATATTTTGCCTTTATTATTTGCCAAAACGCTAATTTCTTCTTTTGCAAGTTCTAAGGATTCAACAAGTCCTACTAAATGTTCATCTTTGTAAAACAAAAAATTATAATTTCTTATTCTTTTTTCTATTTCTGAATAAATTTGTTCTAAAAGACAAATATTAAGAAGTAAACTTTGTGTATAAACAGGCTCGTGTGAGCATAAAACATGGTCATAATTTTCATAAATTATGACTCTACTTTTATCTATTTTTACAACCCTTGTTTTATCAACAGCACCATCTAAATCTTTTGAACTTGAGAGATACTCTATGTAATCAGACTCTCTTTTGTTAATAATTTTTTTAAAATCCAAATATTTAAAACCTATGGGCAATTCACTGTTAACCTTTTTACTTAAATCTTCATCCTCGCCTTTGGGTTTTACTAAAATATAACCTGCTCCATTAAATCTATAGCTTATCATTGCTTCAAGAAGAGCTTCCTTTAATTCTACTTTTAAATTCAAAAGAAACTCTCTGCCTTCTTTTAAACAAGAAGCTTCTAGTAAGCTTAAATTAATTCCATTTTTTAATGCATCTTCAGCTGTACTTTCTATGTAATTTCTAAAAAAAATTGAATATCTGTAAACATCAATAGGATTAATTTTAGATTCTTTGTTTTTTATTTCCATTTTAAATTCATTAATCATTTTTTTAAATATCATTATATATTATTATATCAAAAACTGTTTTTTATTCAAATATTAATTATTTAATAATTTTTATCAAATAATTAATATTTACAAAATTAAAATATTAAAATTCATTTAAAATTTTATAAAAAACTAATACGTTTTATAATATTTATGCTAATATTAATTTAAGAATATAAGTAAAACTTACAAAATATTCTACTTACTTTTGCACGCACTGTTAATAGATTAATATTGTAAAATAATATTAAAAAGCATGTTAAATTAATACTTTATCCAATCCCAATAAATATTAAAAAGGTAGAGAGCTAGCTCTCTATCTTTTTAAATATTCAAACACATTCGAAAATCAAATTAACATAAGCTAAACATAAAAACAAAATCTGCTTACCTTTTATTCCTCGTTGAGCAATCAAAGATGTTGCTAAAAGAGACGCCTTAATTGCTTTTATCAAGGCCTTGTCTGCTTTAAATGTAGATTTAATAACCAAAAGTAGTTTGCAAAGAAATTCTCTTTCTTTGAAATTTTTAATGCTACTAATCTCTCCTTCTGCTGATTTTATTCCTTCTTCTTCATATAAAAAATCAATCTCTTTTAACCCTATTGATTCAATTTCATTTACTGTATGAGAATCAAAATTGACTATTGTCCAATAAAACACTTTTAAAATCTTATCGACAATGCTAAATGTTACAGGAATATCAAAATCAAAAGGAATTTTATCAAATTCTAAGAGTAAATGGTTGTTTAGTTTTTTAGCTAGATTAATCGTAGAAACAAGTTTCATTTTTGATTCCTGGGCCTTTAAACAAGCCTCTTGCAAATTTACTGTCTTTAAAATTTTATTTAAATTAGTCTCTATTGCTAAGGAAGACTTGATAACTTGAGTTGCTAATTCTTCAGCAAATTCAACATTATTGAATTTAAAATTTTGAAAATTGATCTTTGAGTTGTTATTATCGTCCATAGCCTATACAAACATAATCTTTACAAAATTACTTAAAGGACGCTTAAAAAATAAAAAAGACAAGCTCTTACTAGAACCTGCCTTGCAACACAAGCACATCTTAAATGTTTAAGCATTGCCATAACTTTTTAAATTTTTCAATTCATTGTTACTCTCGCTTTCAGTAAATATTCTTTTAATTACTTTAAAAATCTCTTCATTACATTTCTCAGGCTTCTGACTACTCTGATCATCTTTATTTTTGTACTCTTCGGTGCCAAACGCATCAGCTACCTTTTGGAAAAATAAACTTAAAGCCTCACCTTTGCTATTTTTAATTTTGTAACAAACATATTCATTAAAATCTAAAGATTGTTGATTAGTAGATCTTTTTTTACTTGCATCTACTGCTTTAGCAACAATACCGCAAATATTATTAAAAGAATTTACAAACTCTTTTTGCTTGTTAACATCCTTAGAAAGCCAATCAAAAAATTCTTTGTAGGATTTGTCGTACTCGGCCTTTAAATTTTCTTCCCTACCATTAGCACACATTGCGTCTTTTAAAAAGACTTTTAAAGTCTCTAATTTTTCAGCCTCCTGTGATGTTAAAGTAGGTCCTTGAGCAACCGGATCTTTAGCCGCTAGATTATCGCTAACAACAATAGGCTCATCATCCTCAGAATAAACTTCTGTGAGTGACTTAACACCACTGTATTGTTTGCAAGAAAATACTAATAATAGTATCGATAAAATATGAATCCTTTTCATTAAAACCTCCCATAAAATATGCCGTAATTATAGTTCATTTTCTGGCATTCTCAAGACATAAAATAAAATTAATTGTATTTATTTTGCTATTTATTCTTTAAAAAAATAAAACCTAAATAAAGATTCAAATTTATTTGAAAAAACCAAAGAGAGATATATACTTGCTTATTGTTATAAATCAACAATTAATTCAACAATTCATTGAAAACTTCTTTAAAACTACAAATGAGGCTTTAAGGGCCTCGTTTGTAGTTTTAAACTTAACAGTAAATATTCAACAAGCCTTTTAAGACGTTTAGCAAAATCGTATATTGCATTTTAAAAAAATAAAATGCAATATAATTTGCTATAAAATAAATTAATTATTGGAAATAAGAAGAGGAATAAAGAATATGATAATAAAAAAAATATTACTTTTAACACTACTCATTGCAATTGCAATCTCGTGCACAATTTCTAAAGCAAAAGATGATCTTCTCTTTGGGGTTGGAATTGGAAACGAACCAACATCACTTGATCCACAGTTTTGCAGCGACAGATTGGACAATTTAATTATAAATGAACTATTTATAGGGCTTTTAAGGGGTGACCCTAAAACAGGTGGATACAGACCAGGACTTGCTAAAAATTGGGACATTTCTTTAGACAACACTTGCTATACATTCCATTTAAGAGACGACATTTATTGGAGTGACGGAGTTAAAATAACAGCAGATACTATTAAAGAATCGTACTTAATGGCCCTAGAAAGTACTGAAGATCTACCAAATATTAGCCTATTAACATCAAAAATAAAAAATGCAAAAGAATTCCACACAACAAAATCAAATGCAGATGAAGTTGGAATAAAGGTGATTAATGAGAAAACCTTAGAAATAACTCTTTCCAAACCAACAATATATTTTCTTGATATGCTTACAAACCCAATATTTATACCTATTCCTACTCACATTGTTAAAAAGTTTGGAAATAAATGGACAAGTGCAGAAAATATGGTTACAAGCGGGCCTTTTAAACTAAAAAGAAGAATCTTAAACGAAGAAATATCTCTTGAAAAGAATAAAAAATTTTATGATGCTAAAAACGTTGCTATTAGCGAGATTACATTTGTTACTATAAACGACACCCGCAGAATTTATAACATGTATGAACACAACGAAATAGATGCTGTTTTTAACAGTATCCCGTTAAGCCTTATTAATGAACTTATCTTAAGAGAAGACTTTTATTCAGCTGACATTAACGAAATTGGTTTTTTTTCATTAAACACAAATGCAAAACCTCTTAACAACGCAAAAGTAAGAGAAGCATTGTCTCTTGCAATCGACAGAGAAACATTGGTCTACAGAGCACTTGATAACAACTTTAAAGCAACAAGAAAAGTAAGCCCCAACTTTAATAATTACAATTATGGTAAAAAATTAAAACTATACAACCCACGAAAAGCAGAAAAACTTTTAGCCGATGCTGGATATCCGGATGGGAAAAAATTTCCAACTCTTACAATAAGATACACTAAAAATGAACTTGAAAAAGAAATTGCTATTTTTATTCAAAACCAATGGAAAAAAGTTTTAAATATTGATGTAGAAATTGAGCCTGAAACACTAAATAGCCATATATCAAACATTCTAAAAGGACAATATGAGATCTCAATAAGGTCCTGGCAAGGAGATTATTTAGATCCCATGGCATTCTTTGATATATTTGAAACTAAAAACTCACATCTTGCATCTTATGGATATTCAAATCCTGAACTTGACGAACTGATAAGTAAATCTGAGATCGAAACGGACGAAAAAATAAGATTAGAATTATTTAAAAAGATTGAAGAAATAATTATTGAAAATGATCACCCAGTAATTCCAATATACAATGTTGCGGGAAACTATCTTTTTAAAAATGATAAATGGACGGGATGGAACACAAACAATTCAGAAAGATTTGCTTTATCAGAAATAAAACCTTTAGACGAATAGATGATTTTTGTAAATAGAGTCATTAATTTTAGGCTCTATTTACAAAAAACTTTTTTTAATAACCGTATAAGTTAATAAATGTTTATTTTTTTGCTTGCTCAACTTAAAACTGTTTCTGTTTTAAAATTATAAGATAAACTTGAAGCTTATTTTTGCATTAGCACTAAAGAACTTTCTTTTAAATAAGCTAAATCCTTTAAAACCTTATTAAAATCAATGCTATTGCTTAGAATGTAATTACATATTTCTCTTAATTTTTCATCTATATCTGAATATTTTTGATTTAAAAGTCGTAACTCTGGCTGTGGATCAAAAACAGCATGACCGCCTCCGCTTAACATGCTAAGCTTGCTCAAACTATTGCTACTTTTTTCCATTAAACCATGCTGTATTTTTAAAATCTCTAATATTTTGTTTAAAAGATTAATTTTTTGTTCACTATATTCGCTAAAGAAATTACTAACTTTAATCTCACTATAATTAGAGATTCTAGAGCTTATTCTATCGGTAAGACTTTTGAATTTTCTTTGAATTTTTAAAATAGCGCTCTCTCTTTCAGCTAAAGAGAATTCAGTAAAATTTAAATCATATTTATTAAAATTGCCTTTTTTCATACTAGAGAAATCATTTAAATAGCAAGAACTTACCACTATTACCAATATATACACATAAGTATATCTCTTCATGTATATTCTCCTAATTAAAATTCAATTTATTTCAAAACCATAAAATATTTAAATAACTATTTAAATAACTAAAAACATGAATCTTTTACATAAATCCACCAATCAACTTAAATATATTGCTTAATATTAAAATTACTTTAAAATTTTTAATAAGTTTAATTCTTTATATTTGATCTTTTTGTTTGATTTAATTCCTTCTGTTTCTACGATATCGCTCTCTAGCCCTTAATTTAAGTTTTTCTCTGTTCTTCTGATAATATTCTCTGTTATAATCAGAGGTTTTCTTTTTATTACCGGATAACAAATCTTTATTGTGTTGACTATTAGTAGAACTACAACCAAAAAGCCATATTAAAAAAAAAAGAAAAAAAGCCATTCTCATATTTCTCTCTCCTTGAAATACATTTGAATAGATAAAAAAATGCCTGATTGGTCTTTTTAAATTAAAAAAATATTAAATAACACATTTTTAAAATAAATTTATTTAAATTTTGTTAACTTAAATAAGTTTCACTAGTCAGATTCAACAAACTTATTAAATTCATCTGATAATTTCTCAAAATCCTCTGCTGTGTAATTAAGCTGTTTTAGCTTAGATTCAAAATCGCTTTTTAAAGCATCTAAATCAGATTTTCTATTTTCTGATTCTGTGGGTTGTGATTCTTTAGAGTTTATGTATTCAAATCCAATTGAAAATAATTGCAAAATAACATCTCTTTTAGAATCACTAAATCGATAGAAATATTTATCAACCCTAGCTATTTTTTTAGAGTCACCACCCAATTTGCTTTTAATAGTGTTTATAATCTTTAATCTTTGCTCATCTGTCAAATTTGATACTTCTCTGTCTTTAGCACCTGAAAATGCACTACAGCTAATCAGAAAAATCAAAGCTGAGAATAAATACATAAAAAAAAATCTATTTCTCATAGCAACGCCTTAAAATAAAAATTTTAAAAATTTATAGAAACTCTATTATAAATCATATAAATAAAATTTCCCAAACAATTAAACTAAAAATCAATTTTTCAAAACTTTTAAAAGATTAAATCTTAACCTTAAATTATTTAAAAACAGTTGCATTTTTTAAATAATAAATTTAATTACTTTAAATTTATTTACTTAACCTTAAGTTAAGGCAAACCTTAACCAAAATCAGCAAAAGAAATAAAAAATTTTAAATATCTATTAAACAAAAAGGAAAATTGATAACTACAATTTAAATCAAATCATAAATATTTAAACTTGCCGAAATGAAATAGTTTTTCTTTATAACTTAGCGTTAAAAGAAGATAAGCATTTGCAAGAGAATCAAGTGCGTCATCTTTTGTTTTGCCGTCTCCTTTGTAGCTGTAAATATCAGTTATTACATTTTTGCTTATTATTTTTAAAAATTCTATTTTTTGGCTTTCAAATAAAGGAATAAGAGCACAAATTCTTTTAAATTTATTGCTCAAAGGCTTTATTGGAGCAACTTTAAAATAGCAAATGCTCTTATTTCTCAGAAAAAGAATTGTCTTGGTTAAAATTCCATCTCCTTTGGTGCTATCTCTCTCTTCAATATAAACAGTATTTACATTGAAATTTTCTATTAAAACTTGAATGGAGCCTAGCATTAGACTATCACTTACTGGTTTTTGGTCTTGATAAATATATGCATAAAACTTCTCAAAAGTGCGCTCTAAAACACAAATAGCCGTATTGTCTCCTCCTACCGAGAATGCAGGATCAATGTACATTATTGGACTTTTAAATTCATAATCTTGATTGAAAATCATTTCATTAAATAGTGCAGATTCATTTAAAATCCATTCCCCATAAAGCACTCGGGCCTTATAAGCGGGAAAATGTTTGTAAAGCTTTTCTTGAGTTTGAATAAAATCTGCTGAATTTAAAGGATTGTCATACGTTGTGAAATTATATGTTTTAAAAACATCTGTATTCTCAATATAGTCTGTTTTAAAATAATGAGCTGGACTTTCGGGATTTGTATCAAAAATAATGATTGCTTTACCCTTTCTAAGCCTTTTTAGCACCTCAAGCAAAGTTTCTTTGTGAATTACTGTTGCTTCATTTACATAAATTATTGCACTATTGCCCCCTCTAATCTTAGAAAAAGCATCTCTGTTTTTACCCCCGTAAATATTAAGCTCAAGCCCTGCTATTTTACAAAAAGATTCACCGCTTTTCTTTTTTTGATAATCAATTCTTAACAAATCGCAAATCTTTTCTATTTGCTTTATAGTATTCGTCATTAACAAACCAATAGAATTGCCTATAATAAAATTATTAGTATCTTTCTCATAAAAAGACTTGTTTTCAATTAACTTTTTAACAAGCAAATATGAAGCTAAAAACGTCTTACCACTTGCAATCCCACCACTAAATATTACTTTTGAATAATCGTGACTTTCTATATCAACAAGCACTTCTTTTTGTTTATTGGTTAAATATTTGTTTTCAAAATCTTTAAAACAAATATTGGTTGATTTTGGCTTAATATAATCCAAAATGTTAATATTGAACTTATTTTTAAACTTTTTTTGTAGATTAAGAAATGTTAAGGATTTCAAGAATTTCAAATTTTACCCCAATTTTAAATTCTTACTATTTAAAATAGATTTAAGTTTAACAAGGGCATTATAATCCTCTCTCATGCAAATATTAATAAGCTCCTTTTCAAGATCTTCTCTCTTTTTGATCTTATCAGCAAGCTCTATTTCAAAACTTTCATTACCCTTGAAACCTTTTTTTTTGTTGCTATCAATCTCGCATTGAAGCTTGCTAATTTTTAAATCCAAGATTAATACATCTTTTTTTATTGATTTCAAATTAAGATTTTTATATCTGTTGTGAGAATCAATAAAAGAACAAACTATCTCGTAAAATAGTCTTTCAGTCTCGTTTTTAGCATTTTCCAATTCACAAGCCTTTTTTGTAGTAAGTAGTATTAAATTGTTAAAATTATCCTCATTAAAAGATGCTCTAGAAATACTCTTTACTGCTGAGTCACTAGAAAAAGGATCACTTTTACAAACAAAATCATTGGATTTAAAATATTTGTTTCTAGCTTTTGCCACAAAAGATTCGTCAACACACAAAATTTCAGCAATGTCTAAATCTTTTAAACCTTTTTTAAATAAAAAAATATATTCTTCTTTTCTATTTTTAAATATCATTATTTTATTTTAATTAAATTTTTTTAAAAACTCAAGAAAAATTAAATGTTTTTCATTAGGAATAATTAAATTAATGAGATATATTTTTTAAATAGAATAAAAATAAATGGTAAAGGAGAAAGAAATGTTTAAAATAAAATATATTTTGCTGCCAGCACTAATGTTATCCTGCAATATGGACAACAGGGGATTTACCCAAGAACAAGAAACAAGAATCAAGGAAATCGTTGCTACCGAACAAAATGAAGCACTAAAACAGTTAATAGAAGCTGCTGGCAACAACACATCTAATGAAAGTTTACTAGACATAATAATTAAAGGAAAAAATAAAATAGTCTCTGGAGCACAAAAAACAGGACGATTTTTTAAAGGCTTAAAAGATGCCGTCTCTAAACCTGCTACTCCTTCTCCTTAATTAAACAACAGTCAAAGTAGTCAAAAGAGAAGCCAATAAATTGCGGGAGCATGGCTTCTCTTTTCTTTTTAAGACCTAATTTTTTTAGATCTTTGATTTTATTTAGAAAATAATTAATTTACAATATTTTATCAAACTGGCATTGAATCTTAAAATCAAAAACTAGCTTGTAACTCCAAACAATGTTATTGCTAAATTTGCATAAAACAAATTTATGCCCCCAATAAAAACAATTCAAAATGATACACTTTAAAATAATTTTCGAATTTTAGCACAAATCCAAAAATTATTTTAACTTTGTTGGCCATTTTAGCTCATTTTATTTCCAATAAAATGGGCTAAAATTTAAATTTAATATTAAATATTTTAATAAGGAGGTAATAAAATGAAAAAATTTAATTTAATAATCGTAGCTTTGTTTGTTGCTCTGTTGACATCCTGTAATTTTGAATTAACGGAAAAAACAGAAGAAATAAAGATGGCACTTAAATCATCCTCCAAGGATGTAAAAGACAAAATTTCGCAAATAAGAAAGGAAGCCGCTGAAAAGGGTGTAAATTTTGTAGCTTTTACAAACACTGAAACCGGTTCTAAAGTGACAAACGGAGGATTAGCCTTAAGAGAAGCAAAAGTACAAGCCATTGAAGCAACAAGAAAGTTTCTTAAGACAATAGAAGAAGAAGCTTTAAAACTTAAGGAACATGGAAACAGTAGTGAGTTCTCGGCTATGTTTGATTTAATGCTTGAAATCGTAGAATCATTAGAAGAGATTGGAATAAAAGCAAAAGACTCCGTTTTAGCGGAAGTTGAAAAAAATCCTATAAACACAGTCGAAAGATTGCTTGAGACTAAGGTGCAAATAGAAAATAATCTAGAAAAGATTAAGAAAAAACAAAACCTTAACGGTGAGGAGAAAAAAAACAATAAAATCAAAAAAAAGAAATAAATCTTAAAATATTGTAATTAGAATGCGTTAAAAACAAAATTTTAGCGAGTCTTAATTTTACAATTTAATATTTATTTAATACTTTTGTTTAAATTTAAATTCAAGAAAAAGGATACTGTATGACTAAATATAATAAAAATTTTAAAAATTTACTTAAATTAACTTTACTTGTTAAACTCTTTATAGCATGTGGCTTAACAGGAGAAATGAAAGCTAAATTAGAATCATCAGCTCAAAACATTCAAGATGAAATAGATCAAATTGCAAAAGAGGCTGCTGAACAAGGCGTAAAATTAGAATCTCACACAGATAAAGCGACAGGCGGTAAAGTATCAGAAAACCCATTCATATTTAAAGCAAAAATTAGAGCTATTACTGTAGCAGAAAAATTCCTAAAAGCAATAGAAGAGGAAGCTACCAGCATTAAAGAGAGCGGAAATAGCAGCCAATTCTCAGCAATGAATGACTTAATGCTTAAAACCGCAGCATCACTAGAAAAGATTGGAATACAAAATATGACGGGAACGGTCTCAAAGGCAGCTGAAAAAACTCCTCCAAATACAGCTGAAGGGGTTCTTGAGATTGTAAAAGCAATTAAAGAAAAATTTCAAAGGGTTTATAAAAAAAATAAAGACGCCCTTGATAACCTTGAGAAAAAAAATGCAAATAATACTAGCAATGGTTCCTCTACATAAGCACTTTTTATACCTAACTTTAAACAATAGTCCAAACAACCTAAAACCGGTTTTAGGTTGTTTGGACTTAATAAGTCTAATATAATTTTTACAATGCATTTGCATTAATAATGCTACGAAAAATGTTAATAAAAAACCACATTAACATTTTCAAACAAAATAATTAAATATTCTTTTTGATACTATTTTAAATTTCTTTCCTTTAGATTTTAAATCAAGGCTGTCATAAAGCACTTTATTGTTATCCATTGCAATAAAATGAACAAAAGCCTGATCTTTTGGCTTAATCGCTGTTATTTCAAACTCTTTGCCAGCTACAGGAAAATAAAGCGGATTTTCATATCTAACCTTAGAAAATATTTTATAACACTCAAGAATCTTACATGGATTTAAAATATAGCAATCATTTCTAATGTAACCTAATTCCAAAAACCGTTGATAATTTAAATTAACGTCTTTTGCCTTAAAATCAAAACCTGTCAGAATAAATATCCAATAGTGCAAAGACAAAAAATAACATCCAGACTTTTGAATGTCTTTAAACAGATCTTTATTGCTTTGTAATATTTTTTCAATAAACATTTTTTAATTCTCCTAAGATTTTAAATCGTAAAAATGTTTACTATTTAAAATCAAACTCCTTAAAACCCATTAATCAAGTCGATAAAACTATGAATTTTGGTGTTTTACTTTTACTCATATTCGAATAAAAGACTTAAAACAAATTGTGAGTACACTCACAATTTGTTTTTCATGTATCTTAAAATAAACAATTTATAAATACAATTTTTAAATAACTGAACATGTCTGTCCATTTTTATTTACAAAGAACAAACATTTGGGATCTCTTATAAAGACACGCCATTAAAATCTCTAAAACATTGACAATCTAATATTTTGTTTTTACATTTTAATGGACTGCACATCAATAATAAATCTCAATTTAGAATCTAAAAGCTTAATAAGAAAATATTTGGTTTTAAGAATAATCTTTAATATTACTAAAACCAAGCCACTCAAACACATTGTTTTAATAGCAAAAGCTTTAATTAAAAATTTGCAATATTCTTTCCTTTTAATCTTATTAAGCCTTATCATCTTAACCCCTAATATAAGTTTTTTACTAATATTATAGTATAAAAAAATTTGTGTTTTGTAAATACTTTTCTAAATTTTTCTAAATTTTTATAAAATTACTCTTAAAAATAAAAACTTCCAATCAAAAGTTAAAGGGTTTATTGGATTTTCTTTCTAAAGAATCCCCAATAAACCCTTTAAGGTAACAGGTCCTTATATTAAGAGCGACACATTGCGTGTCAGTCTGTACCTATAAAGTATACACTAACTTTTCAAGTTTTGCAAATAAATATTTCATTTTCGTTTGCTTCTTGAAGTTTCGAATTCTTTAATTATTTTTAATAAAAAATCTTTTTCCTCAAAAAAAATTTTTTCCAAAAGAAAGCTAGTAAGCTTAGCATTTTTTTTATAAAAAGAATAAGATTCTTCCTTTTTGAGCTGAAATCTTAGTGGTTTTATTGGGTTTTGGTTAGATTTTTTTAAACTCGGACTTTCTTTTGTTTTAAGCAAACAAATTGTCTCATTAATCCCGTTTTTAACTACATACTTTTCTTCAATTAACCCTTCTTCTATTGCTGTTGCAATTTTAAGATATTTATATGTTTGAGTTCTAGCAAGTCTGTAGTCTCTTGCAAAATCATCAAAACTAGAATAGTTGTCAAGTTTATAATATTCTTTATCTTTAATTTCTTTTAAAACTTTCATTGCTTCTAGTTTGCAGTAAATTTCTTTTTGAAAATTGATTTTTAATTTTTCTTTAAGCTTGTTGTAATGAACAAGCGCCTGTTCTTCTTCTCTAACACTCTCAGATAAATTTCTTTTGTTTATTTTTATATCCACTTGTGTTTCTCCTTTACAACTGAGTACACTTAGTGTACGTAACCTGATTTATTTAAAAACGCAGTAAGCGTGTTTTGGTACTCTATTATGTAATCCTTCGTCAAATCAAATATGTCATTTTTTGCTATTCTTTTGTTCAAATCTTCTCTCTCAGACACTGTCCCTAAAAAATTACTATTTTTTTCTAAAACCTTTAAAAGTTCCTTATGAGTGTTGTTTTTTTTAAATTTAGTGTTGATCAAATACATTGGCAAAGTTAATAATAGCTTGTTCATAAAAAAAGTAAAAAGATCTAAACTCTCAACTGCCCATTTTTCTGCTGTTATTGGTATTATTATATAATTACTGCACACAAGAGCATTTGTTAAAGTAAAATCTAAGCTGGGATTCGTATCAAGTATTATATAATCATAATGATTGCTAAGTAATTTTAGCTGTTCTTTTAATTTAAATTCTTTATAAGGAATAGACTCTGAATTAAATTTATGTAATGTCAAATAGCTTGGAATTAAATCCAAGTTTTTATTAATAGTTATTAATGCATTATCTATATGTAAATTTGATATTAACACTTCGTATATATTTTTGTTTATTAGATCTACATTGTTGTCTTTAATTTTTTTAAAAAAATAGCTTGTTGTTGAAGCTTGAGTGTCAATATCTATTAAAAGAACTTTACATTTGATTGAAAGTAATGTAGCAAAAATTAAACTTGTTGTGCTCTTACCAACGCCACCTTTTATGCTTGCAATCGTTACTACTTTTGTCTCTTTTTTATCCATTCAGGAATAATTCCCCCTTTTGATAATTTTTTGTTATAAAAAATGTAGAGTTCGTTTTCTAATTCTAGAAGAATATTTAAAAGCGTGTTGTAATAAGGGCTATTGACCCTATCCTTTTTAAGTAAAATATGAAGACCGTTTAAATAACAAAAAACAGACCCTTTTTTAAACTTAAATTCAATATATTCACATTTTCTTAATGTATAAGTTTCTTTTTTGTTGAAATTCTTTACAATAAATGCTTTATCAAGCTTTCTTATTCCATAATAAATTCCTATAAATTCATCGTCTTCTCTTAAAGAGAATAAATGAAACATACTTATATCTTCTATGTTAAAGATTCCCCTTAAAGAAAGGAAAAATTTTGTGGGTTCGTTTTTACTTATTCCAAATGTATAAAAGTCATTAAAAATCTTAGTATGGTATATTTTTCTACCTTTAACCTCCTCAATCTTAGAAAAGACATTGGCCTTTTTTTCTTTTTTAAACTTTGATTTATTATCTATGTTTAATTTTAATTCTTTTTGTTTTTGCTTTAATCGTTCAAGTAAAGCCGTCATTTTTTTCCTTTTTCCTTAATAACAGAGCTAAACTTTGCATTTTATTTTCAGCTCACTATTTTAATCAAATCATTATAGTAGGAATTATCAAATACCTTGCTATATTTAAGATCGGGCTCATTCTCAATGAATGTCTTTAAAGTAGGAATTAATTTATCATTATCTACTTTATGCCTTAACTGTTCTAATAATATACTAAAAATGTTGTTTTTTATACTTTTAAGTCTTTCTTTTTTGTCTTGAATTTTTGGGACTTCTGTTTTTGCCCTTTTGACCAACTTATCTAAATCTGGATATTTTTTATGTTCTATTATGAAATGTGGCTTTGTTTTGTAAATTTCGTATGTTTTGCTGAAAAACTTATCGAGATCTTCTTTTTTATATTTCTCATTTTCTAAATCTATTATTTTCTCTTCAAGTATTTTTTTTAAAATTTCTTTTTTGTTTTTGTATTTTTTATTTTTTTCTTTTATTTTATTTATTAGCTTTTTGTATCCGTTGTTTTTAAAAAATTTACATAGGTATCCCGGGTTGTTTATGTTTTCTTTTATTACGTTTGATAGATGCTTTTCAATGCTTTTTGCATCTATTTCTTTTAGATCGTTTTCAATATGCTTTAGGTTTCTTAAATGGTAGATTTTAACCTTATGTGTGGCTTCTAAAGCCATTATTAGATTTGGAATTTCTGTCTTAAAATTACACTTACTTAAATATTTTTTTAGCATGTCATTATTTGTTGTTTTTTTGTAATTTTGGTGTACGTTTCTATATTCTTTATATTTATATATATTATTAGTATTATTAATACACTCCCATTTAACACTACCATTTATTTGATTGAATTTTTTTATTCTTTGCATAAATTCGTTAATTTTATTAGTTGTTTTTTCTTTAAAGTATGTATTAATTATTGAATAGCATTTTTCTTTTTCATATTTCAGTTTATAATAAGTTTCACTTCCAGAATTTTTTCCCAAATGTTTGCAGTAGTTTAGTGTGACTTTAAATTTTTTCTCTAGTGTATATAAATAGTTTTGTAGTGTTTTTAGTTTTATGGGTTTTTGTTTATTTCTTTCAAGGTTTTTATTTAGAAAATAGAGTATGTTTTTTTGTGTGTATTTTTTAAAGTTTGAGTTTATAAAGTTGAGAGTAGAGATTAATACAATCAAGTTGTGTTGGAAATTCTTTGTAGTTTTTTTTACCTTTTTTGTAGTGTTTAGTGGTTTTTGTTTTGATTCTTTCAATTTTATACTCCTAATATAAGTAATTTCTTTAATTCTAAATTAATTAATAGTACAGTTTCTTAAAAAAGTAAAGTATTTTTATATAAAAAATAAAAAAAAAGTATATTTAATGCATATTTGTTAAATATACTTTACAAAATTAAGTTTTTGTAATAAAATATAAGAAAGAATTGACTTATATTAAGAGTAAATTATTTTTACGCGTTAATTTTTATTTAAAATAGTAAGCTTATTAGCGATGGGTTTAATTTTATTAAGAATTTAGATTATTTTTTATTTTATCCTTCATTCAAGAGTTAGACTTGAGTGAAGGAATTAGCCCCATTAGTTTTCTTAATTTTAGCTGTACATTTAGTTTATTAGGGCTTTTTATTTTGATTTTAAAAAGTCAAATGGTTTGATTTGTATATTATTGTTTTTTCTCTCTTTATAAGAGAAAAAGTCTCTTAAGAGACTTTTTCTAGAAGTAACAAATTGAAAAATATATAAATTCAATTTTTAGATTGTAATATGTAACCCCCTATTGGATAATTCCTTTGTAGGAGGTTTATTTATATGTTATTTTAAAGCAGCTTTAAGTTCTGCAAGATCTTTAATTTCCTTTGCTTTGCCTTCAAGATTAGTACCACTTGAGTCATAATTTTGCACTGTAATTGTACCATTTTTTAAGAACACAAGGTCTTTAGTTTTTTTACTATCAACAAGAATTGTCAAGGTTTGAGTAGCTTCTTTCCATGATGCTGTTTTTTTATTAGAACCAGATTTGCTGTCATTTAAGAAGACTTTTAATTTTCCATCTTGAATTTCTCTTGTTAATGTAACAGTACCTTCTACTACGCTAACTGATGTTTTGTTGCCTACAAAATTTCCTTCAAACTTAATGCTATTTTTTAGAGTTTCTACTACTTTTGTAGCATTTTCCTCATCTGTCATTTCTGTATATTCAAGTGTAGTATCGTTTGATCTTGTTATTTTTTTTGATTCTAATTTATCAGCTTTGAAATTTTCTTCTGTTAGCGCTCCTTGGTTTTTAATAACTTTGCTTGAAACTTTTTTGTTGTCAGCATCATATGTTTCTGTAGTTATTGAATTTAGATCGTTAGAAATAGACATTTTTATTTTACTTTTGTCATCTTTTAAAGCTTCAAGACTTCCAGATCCGTTATTGTTGTCAGATGTTCCCTTAAATTCGATCTTGTCAATCACCGCTCTTAAGTCATATTTACCAGCTTTATTTTTCTCTTTGCTTATGAAAATGTTATCACCATTAAATAAAGGCACAGAGTTTTCTGTTCTCAAAGGAATAGATTGTTTAGAGTCCTTTGATACTTTGCTGGAATCAAAAATTTCTTGATCATTGTGATCTTGTGAAGTGTTTTTTGGCTCAGCTCCTTTTTGTGCACATCCTATTAAAGCTAATACTAAAGCAAATCCTAGTAAATATTGTTTCATAAATTCTCCTTATTTTAAAGTGTTTTTAAGTGCGTCAAGTGTTGTAATTTCTACTGCTACACCTTCTAAAGCGTCACCATTTGTGTTGTATTTTTGCATAGTTATTGTGTCTTGCTTTGTAAATACAAGTTGTGTAGTTTTTTTGCTGTTAACAGAAATGGTTAAAGTAGAATTATTTGGATCCCATTCTGCTGTTTTTTTAGTCGAAGCAGTAGTTGAACTATCATTAAGATCAACTGTTATTTTTCCAGATTTTTCAATGTGCTTGTTTAAAGCAACTGTTCCTTCTTTGACTGTCAATGTTGTTTTGTCATTAGCTAGAGTTCCTTCAAGAGTAAAGTTTTTTAAAACTTCTTTAGCTTTTCCGGTTCCATCGCTTTTTATTTCTGTGTATTCAAGTCTGGTTCCGTTACCTCTTAGAATTACTTTTTCAGCTAATTCACCTTTGTCATTGAATTTTTCTTCTTCTGATGGCATGTCTTTAGAGTTTACTTTTCTTGATACTAATGTTTTGCCATCTTCTTTTAGAGTTTCAAGTGTGGTTTTACTTAGATCGTCAGAAATTGTTAATTTTACTTTACTTTTGTCAGTTTTTGCACCTTCAAGTGTTCCAGAACCGTTGTTTTTATCAGAAGTTCCTTTTAACTCAAGCTTGTCTACTGTTGCCATTAGGGTGTATTTACCGTCCTTGTCTTTTTCTTTGCTTACAAGAACTTTCATGCCACCAGGCAAGTCTACTGAAGTGCTGTTTTTATCATCGAGCTTGCTAACATTTTGCTTACATGCTATTAAGGCTAATATTAGACCTATTCCCAATAAATATTTTTTCATAATATATTCTCCTTTTATATTATATTAATATAACTTAATACAAATACAATTATAGTATAAGATCAAAAAATAACAAATAGAAAATTAAAAAAAAAATAAAATGATATTAATTTTAATTAAGTATAAAACAAATATAGACTTTTTATTTTTTAAAAAAGTCCCAATTATGGGACTTTTGGAAAAAAGGAAAATCAAACAACCTTAAGGTATGTTTTTTGAATATTTTTTGTAAATCTGCATTGCAATTGGTTTTATTTTGTCAATGTAATTTTTTAAATTAGAAATGTTTGTTTTGATTGATTTTAGAGTTTGATCTTTTTCTAGTTTGCTGGTGTCAAAAAGTTCAAACTCAGGATAATTTTTATTATTTACTTTTTGTTTAGTTTTTATAAGAAATGTTTGCAAATACATGATGTAGCTTGAAAGATGCGCTTCATATAGGCTTAAAGCCTTTAATGTTGACTCTTTTGGGTATGGTGGTTCTTCTGGAAGGTTTGCTATTGTAGAGCATGAAAAGATTAGAAGCATGCTTAATAAAAATAAAAAAGAGGAATTTTTAATTTTCAATTTTATCTCCTTTTAAGTCTTTCTCATTGTTACTAGAGCTGTTTTGCAAATCTTCTGAGAATCCTTTTATTTGTTCTTGGAGTGTTTTGGTTTTGATTTCCATTAGTTGGTTTCTTTCTGCTCTTAAATTTTCAATAATATTTGCATCTCTCTCGTCATTAATGCTTGATATAAGTTGAGTAATTTTATTATTAATATTTTCAATTTCATTTAATATTTTTATTGATTCTTCTTTCTCAAGGGTGCTGATTTTTTCTTTGTAGATGCTCATTATTAGGTTGTAAAGATTGAGTCCTAAATATATTCCCTTTTCTACTCTGATTTCTGTTGGAGAATCACTACTTTTTAGAAAATCATATAAATTGTTTAAAGCTTCAACACCAAAGTTGATATTTATTTTACTGTTCATTTTGTTTCCTTTTTATTTATATTTTTTAAGAGCTTTTCTATGAGCAAGTTTAAATTTTCTCTAAACTGCGGCTTTATTGCTAAAATCATTGGCATTATTGCTAGCACTATAAATCCTCCTAATATAATGAGTTTTGCGTTGTCAATTGTTGACAAAAAAATAAGTATTGTGTCCATAATATCTCCTTTTAATTTATTTTTATACTTTGTTTAGTATTGGCATCAATTGTCCTTTGTTCAGGCTGCCTGATCCAACGTAGTACCAACCATTGTAAATTGGTGTTTTAAGTGTAGGCATGTTTTGCGAAGAGAATGAGGCTATTAGTATTTTGGCAGAGCTTTTTGCAAATTGAAGGTAAAATTGTTTATTGTGATCTTCTGTTGAGCTTGAATGCCTAATTTCCGCGTCAATTTGCAAGTAAATGTAGTTGTCTTTGTATGATTCGTTTATCACAATTGATGCGCTGCTTTTATTTTTAAGTACAATGGTTGTGGCTTTATTCTTATATTGGAATTCTAGTATTGCAGTGTCATCGACTATTGTATGTAGTCCCCCAAAGTCGTGTGGTTTTCCTTGCCACCAAATAGGAGTGTTTACGATTTGTGGAATTCCGTTTTGATAACAGCTTACAAGTTGTTCATTTTTTGTGTCAAAAGTTTTTTTAGGTATTGATTTGAAAGAGTCTTTAAATTTGTCTGTAAAATCTTTTATTTGTAAATAATTGGTTAAGTCGTTTTTGAGTTGATTTATTTCAGATTTTTCTGCAAGAACTTCTTTTAAGCTTTCAATAAAGATTTCAAATTGAATAAGTTCAAGATCTTTCGTGGTTGAGTTATAAATTGAAATTTTGTTTGAAGGTAGCTTTGTGTTTGTGTGTTTTAAGCTTGAAATAAACGTAGATTTAACTTTTCTAAAAACAGTATCAAAATCTATATTTTCAAGTGGTGTACTTAGCCCTAAAAGCTTTGAGATTACTTTAATGTAAATGTTTTTTATATATTCTTTGTTTTCTAAGAGTTCTTTGCTAATTACCTCTTTTATTGCTTTTTTAAAGCAGTGAAATTCGCTGTTGTAAAATGTATCGTTTTGTATTTGCTCTAGGAGATGTTTATATGTGATTGCACAAGTATCTTCTACTATATCATCAACAGGAATAAGATCGCTTTGATTAACTTTTGTTTTTCTATTTAAATCTTTTATTTGTACGCTTTCTTGTGGTTCGTCGGTATTCATAAATTCTCCTTTTAAATTTCTTTTAGTTTTAAATTTATTTATACTTTAGTAGATCAAAAAAAATTATCTACTTTATAAAATGTTTGTATTCTTGTGCTTTTTATTTCTATTTGTTCTTTGTCTATTATTTTTACTATTCTTCCTATAGGAATTAATATCTTAATAAATTCATATACCGAATTTTTGTAATCTTTAGGCATATAGTTGGAAACAAGAGTTTTTTTAAACCCCGCGTGTTTTACAGTTAGTTTTTTTAGATTCTTTTGGTTTTTCGCTGCAATGTTAAATTCAACAGGAGATTTAATGTTTCCAAGCAATTTTATTATTATTTCACCTGGAGTATTTTCGTTTGAGCTTACTTCTACATTTGCATGCAAAAAAGCTTTAAACAGCACAATAAAGCTCTCGTCAGTGCCAATAGATTTGATTGCAAAAATAATGGCGTTTAAAGAATTAACAAGATTTTTGTCTAGCTCTTTTTTAAAGTGAAAGGCGTTAAATATTGAAAGCATTAGTAATGCGATATACTTAGAGTTAATGCTGTCTTTAACATTGATTGTTTTAAAGTTTTCAAGCAGTTCTTTTAGTTCTTTTAATATTTCTTTTTTGTAATCAAGCTCATTGTAAATGAACTTTTCAATTTGGGTATTTTCTAAAAATTTTGGTATCTCTTTGTTCATTTTTATTCTCTATTAATAAGCAGTCTTTTGTTTGTATCAAAAATAATGATTTCATTTTCTTTGGCGTTTTCGTCTTTATTGAATTTAAAATCACTCTCACTAAGTTCTGTGATTTTTTTTGTGTCATCACTTTTAATACAAGTTCCAATTTTTAGTTCTTTTATTCCCCTGATAATGCTAACTGGTGCAAGAAAGTCTTGGTATCTAAGAGATGTTCCCATTTCAATGTATTTTTCGGTTAATATTTTATTGTAAATGTCTCTAATTTGAGCATCTATTTCTTTGTAGATTGCGTCTTTTGCCTCTGTTTTGTAGATTGCTTTTAGATATGCATATTTTTTTTCACCCAGGCTGAATTTGTATATTTTTTTTTGATTGTGTTTGTTTAAAAACTCAATCTCAATGTCACCTTTAAAAACAGTTCCGCTTGGCGCTGTATAGTATATTGCTTGCCAAATATTTTGTTTTGTTTCAATTTTAATCTGATTTTTTTCTTTGTCTTTAAAACAATTGTCTTCTAGTATTAAATAGAGATTAATTGTTCCAGGTCCACTTAAAATGTTTATGTGCTTAACGCCTGAAACATTTAACAAAGCTTTTCTTACGGCTTCGTAAGTTGAGCTTTTAGGAGTACTTAAGTCTTCTTTGAGTGCATTAAAATAGCTTCCATTTTCTTTTATTTTTAAAAAAAGTTCTTTTAAGACTTCTGATATTTGTTTGTCAATGCTTGAGCTTGGAAAGTTTATTATGTCGTAAATTGAATTATCTTTAATGTTTATGCCGTATTTTGTTCTTAAAGTATGTTTTTTTTCATTTTGAATTTCTTCTATTGTTTTTTCCAAAATTCCTAAGTTTTTATCAAAAATTATACTCATATTTTAAAATCCATTTTTAAAGTGTCTTTTCCTAAAAAGAAAAATTTTATTGTTATTGTTTTATTATTAATACTTGGCTTTACATTAATAAGATCTATTTTGAGTTCTTTTGAAAGGTTTAAGAAAAAATTTTTAATAGATTCTATTTTATTAGCTTTGCAAAGTTTAAAGTAAAAGTTAGAGTCAAACCCATAATTTGGATTTTCTTTTAAGCTGCCTTTTGGTGTCTTAAGATAAAAGAATAAACGCTGCTTTTGCTCTTCAATGTTTTCTGCTAATTTAAGATCATTGCTAAATACTATATTAAATTTTTCGTCAATTTTAATATCCATTTTTAACTACCAAGATCATTCTAACATATTTTATTCGATATTGCTATAAAGTTTTATAAAATGTTTATTATTTTAAATGTTGAGATATATTATAATTTATATTTTTTTTAAAAAAAATTAATTAAATTTAAAAATTTAATTAATTGATGTAATCACGGTGTGGGAGATCGTATGAAAAATATTTTATTATTTTTTATTTTATTATTTTTTTCTTGTAAAGAATTTAATTATCCTGATATTAGGAGAAGGTCTTTAAAGTCTTCTAATGGCGCAGTAAATAGAGAGTTTAAAACGTCTTTTGTTGATTCTTTAAATGATGACCAAAAAGAAGCTTTGTTTTTTCTTGAACAAGTGGTTCTTGATAGCAATCCTGATAAGTTTAATCAAATTTTTAATTTAAATGAAGACAAAGTAAAAGAAATGCTTGCCACTGTTGTTAAGTGTTTGCAAGCCAAAAGAAATGCCAAAATAGCTCTTGAGCGCTCAAATGATGTAAATGTTGCTAATGCTAAGCATCAGTTGTTACAAGTTGAAAAAGTTTACATAGATAATTTGCGACAATCTTTTACAACTGCTAAAAACATTGAAGAGGCTTGTAATCTTGTGAAAAACTATGATGTATCTGCTTCGTTTTAACCTTCTTGTGTTAATTAATGCTTGATTAACTCTTCAAAGGGGAGTTAATCTTTCTGTTTATATTTGTTTTTTATTGTGTTGTAAGTACGTCTAGAATTGAAGATTTAAATTATAATGATTTGGTTGACGTTAATGTTTTTGATTTACTTGTGAAATTTTCAACGTATTAAAATAATATAGTATTATTAATACTAATTTGTTTTAAAAGGTGTTATTAGAATAATTTAGGCTTAATGCTTTATTATCACTATTTTAATTCGTTTTTTTATTTTAAAAAAATAATTATTAAAATAATTTTAGTCCTAATTTCTTGTATGGTAAGAATTAAAATAATGTATACATTTAGTGTATGTAAAGTGAGCTATATTTTTATTTAAATCTATAATTAAATAGAGGAAATTTAATTTATGAATAAAATAGGAATTGCATTTGGTATTAGCTTTCTGTTTTTTGTTAATTGTAATAGCAAGTCTTTAGAAGAAGATTTAAAAACTAC
This sequence comes from Borreliella japonica, assembly GCF_900099615.1. GTDB lineage: Bacteria > Spirochaetota > Spirochaetia > Borreliales > Borreliaceae > Borreliella > Borreliella japonica. The sequence goes on along the minus strand of NZ_FMTE01000005.1, from coordinate 6,209 downwards.
CATTTCTAACAATAAACAAGATTTAATAGGTAATGAAAAAAAATCTTTAGAGCTTGAAAATAATAAACTTAAAGACTCCAATTTGAATTTGGAAAGCAAAAAGAACAAAAAGAATGGCCGCGCAAGTTCAAAAGAATTTAAAGACCTTAAAAAAGATTTGAAAATTTTAGAAAATTCTGAAAATTCAATGTCGTTAGACTTGGATCAGACTGGTGATGATTTGTCTAATTTAGATAATTCTGGGTCTTTGCAAAAAACTTATCCAAAGCGTAGTATTGGTAAGTCAAGACACGGTAAAGCTTTGCTGAAAAATGCTCATGATGAGATTTGGATTCCCCGTTTAAACTTAGAAGAGGACAAAAATTTTGAGTTTTTCAAGAAATCTTTGCAAAATGATGAGAATAGATATGCTCTTGGTGGATGGCTTTTAAATAATGATGAAGTGTTAGCAAAGTATAGATACAGTGAAAAAGATGTTAATCAATTTTTGATTGATATAGGAAAAAAGCGATGGGGAGATTTGTCTTCTAAAATGAGCATTTTAGTGCGATTGATTGAAAATTATTCTGATAAGAGTGATAGAGAAGATGAAATTTCTCTTTTAGATATGAATTTGTGTCAACAATTTTATTTGACTAAAATTAATGCCAATGGTTCAAACTCAGACATTCTTGTTGCTCTTGAAAAAACAATTGATCAACAAATTAGCAGTGTTAGCAAAGAGCTTCTTGAATTAAAAAATTTTTCTCTTACTACAAAGTCAGAGCTTGATTGGCATTTAAATTGGAAGCGTAATTTAACAGATGAAGAAGACGAAACGTTGCAATTTTGCAGAGTTTTACTAGATGGAGAATTAGATTTTGAGAATCTTGACGATTTGTTTAAAAGACTTGGAAAGGAATATTCCAGATTGATATTAAGAAAGCTAGAGGAAATAACATTGAATTATGATGTTGCTGCTTTTTTAAAAGAAATGGAAAAATCACGTAAATCTTTCAAACAAGCATTAGGCTTAATTAGGAATAAAAACAGAAGAGTATCAATTCTTAAAGTTAGAAATACTTTTTTAGAAATTTTTAAACTTTATTACAACAATATTGGTAAGGATAAAAAACTTTATGATTATGTAAATCGCATTTTGAACAGTTTGATAAAAGAGATTAGTAGGCACTAAGTTTTTCATTTTGCCTTTTTCTCTAGTTGCTCTACATTTGCTTCTAATAATATAAATTTAAAAATTTTAATATTAGAGAAAAGTTTTAAAGGGGGAGCGTTTTGAAGAGATTCATTGTATCCGTTGTGGTTTTAATTCTAGGTTGTCATTTAGATAATAATTCAAAAATGGAGAAAGAGGGTAGCAGGCTTATTGGAGAAAATGGATTAGATATTCCAGGTTCAGATATTTCAGGTAAAGAGAAGATGAACTTAGGTTTAATGAATTTTAGGCTATTGTCTGGTGATTCTGGTTTGGTGTCTGATTTTCAAAATTACGAGACTTTAAAAGCGCTTGAGAATAAAAATAAATTTATTGATTACAACCAAATAGAATTTTTAGAAGGAACAAAATCAATTACTGTGTTATTTCTTCCGATTTATGTTCGTTGGATAAAAATTAAAGCTAGAGATTTGTTTAATGAGAGTGGAAGTTTTATTAAAGAGCTTAAGGGTATTAAGTATTCATATCTTGTTTCTCCTGTTGATGGAAGTTACATTTCTTATGCTATGCCTTTTATTGTTTTTGAGACTACTAGAGAGAGTGATCCGCTTTATTCTGTTTCTGGATTTAAATTGATAAGCAAGGGAAGCAATATAAATTTTAATGAAAATAAGACTGGATTTTTTGGAGGAATTCCAATGTCTGAAAAATCAGTTGAATCTGGGCTTGTAACCGCATATCCTTTTGGTTCTAGTGATCCTAAAAAAGTAGTTGAGGCTTTTTCTTCTCTTTATAGTAATGAAATTTGGAGCGATATGATTGCTGAGATCACCATTAAGTTTAAGCAGTATCCACAAAATGAAAAAGTTTACAGAATTTCACTTGATTCTAAGCTTTTTGATGTTACTATGAAAAAAATAATTGAAAAATATCCAAATATAAAAAATAAAAGTCTTACATTTAATTCATTGATTGACTAAAAAATATTTTTAAAGCCAGCGGTGTTCTTAACCGCTAGCTTTAAAAAATGAATTGCAAATTCTTAGATTTAGTTTGGCGTTATGCAGCGTCTTTAAGGTTGTTGAATATGGTTTTGGAATTTGATTCTTGACTAAAAATTCCATCGAATCCGCTAGCAATTACAGTTTTATAAGTAGCTAACTTTTCAGGATCTTTTTCTTTTGTATCTTTATTTTCTTTAATTTTTGCAAGCATTTCTTTTATTTCATCTTCTTTTAGATCTGATAGAAATTTGTATACAGTTTCTTCTATTTTGCTTTCATCCCCACCGGTATTTTTAAAATGTAAGCCAATATTTGGGTCTACTAGTTTTTCTTTTAATAAGTTTGTTAAAAATGTTAGTGTTTCTTTTTCAGTATAGTTTAAATTTAATTTGCTTATTAATTTTTCTAAAGGCGTTGTTTTGCTAAATTCAATTCTATCCTCATCAACTAGATTTGATTTAGATTGTAATTTTTGAGATTCTTCATCTAGTCCATTGCTTAGCCCGTCGTCATTAGTTTTGTTTGTGCAATTAAACAAAAATGCTAATATGGTAAATATAAAAATAGTTTTTTTCAAAATAGTCTCCTTAAAAAGTAGTTTTAATTATTATTAATAATTAAAAATTATATCATTTTAATACAATGTTTAGAACATTTTAATTAATAATTATTATTATTAATTGTTAAAAATATTGTATTAATTTAGCATTTAGAATATTTTCTTAATTGGGTTTAAACATCATATAAGTTTAATTTTGTAAGAGTTTTTGGTATTCTCAAGGGTTTTAAGGATATTTTACGTTCAATCAATAATCCTAGGAAGAAAGCATTTATCTAAATGCTTTCTTCCTAGGATTATTGATTTTTAATATTAGATCGAAAAAATTGTTGTCTTATATTTATTTAATAACTTTTTTTAAAAGACAGTTGGACTCCGCTTATTCCAATATTAAAATTGGGTTCAAAACCTGCAAGCTCAGCGCTAAGTCTTTTTTTAAGATTTTCATTGTACCAATTTGCAAATGTAAATGGAATAATAAGTGAGGTTACATAGGATATTACAAACATGCTTGCTCCTACTCCTATTAGTATGGATCCGGTTAATTGTGTTTCACGATTATTAAGAATAATTCCTGTTCCCCAAAGGACTGCTCCTAGTAAATTAAATCCAAGTACGAAGCTACCACCAATATAATTCTCCTGGACAAAAGATCCTATTCCAAAAGGTAAAAATAAATTCAAAAGAAATGGTCCTATTGGATTTATTTTTTCTTTATCATATTTATTGAAACTTTCAATACCCTTTTCAATTCTAGTTTGCTTATCTTTTGTGGCAAAGATTTGGATTGTCAAACCAAAAATTAATATTAATGTGAAAATTTTTTTCATGTTTTTATTATCTCCTAGTAATAAGTTTTGACAAATAAAATATTAGCGCAATTTATAATAAATTAATATCAGCTTGTTACAAGCAAAAAAAAATATAATTTGCTAAAATTAATTTTTTACTTTGTAATTTTACTTTGCAAGTAAGCGCTTAATAAGCTTTTTGTTTTGAAACCCAAATTTGATGTATTTTTTATAATGTTTGTTATTATTAAAGACAAAATAGAAGATTTTAAAAAGAGATTTTTAATTATTTGATATAAGGATGACAACAAGACTATAAGGATTAAAAAATGTAAAAAATGTGTAAATTCAATTTTCAATATGGCTTTAGAGACTAAAATTGTAACTATATTAAGTTACAATTTTTTTACAAAAATAGTACTATCTACCAGTTATACATACTCTTTGAGATTTTTTGACCAAGAAGTTAAAAAGCTTATTTGATATAATAATGCTAACAAGTAGCAATTTATATTAAAAGTATCATTGTAGTATTAGCAGTGGTGTCCCGATGCTAATACTATTTTATATCTTTTGTTATATAGTTAATTACTAGATTTTTCAAATAGAGAAGTTATCTATAACTATAATTTTTCATTCACGATAATTAAGAAAAAAATTTTAGATATAGTTTATAATAGTAGATGTAATTTATTTGACCTCTTTCGGTTTGTGGTGCGAATTCATCTCTAAGAGACTGAGAAAGCATATATTTTCAAATTACAAACTTAATTGTGTGTATCAGTTTGAAAATCAGAAAAGCTTTAGGGCCATGAACTCCGGTTGCAAATTTGCAATATTTCAGATCAGTAATACTAAAGAACCCACAACAAAATTTAGAGTAAAATTTGTTATTCAGAGTGGCGATATCTTTTTCTACTACTACATTTTTAATAACTTCATTGCTCTTAATATTCCTATGTAGAGCTAACTTTACAAATCCTATTTTGTGTAACTTTATATAATCATTTTCTATTCTTATTGAATTTTTTTGATTATTAGTTCTAAAAGTTTGCCTATTTTTTTTGCTTTTATATTTAGGAAATCCTTGTGTTCTATTTTCTTTTTTAATTTCTCTAAAAAAATTACTATACGCAGAATTTAAGTCAATCCATGCGCTACAAAGAGCCAAACTATCAACTTCCTTTAAAAATGGAAATTCATTTTTATAATTACTTGGATTAACACTAAGACTTTGTTTATTTTTTTCATAATAATCTTTCTTATCACTTAACATTTTGTTATACAAAAATCTTACACATCCAAATACTTTTGAAAAGTATTTCTTTTGATTGGCGCTGGGATATATTCTCTACTTATAAGCTTTATTAGCACCCATATGTTTTATTATTATATTATATTTAACTTACGTTGCAAATTCATCTCCACCTAAATTTCATAGAAATTTAGGTGGAGTATTCTTTGTTATTATTTGTTAAAATATTTTTATTATAATTCAAACAAAATGATATATAATCTTAATTAATAAGAATCTTAATTAAGATTATATATTCTTATTAGGGAAAAGGAGAATATTTTTATGAGAAAAGGTTTGTTTTTATATACATTATTAATAGTAGGATTGACGTCTTGCAACCTAGATTCCAAATTATTTGGCAATAAAGAACAAAAAAATAACAATAATGCAAAAGGGGCTTCGGACAGTGTTAAAGAAGATGCTCTTAATGATTTATATAGTAATCAAAAAGAGCAAAAAGGCTTTACTAAAAATTTCGGAGAACAGAAATATGAGGATTTAATTGATCCTGTAGCACCTTCAGTATCATTAAATAATAGGGTTGATATAGCAAATATTTCAATTGATGCGCATGCTCAAAAAAAAGAAATAAAAAAAGAGGATTTAATTCCCTCTACTGATGAAGAAAAGAGAGCAGACAAAGCAATTAAAGATTTAGGAAATATTCTTGGAAACTCTAAATTTTCTGAATTAATTGGAGAAGTGCGTGCACTTAAAGATGAATATGCTTTAATACGAGCTGATTTTTATGATGTGCTAGAAAAAATTCAAAATAAAAAAACACCACTAATGGTAAATTATAAGAATAATAGAGATAAGATAAATAAATTAGCAAAATTGGAAAATAATTTAAATATAGATCTTGAACTTGAGAAACTTATAAATAAGATTGATATTGCAGAAAATGACATAACATCCGCTGCTTTCTTTTTTGATAAGGCCAATAAAAGGTTAAAAGAAAGTATTATTAAAAGATTAGAGAGTAGAAATAAGAGGGCTGATGCATTACAATTATCTAGACAGGCTCTAAGTGATGCAAGAAGTGCTTTAAGTAATTTAGAATCTTTTGTTTCTAACAGAATTGAGGCAATAGGAAGAAAGAAAGAAATAAAAGAGCTTATTACACATGCAAAAACTGTTGTAGCAAGTCTCAACAAAAAATAATAAAATTTTTGATTTTTTAATTTTAGAAATCAAGATTCAGTCGTATAATTACTTATAATTGTTCATGTGTATGTAGCATGTTCGCAATTGCTTGATTGGTTCATGCGTATTGCGTTAGGAAGTTAATATCTAATCTTTTTAAAAAAGTTTTAGTAATTTGGGTTAATTAATGGCGTATATAAGTTAAATGTCTAGATAATGGGGTTAATCTATATATAGACAATCATTTATACTAATT
>NZ_FMTE01000018.1 GCF_900099615.1 Borreliella japonica | reverse complement strand
ATACCAATTTTATCTTTTCTCAAGAATTGTTAAAATCCGCTTAGCACATTCAAGTAACTCAAATTATATTTTAGGAAGAAAATCCATCTCCCCACACATAAAAAAACTTCTGTTTCAAATAAACTATTGCTTACGCGCGTTTTCAATTTGAGAAATAAATTGATCAACTATTTAGACCTATTGAGGCCCAATCTTGTGAAAAACTCGTCAAAATCCTTTTCATCATAGTCTTCAAACAAGGGCCATAAAAAACTAGAGCCATCAGATTGATGTGCTAAAGAATTAGAGTCATCGGGTTGATACTCTAAAGAATTATTTTTTAATTGGTCTATAACCCGGTGCATATCACTTAGAACACAATACTCAACCACACTAAATTTCAAATTATCAGAAATTGTATTTTTTTAGTAAAAAAATCGGCATAGCTCATTTTAAACAACCTCGCATTTTATAAAGTCAATATATTGCTATGCATGTACATTGCATACCTTATATAACTTGTTTATTTGCATTTTTTTTCAATTTAATATAAAAAACGAAACTTAAAAAGTGATATCAATAAAAACAATTCTTAACAGCAAAATACAAAAATAATTATAACAAAAGATACTCTAAAATCTTATTTATTTGGCTTTTTGTGGAGCAAAAAATTTATTGGAAAGATTTATATTTTTGCACTATTGTGAAAAGCTTTTATTTTATTGTTCAATAAAGAAAATAATGAAAAAAAGAAAACATAGCTAAATTATTTTTTATAATATTATTATTTACAGTACCTTGAAGAAGATTATAGTGAAGAAAAACAAATATTTGGCATAAAACTCAAGCCACTATTTTACCAAGCAATCTTAAAATCAAGTATCGATGTTAATGAACATATAAAATTATAAAAATCTTATTTCTTGCTAGAGAATAAAAAATAAATTTAAATAAAAACTAAGATTTTTATTTAAAATAATATCATTAGCTTAACAAAATTTACTTTTAGTTTACTTTCTTTCATTATTGTATTTAGTTGAGATATAATTTACTCTTTTTATATCTTGTTTTAAAAACTCATATAATTCTTTATCAATCATAAAATTCTAATAGGAATATTCTTATTATCTAATTTACTTACTTATATTGTTGTTTAAATTTAATGATTTTTTTCTAAACATATATTTTTTATATTTTCAAGTACCAATTCCTTAATCTTATCAATAAATAAACCACCCTCCAAAACTTTTGCATAAAGTTTTAAGTAAGAATAAGCTTGAGTTTTGGCAACTATAAAAGACTTTACAAAACCATTAAAACTTTTAAAACCATAGTATTTATAAAGTTCTCTTATTTTAATTTCGTATAGAATTTTTATTAATAAACAATACTTTAGATTGGAATTGTATATATCAAAAAGGCCCTATATGGGCAATTCCGTTTACAGCAAATAAATAGTGTTGGAACTAAATTCCTAACCTAATTAAATAATATCATATTATATATTTTAAATCAATGGTTTTGTCTTTTATGTTTTTCATACTCAATTATTAGCTCAGATAAAATTTCCTTTTTGTCTTTATAAATTTTTTCAATAATAAAGTACAATCTTTTAGAATCTTGTTTACAAAAATCATACAATTCTTTATCTTTTACTAAAATTCTAATGGGAATACTTCCATTGGTATCTTTGGATTTACTATAGATATCTTCGCTTAAAAACCTTTTGCCATCTATATCTCTTAATACAGCTTTAAAGCCCACTTTTTTTATTTTATCAATGGATACTTTTCCCTCTAAAACTTTTTGATAAATTTTTAAATATCTATAAGCTTGACTTTTTGCGACTTCAAAAGATTTTATAAAATCATTAAAATGAGCAAAACCATCGTATTTATATAATTCTTTTTGTTTGATTTCATACAATATTTTCATTCTTTGAATTTTATTATTAATATCATCTTTTAGATTGTATTTAAGTTGTTCTTTTAGATTGCTATAATTTAACAGTTCTTTTTCTCGATCGTCTTTTAAATTTGTCTCTTCATTATAATTCCCAAAACGATTGATAAATAATTCTTCTTTATCTTTTTCAGCTTTTATTTTCATTTTAAACTCCCTTTTTTAAGTTCCCCGGGGGAATATAAAAAAATGTTATAAATTTAAGATATTTTTTAATACATTTTTTGATTCTTTGTAATATTTGCTCTTTAAGTCTGGTTCTAAACGATTGATTATAAAAACTTTTATGCTATTATAATAATGAATTTTACCTTTTATATAATTGCTATATCGCATATATAAGGCATCTTCAACTTCCTTAAGGATATTCCTATTTTTAATAAATTGATTGACAACAATTGAAATATTGTAACTTTTGTCTATAATTTTTTGTATTAATATTTCTAAACTTTCTATTGACCATGTTTCAGGTTGAACTGGAATAACAATGTGATTTGTGACATTTAATGCGTTTTTTAAAATAAAACTAAAACTAGGGGGCGTATCAATCAAAATATAATCAAAGTTATAGTTTAAAATATTTTTATCTAAACAAAAGCTCAATAAATTTTCCTTATTATCCATATTTTCATAATTAAATTCATCAAGAGAAGGATGTGATGGAATTATAGAAATAAAGTCATTAATTTTGTATACACATTGGTCAAAATAAGCGTTACCTATTAACAAATTATAAATATTATTTTTACCAAAATTAAAAACATATTTTCTAAAGTATGAAGTTACTGCGTTTTGTGAATCCATATCAATAAGTAATACTTTTTTCCCCAAATATTTTAATACATAAGAAAAGAGTATTGATAATGTGCTTTTACCCACGCCTCCCTTAAGATTTGCCATTGTTATGATATTTGATTTTTTTCTATCCATTTATATATTACTCCTTCACCTTTTAACTTTTTATTATAAAATTTATATACTGTGGTTTCCATTTTTTTTATATGTTCTAAATTAAAACAATAATATTTAGTATTTTCTTTGTCTTTTTTTCTTAATAATGTTCTAAGAGACTCAACATAACACTTAATAGAACCTTTGCTAAATTTAAATTCTAAGTAATAAAGTTTTTCTATCACATAAGATTTATTATCTTTTCGTAAAAAAAAAGGCTTTTCTAATTTGTCCCATCCATATTTTATTCCCAGGAATTTATTATTTTCTTTCAGAGAAAAGAGATTGAATAAATAATATTTTCTTTTATTATCAAGTTTTTGAAAAGTTAAATTTAATTTATTGTTTTTATTGGTAATTCTAAATTTTACCAAATGTTTAAAGATTTTTGTGTAATATACTTTTTTATCATTTATTTCTTCAATTCTAGAAAAAGCAGTTTTTTCTTTTGATTCTTTATTTATATTTTCATTATATTTTTGTTTTTTTTTATTTATTATTTCTTTTTTCCTTTCTTTTAATTTTTCTAATAAGTTACTCAACTTTGGCTCCTTTTTTTAAAATTTTATTTAAAATGTTATTAGCTATATGTTTTGCATGTCCATTGAAACTGGTTATTTTATTTACTTTCCATTTAGTATTATAAATATCTTTAAATTCTCCTGCAAGTAAGTAAAAGTCTGTTTTATATGCAGCATATTGCCTCATAAAATGAATTTTATTTCTATATTCTTTAAGTTTACTTAAAAAGAACGATAAAATATCTTCTTTTTTATAATCAAATGATAAATAGTTAAAAAAATCTTTTAAATTAAATAGTGTATTTTTATAAGTTTTTTCTGGATTTTTAGTATGTTTCACTATTTTTTTTATCTCTTTGGTTATTTCTTTCGGTAATTTTAAAGTTTTTTCTAAAATATTTTTCTTTTTATAATTTTTTTTAAAAAGAGAGTTGGTAGAATTCTTATTATATATATCGTTATTATTATTATTATATACAGTGACATTTTCAGTGACATTTTCAGTGACATTTTCAGCGCCAAGATTGTCTTTTTCTTTTTTTACTTTCCTATAGAGGTCTGCTTTAGTGTCGTTGAAATAATCATCGATTAACTTATATGTAATAGGTGATACCTTGTATATGCATAGTTTTCCTTTAAACCTTCTTAGGTTGTTTGAGAATGTTATTATTTTTTTTTCAATTGCTTTTATGCGAATTAAAAATCTTAAGTCTTCTCTTAAAGTTCTTATTACAGTTGGCTTATATCCTTCTTTATTTATATTTGAGTTTAAAACTCTAAGTATGTCTCTTTGATTATGAGGATGAAGTTCTTTTAGTTTTTCAGAATTAAAATGAACTTTATGTATTGAAAGGTCATATTTTTCTTTAAAACTTTTATTTAAGTAATTAATTACTGAAATAATTTTCTTGAGTCTAGAGTCTTTTGAAATCAGCTTATTAGTATTGGTCTTGTATTTGTGGTTAAGTAAATTTAATGCCATTTTAATCTCCTATTTATTTGCATTAATAAACATTATTGTGTATAAAATATTTTAAAATGTCAACCCTTATTTTAATATTTTATATTTAATATATATGTTTGCACTTAAAAATATTTAAGAAGATCTTAATTGCTTTTGTAAAGCGTTGAACAACTATTTTTAAATCGAAGATTATAGAAATAGTTGTTTACTTGATAATATGTCCTTTTCCCGCTTTCGTGCT
>NZ_FMTE01000019.1 GCF_900099615.1 Borreliella japonica | reverse complement strand
CTTACCTCCCGATCCGGAAACTGCCGCAACACCAGAAGCCTTCTGCAACCTACCAAGAAATATCTCCTTGTAATCTTTGAAAATTTTGGCTAATATCTTCTTAAGACTAGCATATCTTTTTGCCTTACAAATATATTCAAGACCATCTACCTTCTCAATAGTAAATCCCATTTTGGAGTTGTATTTCTTCTGAATCCACTCATCCAAGAACTTATAAACGTACTCGTAGTCCAAATCTTCTGGTTTCAAATGGGGAAAATTGGTAATGGATTTGTCCTTAGCTTTGTTTTGAATTTCCGTGCCCATGTAAACATGCCAAATTTTGTCCCTTCTCAAGTAAAGTCTTCTTACTAAATGTTTCATTCTTATTTTCATTTTACCTCCTAAAGCCAAATAGGCTCAAATTACTTTTTTACTAATTCCCAAACTATCAAGTGTAAGGCCTTTGAGAGACTTGAACCCCGAAGAATCCTTAACAATGCCTTTTGTATTTTCTCTTTCGTAAATTCTTCTATGAGGCAGCTGCTGCGACTGCTGAAGCTGCGGCGGCGCGCCCCTATTTACATTATATTGCTGTTGATTCACCGAATCTGATATTTGTTCACCAGACTGAACTTGGTTATTATTCGATCTCTCTAAGCGCTCTCTACTACGATTTTCTCTCTCTCTAGCTTCCATTTCTAGAACTTTTTTCACATAATCGATATTATGAACCTTTTTACTTACAAATTCATTGAATCGATCTTTCCAAATCAGATCATAATCACTGCTAACTCCATCATTACGCTTCATCATCATCCAAACTTTATACCGATATTCGGAAAATTGTGCTAAGAAATGCTCAAGAATATACTTTACTTTAGCATTTGGAAGCTCATCAAGAACTGTTTCCAAATTATTAAGAGCGTTTTTGTAAGTTGTTTCATTGTTACTAAGATCTTTTACTCTGTAAAGGAAATCTTTTGGGATGTCTCTTTGAATAAGTCTGTCCTCGACATTATTTTTTTCAGGATCAAGATTGTTTTTTAGAATTTTTGAATTAATATTAGAATTCTTTGAATTCTTATACTTAATATTGCTTATAATAGCTTTATTAATAACAGGCGGCACCACTTGAGGCGACATAGTATTGAGACGACATTTGGTGTGTTGAGCAAGTAAGCTAATGTCGCATGGTTGTTCAAAAATCCCAAAGGAATTTTTATGTGAAACTTTGTTATCAACAAACCTAAAGGATGTGGTATTCTTAGTATGATTTTGAAATTTGTTTTGGATATTTTGAAATTTAGAAACTTTGAACACCGCATTTTGAATGTTCCAGTCGAAGTCGCCTACTATTTTTTTGTTTGCAAGTTTTTCTTCAAGTAACGATACGAAATATTCCCAAATTATTTCTTTGTGGTAGGCTACAAATTGCATGTTCTGAATATAATGTGCAACACTTCCATGTCCGGTTTTGTCTTTACCAAATTTTCTAATCACGGTCTGAATTAGACCAAGATCGTTAAGAATCTTAATGTCGCGCTGTACGGTGCGTTTGCAAACGGCTTTTTTTGAATCTTTTTCAAGAAGTTTTGCAACAATTCTGTAAATGTCGCAAGCCGAATAACGCTCAACCCCAAAAGATTTTTTGTAGTTTTTATTTTTTACACTGATTGCCCAGTAGACTTTCAGCATTCTTTTGTATGGGGTTACACAAATTTTTTTGATCAAAGACTCAACATAGGACACTTTTACAGTGCCCGTACAAGTCTTTTTGTTGTTGTTCTCCACCAACTTAATAAGTAAGTTTTGAAAAGTGAATTTAGAATTGTCCAAATTAGCTTTTTTTATTAAAATGTTTTTCATAAATACTTTATGAAAACCGCTTCATCACTAGTGATGAAAGGGTAAAAGTCTGGTAGCACTTGCAACTAGACTTTTCTTTTTCTTTACTCCTCTATAAAATCAAAACCTATGGGGAGGTAATTTTATGAAAAATCCTCTCACGAAAATATTATACAACAAATTGTGATTTTTGAAACCAAAAAAAAGAAAAAATTTTTTTGATTTTTGACAAAAACGCTGTAGATTATACAGTATCTAATACTGCGAAAGCACTATTAGATAATTTGGACTTAACAGTCTGAATTAGCTAAGTCATATTTTATTTATTTTGTACACGCGTGCAAAATGGGTGAAGTATGACTTTTTTTTGTAAAAAATTGAAATCTGATGGAGGGTATATGGCAAAACTAAAGAAAGTAAATATTGTAAGCAGTATCATAGCCATGCTAATAATATCAATCTCTGGACTGGGCACATACGCTTTCAAAGGACTTTTGTCGGATATCAAAATTCAAGCCGCTAAGGTCAAGGCTGAAGTTTTCAAAGAACTGGAAAATTACTACAAAATGGTTAAAGCCGAAATTTTCAAAGAACTAGAAAATTACTACAACGACAAAATCAAAACTGAATTCGAAGAAATGAAAAATTCAGTAAAAGAAGAACTAAAAAGAACCACAGATTTCATCAATACCGTAAACAAAGAAAACTTAGCACAAGAAATTAGAAATATTTGCACAAAAGAAAGAATTAAAGCACAAGAAATTTTACAAGAACAACTAAGATTAATGAAATTGGAAAAATTAAATGAATAACAAAATGTTTTTAGGAATTTACAATTTTTTTTACAATCTTTTGAAAGAATATTTTCTAAAAAAGTACAAATCAGAATTATTGGAAAGTACACAGCACTACAAAAACTTAGAAAAAGTGACTTTCACAGAAGTCGAAATTCACAGACTTGCAGTGCCGTTGCAAATGAGGTTCAAAGAACAAAATGAAATTATCTCAAAATTTGGATGTTATTTTCTTTGCATTTTGTTTGTTGGCCTTGTAGTAAAAGAAATCAAAAACGGTGTGGAAAAATGTTTTGATTGCTTTGAGATTGATTTACTTTTCAAAGGCCTTGTAAGTAAAGGTTGCCTAAGGGGTGACAATGCTTTTGTTAATTCTCCAAATGCAATATTTGCAAACTTGGGCATTGACGAGGATATTTACTTTGATGAAAAACATTATCCGAGCTCTTACGTGCCTTTAGAATCGGATATTTTGATTGCAAAGTACAAAGACGAAAGTTCTAGTTTTTACCATTTTGTAATTGTAGCAAACGACAAAAAAACCGTAATTTGGGATTCACTTGGCAATTCTAAGGCCGTTTCTAGCGGTTACATAGACTCGCTAAGGGTTTTCAAAATTCAAAACAAAGAAATAGTAAAGCGCGTAAAGAATAGATTAGAATTTTACAGCGCAAAATTTAGAAATAATTTGGAGGTAGCGTAATGAACGCAGTAAAAAATATTCATGAGCTGCTAGACGCAGTGGACGTAAAAAATGCACTACTCAAAGGGTTTGAAAGCTCTTTTGGTAGAGAAAAATTAGATATAGTAAACGAAGGAATGGCCTTCACAAGCTCACTTTTAAGATTGGTCTTTTTTTTGAAAGACAAAATCGAAAAAAACAATGAGGACAAAGCCGCTGTTGAGCTAATTGACAAGCGCCTAAAAGAAACCATTGAGCTTTCAATACAAGCTTCCGAAGCTTACAGAAATTCTGGAGGTAGCTTTTGCGAATACAGAAAACTCATAAAGCTTCGAGACCAAGTTACAAGCAAAATGCTAAAAGATTTGGAAAATCAAGTATAAGGAGACAGCAATGCAAAAATTAAAAACAAAAATTAATTTTTTAGGAATATTTTGGATACTCTTACTACTACTTTCTTGTGAATCAATACCATCGCTTCCTAAAAAACCAGCATTAATACATAAAGAAGATATTTCAAGTCTAATTTCTGATGAGGCGGAACTTTTTAGATACGCAACTTCTTTGAATGTTTGGCTTTTGTCTGTAAAAGCCTATGCTAACAAGTACTATGCTGGTGAAAAGTTTCCCATTTTTGAAAATTTTGAGCCTATGGTTGACGATGAAAATGAACCCGATGATACCAATATGCTAAAAAAGAGAATTGCATACTACAAAAGGTACATAGAAAAAACTGAACCGATTGTATTCGATTGCTACAAAAAATATAGCAGAAGGTAAGGTGCGGTAAATTGCAAGATCAAGTGGATGTAGTTCAAGAAATTAATTTGAAAAGTCCGGAAATTGCTGACGAAAATTCAGAAATCGCTGATTTAAGTCAAGAAGTTGAAAAAGGCAACGAAACTGCAGAAATATCAAGTGCCAAAGAAGATACAACAGAAGATTGTACTTCTTTGGGGCTTGACATTGTATTCTACACGGACGAGGGTCAAATTTTTGAACTTACCCCTTTTGTAGATATTTCAAGCATTGTATTAGAAGAAAAAATAGTAGACCCAAGCCTAAAAACGGCAGCAAGCAGTTTTAGCTTTAGTGTAAGCGGCCTATCAGAAGAATTTTTGAATTTCTTATTCTTCAGAAACGAAGACATTTTCGTAAAAGTAAATGATAAGAATAACCCCGTTTTTAGGGGAATTCTAGAAAAATTTT
>NZ_FMTE01000046.1 GCF_900099615.1 Borreliella japonica | reverse complement strand
AAGTTTTATATATTTATAATAATATTTATAGCTTTAATTATAATTAAAGCTATAAATATTATTATAAATATATAAAACTTGTTGTTCATAATTAAATTTATTATTTCTTAGAAGTTTCTATATATTCCATAATTAAAGTTCTTATAAAGCCGGATGCTGTTAATCCCTTTTTATCTAAAATAGAATAAAATTCAACCCAGTATTCATATTTCAATCCCACGCTTATTTGTTTGATCTTCATTTTCGATCTACCAAGCTTAATATTTGAGATATTATTACCAATAACATCATTGTCAACACTAAAAGCAAATTTAGATTTACTAACATTTTGTTTAATAATTTCTTCTAAATCAACCTCTTTACTTATAGGCATAAAGCTTCCCCCAATCTTGAAAGTTCCAAGATAGATTTACTCTCGGGATAGTAATCAAAAACCGACTTTTTATACAGCTGAGATTCTGCTATTTTAGCATCTTGTCCAATCTCATAAAGATCATATCCAAAGGTTTTAAATTGTTTTAAGTGTAAATTGTGTCTTTTAAAACTTCTATTGAGCATATTGCAAATAATCTTCTCGTGTTTAACCTTTTTTCTATAAGATTTTAACAAAGAATCAAACTCTTCCTTAAAAATATTAATTCCTTCAAGACTTAAAAACTCTGGAGTCAATGGGGTAACAACTTCACACATTGCAAGAATAATTCTTCGCTCCCAAAGCTCAAAACTGGGAGACAAATCGAAAATCGCAAATTCAAATCCCAATTTTTCTAATTCCACACAAAAATCATCTATCAAGTATGGAAAATCCTGCAATTTATGTTGCACATCTCTTCTAAAAGTTCCGCTTGGAACACATGGCAAAATATAAAAATTTTTTTGTATTTGTTTCAATGCTTGATCTATATCTATCCTCTTTAAAAAAGTATCTTTAATATCTAACCTAAGAATTTCATGATTAAGAAACCATGTAGAAGAACTTCCTTGCTGTATATCACAATCAACCAATACAACTTTTTTTGTTTTAGACAAATAGCTTGCAACATTACCACTTAAGGTAGTTTTGCCAACACCACCTTTTTGAATATGAAATGCTATTTTTTTCATGAAAACTTCCTTTTAATTATTTTATATCATATATTAATTATTTTATATCATATATTAATTATTTTATATCATATATTAATTAT
>NZ_FMTE01000010.1 GCF_900099615.1 Borreliella japonica | reverse complement strand
TCCCAAAGTTGGAGATTACGTTTTCTTGAAAGCAGGCAAGCTAGTAAAAGATGGCAAAGGGGCTACTCAAGTTGGAAGAATCAAAGATGTTAGCCTTGAACAAAGTAGCAAAGTGGTTTTGCTTGATGTAAACATTGGCCCAGAGTATGAAAACAGTGGCAGTAGAAAATTAGCGTAGACCCAAAAAATTATGAGATAATAGGAGGAAAATTTTGAGTAGAAGTATTTTTGAAGAAGCAAGCGGCAGTTATAGCGGAGATATATTAGAACTTGCAAGCAATGGTCTTGAACAACTTGTGCCGTACAAGGCGATCAACAAAAATGATCTAAGACAGGGATATTATATTGTGAGAAAATCGAAAGTTGACCACAATGTTACAGCAACTTTTGGGGAACATAGTAATGAAATTGGGAAAAGCACCGTTTTCTTCCAGGAAATGGCCTACAAAATGCACGTATTTGAAACAGTTCAGCGAATTTCACTAAAAGACTTAATGTACGGAACAATAACTGCAGACGAAGTAAAAGCTAATCTAGAGCTTGGTCTGATGAAAGATGCGTTTCATTCTATTGTTTTTGGTAAAAAACACATCAATATGGAAGGAATAGCGAATCTTAAGGGTAAGAGCAAAGTTACTGTTGAGACACTGGTTAACGGGTATACTTTGTACGAAAAAGCAACACTTGCAAAACGCGAGTCAGAAAAATACAAAGAAAGACTTGATGGGTTTTACCATCTTTTAGTTCCACACAATTATTCTCATCTATTACTAGAGTTGTACAGCGAACCTCAGTACGTAATAGTCAAAGAGGCGCTAAAAAGAGACCACAACATAATAACATTTGTTTTGAAGGGGCTAAAACACCCTATACTGTACGAACCAAACCCAGAAGTTATGTTTGTTCCAATGTTGACAGAAATATTCTTCAGAAAATTTGCAGCACCAGATGGTGATTACATTCACTCTTCAATGGAATCAGCGGGAGTAATTCATTTTGAACCCAGAGAAGTTGTCGAAATTGAAGTTACAAAACCTAGTGGTAGTTAAGAAAAAACTTAACAAATGGGTGAACTTGACTACCTTACTATGTGGATTAACCTTACTAAGATAGAATCTTTACGTATTGAATGCACTAAAGAAGACGGAAGCATTAATATCTCAGATGAAATCAAAGTACAACTTCTTGAGGTGTTAAGATATGCTAAGAAAATTTTAGCCCTGTACCATATGGGGGCTGCTTACAATAATTGGCTTATAATTTTGCTTGATGTTCTGTATTTAGAAGTTTTCAATATTAGGTGTAAAGGAGATCAAAAAGAGTGTAAGTTCAAGTATTTACTTTCTCAACTTGATTTCCTATTCCCGCGTATTGATTCTTGTCCTTTCCTTTACATTGGTTAATCAAAAGGAGAACAAATGGAAATTGGAGAAAAAATAAGAAAATCTATATTTGATAATGCAAAAAGTTTTGTGGGATTCAAAGTCAGAAAAAATTCGCAAGCATTAAAATCACATGTCCCCGGACGATTGTCAAATGTAACAAATATTGATTTAGAAGAAACTTCTTCTGGAGCAAATTTGAAAGTAAAAGTAAACTCACCCCTTTCTGAATTTCTAGACTCAGGACAGGCATATGAAAATAATTCACCAGCTCCAAGTCTAACAAAAATCAAGAGTTGGGCAGCATATAAGGGTATAGAATCTTCAGCAGTACCCATTTGGCTCTCTATTAAGAAGAAGAAACTAAAAAACAAATATGTAAATTGGAAAAAAAATCTAGCAGAAGAGGCTGCAAAATTAATCAAATGAAATTAATCGAAAAATTCATTATTGATCTAAAAAAAAATTTGAAAAATTACTTAGTTGAATGCAAACAAACAACGACAAAAGTATATTACAAATCTGAAATGTTTGCATGCACAACCAAAGATTTACCATCAATTGTCTTTGCGGTAAAGAGCACGGGAGAAATTGTAAATAATTGCAGAAATTATTCGATGCTTTTGTCTCCGAAATTTGTAATTTACACAGAATGCAACATGCGTCCTACTTTGGGTCTTGAGATCGCAAATATAATTGTGTCTTTTCTAATATTGAAATATTCCTTGAGGAATTTCAGCATTGACGATTCCCAAATTGAAGACGAAACTTCTGATGCACGAATGGTAACTTTGGTTGATACAACTTTGTGGATCAGGATGGATGGTAGCGATTATATTAATTGTTGTGGAGGTAAAAATGGCAGTTGAAAAATTAAGAATGCCCGTAGGCGCAGTGCTGGTCGCTGTTAATATTGACAAATTCAAGTGGAATTTCAAGGGTTCAGACATCAAAAACAATAATGAACCTTCTGGAACAGATCCTACTAATTTAGTTGTAAAAGATTTGAGCTCAAGCATTCAAAAACCTAGCAAATGGAAATCAATCAAAGAGTGCATTTTTAGAGTTAAAAAGATTGATAGTAAATCAAAACTTGCGACGGATTTGAAATTGAAAGAAGGTAGTATCATATACTACCATAAGGAATTTTCAAAAAAAATATGTGATAGTTGCGACAATAACGATGAAATTGATGTTTTACTTTTCAAGACTTACTGTCTTGGATATTCGTACACAATTAGTTCGACAAAAGCAACAGAAACTCTAAAAACAACTTGCGGCGCAATCACGGCAATTGGAAGAATTCCAGAACAAACTGTTGAGTTTAGCGGCTACTCTCTTAGAGAGACTTCTACTAACAAGGAAGAGCTTTTAGAAACTTATATAGAGAGGTCGCATTTCATAACCCTTGATGTTTCAAAAAAATCTTCTAGCAGTGAATACGAACTTGGAAATCGCAATTTACCTAAAAATTACGAGTTTACAGTACTTTTTGTAAATCAAATTGGAAATCAAGACCAAAGAACAAAATTCATGGTAGGAGAAGGGCAGATTGCAACTTACAGTCCAGGCCAAGATTTGAATAACCAAAAAATTGATCTAAAGTGCCAGCTTACACTTACGAAACCGCTAATATCATTTTCGTACGATTATATTCAAGGCGCAACATTTTTTGAAATTTAGGAGGCAAGATGATAGTCAATGTGAATGTGAGCGGTAGGGTAATGTTACCTTATATTCCAGACTACATTAGAAACAGTAAAGAAATTGTAAAAGAAGAAGATAAAGCATTCGTAATTTTACAAGATGTTAACTATGGGTTTGTGGAAAAGCTGAAAGCAAGACAAATCGAACTTTTCAAAAAATTGAATGGGGTGAATAGCAAAAACAATCCTAATGCTATGATTGAGTCAACAAGTGCTCAAATTCAATTCGTAAAAAAAATTTGGAATGAAAATGTAGTAGAATTTGTTGGACTTTACAATCAAGAAGGAGAATTAATTACTAAAGAGATGGTTGAAAAAGATGCTATTTTGTTTCAAGATATGCTTTCAAATCTTGCAATTGAGATTAACTTTTTGGCAGATACTCTAAGGGTTGAGCGTGTTTCAAAAAAGTAGAACTTGCGTTTGCTTATGTTACAAAAAAAGATCACTATGACCAAGTGCTCAAATATGCGGACCGACTCGATTCAGAATTGCTAATAGATATGAAAAAGGAACTTCATTGGATCAAACATAATGAAGACGCAATTCTACATTTACTCAATCAGGCATTACTTTCAAGAAATATTGGAAGTTTGCCTTATAGTGGCGGCCTTTTTGAGCAAAATTACTGGTTTGTGTTAATTCTTAACGAACTGAACCTTTACATCAAAAATCTTGAAAGCGAGAGCATGAGAAAATGAAACTTGACGAAATAATCATTCCATTATCAATGTCAATCAAAAACAATGAAAAGCTGGACGCAATAGCAGAAACGCTAAAAAAAATTGCAGAACAAAAATTTGCAAGTCTAGATGATTTGAAGTCAAAATTAGAAAAATCTGCTAAATCTGGATCCAATCTAGAGAAAGCGCTAAACAAAAGTTCGCAGAATGCTAGTAAAAACTTCAAATCTCTTGCAGATTCTGTTGATTCTGTAAATTCTAAAGCTGGCGGCATGAAAAGTATAGGCAAAGTTCTAAAAAGTGTTGGAAAAGGCTTAGGAAATGTAAAGAATTTGGCAAACAAAACCGGTGAAGCATTCAACCAAATGTTGGCAGCTTTTGCCCCAATTATTATAGCTGTAAAGGCTCTACAAGCAATTGGCTCTACAATAAGTGGAATTTTTGATGGTGCCATGGATGCTCTTGATGAATTCAACGAAGAAGTGTCAACGTTTTCTGACATGCTTGGAAACGAAGACCTTGGAAAATCTTTAGCAGAATCCATGAGGGCTTTTGGCGATGAAACTCTTTTTACTAGAGACGCTATTGCTAATGCTACTAAAACAATGCTTTCTTACGGTGCAACTGCAAGTGAAGTTGAAGAAAGAATTAGAATGTTTGGAGAGGCAGCTGGTGGAAGTAGCGAGGGGCTTGAGAAATTAGCAGAAGTATATTCTCGTGTAGAATCTAGTAATCAAGTAAATTTAGAAGATTTGTATGCGCTTCGTGACGCTGGTGTTGATATTGCAGACATTTTAGCAGAAGAAGCTGGTTTAGCTGGAGAGGCATTATATAAGGCGGCGAGCGATGGACAAATAGGATTCGAGGCTTTAAATAAGGCTCTTTCTAAGGCTACTAGCGAAGGTGGTAAATTTTACGGAAACACCGCTAAAGAAGCAAAAACTTTAGCCCAAGCTCAACAACAAACTGCTAAAATGAGCGAAAAGCTTTTCTTAGATATTGGGAAAGCTTTAGAGCCAATGATGATTGGATTTGAAAAAGTAAAACAATTTCTGATAAAAGGAATTTTGGAACCTTTGACAAAAGTCACCTCTGCGGTTATTTACCTGATTAACAAACTTACAGAACTTGTGGTATATGTTACTGGAAAGCTTGTGGAGGGTTTCAAGATTGCGTTCGACCCAATCATCAAATTGATCCAAAAAGTAGTAGATTTGACAGTCAAAGCCTGGGAAGGCTTTAAAAAATTTGTGGGGCTTTCCAAAAAACCCGAAAAAGAAAAAGATGAAAAAGACACTCCCAGCCCCGAACCCAAAAGAGATAAGAAAGTTGACCCAAATGCAAAAACCGATTACAACAAACAGATGGAGCAGGACTATAAGAAATTGCAAGACGAAATATTTTTTGCCCAAAGGAAAATTTACAGTAAAGTCGGCGTGGAGCGAGAAAAAGCCTTAAGGAATCTTGAAAAGACTATCAAAACCAAAAATCAAGAATTTCTAAAGACGTACTCCAAGAGTTTTGACGAGTTATCGGAGGAGAACAAGAAAATTTTAGTCGGGGTTGAAAAAGCAGTAAACGAATTCAATAACTCTAATCATGATTTTGTGAATGAGTACCAAGAGTTACTAAAAGAAAAAGAAAGTCGTGAAAGAGAAATACTACTAACCCTACCCCATGCAGATCAAGAAAGCGCGTTACAGAAACTAAATGATGAAATTAACGAAAAAAACAAAGAGTTTGTGGAAAAATATGGAAAAAGCTTCACAACTCTAAACGAATCTAACAGGAAAATTGTAGCCGCACTCGAAAAACAAGTTAATGAATATAGTAATGCTGCATTGGATCGATCTTTTGTCCAGGCTCAAAAAGCTCTACAAAAAAAAATACTAGCCTTAGAGTGGGAAACAATGCTGCTTCCAGCAAAAGAAAGAGCAAGTGCTGAGGAAAAGATGGCATCCAAAATCCAAGCAATGTACAAAAAATTCGTAGATGATCACAAATCGCAATTCGACAAGCTAAATGAAACCAACCAAAACACACTAAAACAAATGGCTGAGAAAGCTAAGGATACGGTAAAAAGCTTGTATGACAAACTCTTAGATAACATAGACAAATTAACGGGATTTTCAGGCAAAATTTTGAATAAGGAAGGGGGAGAAAAACTTGCTGAGGAGGGCCTTGATTATTTTTTAGACTATGCAATACAAGGTGCGTACGAGGTATTTAGAGATTTGAGGATACGAGTGGGAGAAGCTCTCCTTGGACCGGCCGGTAAAGCTTTGGCAGAATTAGTAAATCAATTAGAGGATTTCTTTTGGGGGCTTATAACTGGTTTCAGTAAGGCTAAAAAGAAAAAAATCGAAGAACAACGAGACAAAGATTTAGAAGAACTTGAAAAACGAAGTGAAATTGAGCTGAAGAAGCTTGAAGAGAAATTTGATGCAGAAATTGCAATGAGAAAAGAAAAATTGAGTGAATTAGATGATGAATATTCTAAAGAAATAGAATTTCTAAAACAGGCTCAAAGTAAAGGACAAATATCTGGTGAAGAATTTCAAAAAAGATTACACGATGTACAAACAGAATATAAAACAAAAAAAGATATAGAAACCACCAAGCTTACTAAGGCCGAAGAGACTAAAAAACTAGAAGTAGAACGCAAAAACAAACTTTCTAAACTAGAGCCCGAACTAATCAAAGCACAGGCTGAAGTTGACAAGGTAAATGCTGAGCCAGGATACTTTGGAACTGGATGGTACTTCTCAAAAGCTAGTGATTTAGAAAAGACGCAAAAAATTTTAGATGAAATACTAAAAAGAATTGCGGCGGTAAAATCAGCAGGATCTATTGAAGAGATAAAACTTGCTAGTGGCGGTGCACGATT
Source organism: Borreliella japonica (assembly GCF_900099615.1). Classification (GTDB taxonomy): domain Bacteria; phylum Spirochaetota; class Spirochaetia; order Borreliales; family Borreliaceae; genus Borreliella; species Borreliella japonica. The sequence continues at coordinate 7,566 of NZ_FMTE01000010.1, read as the reverse complement.
TATTTCTAATAGACCGACATATATGCCAAACTCAGGCGTAATGTCTAGTGAATTTGGCCAACCCGAATTAGTAAGAATCACTCCTGCACCAATAGATGAAAATCTACGCAAACTTGAAGCTAAAATTATTGCAGAAGAAATTGCCAAATTACAAAAAAGCGAGAATAGAACAATTGTCCAAAATTTCAATTACAACTTCAATGGCGATGTACTTGATGCTGAAAAACTAGTTAGAATGCTAAAATCAAAAGAACATCTAATGGGATTTAGAATGGCAGAGTAGAAAAAAATGTAAAAAAATTTTCAAACTACTTTGTATTTTACAATTACTAGTATATAATTATTAGTGTTGATAGTTCGTAATTTATTATTGAACTTTCAACACCTTGAAAAAGACCATTAGCTTTTGCTAGTGGTCTTTTTCTTGCGCTCTAATAGTCATACAATATACCTACTACATTTTTTTACTTTTTGAGTTTCAGTAAAAAATTTCATCATTTTAGTTGAATAAGTTTACTTTTTATTATGTTTTGAGTTATTATTATTTTTAATAGAAGACTATAATAATAATAGGACTATTATTATAGTTTGTACACGAAAAAAATTGAGGTAAAAAATGAAAAATATAAAAATTAACAGCAATAAATACCAACACAAATTAATTGTTTTAATATCTACATTAAGTTATGCAAATTCAAACCTTGAACAATATACTCAAAGTGACATACTGTATTATTTTAATAGCAATATAAAAAGGAATGGTCAAAGGGAAGTTAAAATTAAAACGCTACAAAGCTATCTTTACAAACTAGAAACAGTTTTTAAGGTAACTAATAATTACTATAAACATTTGGGTGTTAACATGGGTACCGAAGTTTACTACAAACTTAAATATCCTAAAAAAGAGTGTTACCGTATAGTTAATAAACATTTTAAAGATAAAAAAAAGAATAAATATAAAAACCGTGTTAATTCCTATTTTGAAAAGAATTGCATTAAAAATAGCAATGTAGAAAAACAGGAGTGTTATTGTAATACATATAATAATAAAGAAGAAAAAAACAACAAAACTATAGAAAAATTCCAAATAAGAAAATACATAAGAAAATGCAATTTTGAATCGAATATATTTCATTCTATTTTAAATCTAAGATTAGGGAAAGAAGGAATAATTGAAGTATGTAAAATGATAAAAAAATCGATAAATTTAAATGAAAAAAACATATATAGAAGGATCTACAATATTAAGTCAACAACGGTAGGAAGGCTTAAAAATAAGCAAAAAGAATTAAGTAGAATACTAAACAAAATAAAAAATGACTTGGAAAATGAAAATTATGATAGCAAACAATTAAAAATACAAATCGAAGAAATATATAAAAAATATAAAAACAAGCCACACTTCATTATAGAAAACAATAAATACGATGACTTAGAAAAGATAGTGAAAAAACTAAAGAATAATTTTAAAAGCATAAAAATAAGTGAGAAAGAAAATAAAACAAATATTAAAAACAATGTTTTCAGTATACTCATTGAACAATTAAAAAATAAAGTAAACTTTGATATTTTAATACCGATATTAAAAAAATATTTAGATAAGCAAAATAGTTTAGAATATAGCAAGATATTTAATAATCACTACTATTATGAGATTCTGGAAATAATAGAGACCAATGAATGTTATTCGCAATCAAAAGAATTTGAAAAAAACGCTAATTAGGATTAGTTGTGAAGAATGTATTGGAACCTATCAAGATCAAAAAATCAATGATTAAAAAAAATAAAAAAACTCGCATCTTTATTAAAATAGAAGAGAATAATGATAGAAAAATATATCATACAAGGATAATGAATGATTTATATGCATTTGGTGTCAATAAAAATCAGAAAAATAAATTCTTCATGTCATTTAGAGGATTATTTAATAAAAAAAAAATTAGTGAATTTAATTTGTTTTCTTTAAAAGGAGATGATATATTTTTAGGTATTTATTATGGATACAGAAAGCCAATACAAAACATCGTAACAAAATATCAAGAAAACGATATCACAAAATCATATACATTTTCAAAGGCTTATTATATAGAATTTAGATTTAGAAAGGGGAGTGTCTTCTGCTATATTAAAGGGATATCTCGTTTAATTAAAAAAGAAAAATCAGAAACACAGTATAATCAATCTTTACTTGAATCAATAATTAAGTTAGAAAGAGAAGTATGCAAGTTTTACAATAAAAAGTTGCCAAATGGAGGGATTATAAAAAAATGGATAGAAAAAAAACAGAAATAATAACAATCGCATCAATTAAGGGTGGAGTTGGTAAAAGTGTGTTAGCAATCATTTTTAGCCATATTTTAAAAAATTTTGATAAAAAAGTTTTACTGATCGATTTAGATCCCCAAAATAGTTTAACTAGTTATTTTATTGAGAATATAAAGGGTGTTGAAGGTATTAATGTATACTACATGTTTAAAGAATATAAAAATTTTGACCTGAATAAGTATTTAAACAAAATAAATAGTAAAATGTATATTATTCCTTCTCACCCAATTTTATGTAAATTTGAACAAGAAGACGAAAGATATAAAGAACAATTATTGGAACATTGTATAAAAAAAATTTTATCTAATAATGATTTTGATTATATAATAATTGACACACCTCCTAGTTTGGGGCCCCTACTATACAATGCTTTAAATATTACAGATAAGGTTATTATACCTATTCAAATCGAAAGGTGGTCTGTTGAAGCATTCCCTATGTTAATGGATGCAATAGAAGAAGTTGATATTTTTAAAAATAAAAAAATAGATGTTTCAATAGTAGAAAATCAGTTTGTTAAAAATAGAAATACTTTTAGAGATGTAGAAGAGGTAGTGTTTAAGAATTATGGGACCCTTATTAAAGGTAAAATCCACAGCCTTAACAGTATTAAAGTTTTAATTAATGAACTAAAAGAGCCTGATGTTGAGGCAATGTATTATAAAGAGGCTCAGGAAGCTTTGGAGAAAATAATAAAAGTACGCTAAGCGTACTTTTTAAAAAGGAAAGGTAATAATGTCTAAAAAGGAGCGAAAAGAAATTATTTTAAATAACAGGAAGACTGGTGTTAATCAATTTAAAAATAGTTGTGATAAAGATGATGAAATAGAGTATGAAAGTTATAAAAATCAAATAAGAAGAATCACTATAAGTGAAGTAAACAATAAAATTGAATTAATGGAGATTTTATATAAAATAAGGACTAAAAAACTTTATCAACTTGATGGATATAAAAAATTTGAAGATTTTCTTAAAAAATTTATAATAGGAAGAACCCAAGCATTCTTATACTTAAGGCTTTACAAGAAAGTATTATCAGGCGATTTAAAAATAGAGGAAATAAAGCAATTCGGATTTGCAGAAACATATAATAGAATTAAAAAATCTAACACAGATAAAAGTATTGCAAAAGAAAATCCGGCAAAGATATTGAGATTTCAATTTGAAAATCAGGAAAGTTATGATTTTTATGGTAAAAATATCCAATTTACTAGTTACTTTTTAGATAGGGTTTTTACATATAAAAAAGATTTACTAGAGGAGTTTATGAAAGAATTTGAAAGTTCGCGAGGTTAATCACAGGGGATATTTCCCCATTTTCAGTAAAAATTTTGTCAATAAGGATTGATTTTATTTGGAATTTGGTATATTCTAATTGTTGTTGGCTTAATTATTATTCATTTAATAATTACCCGATTTTTTTAGTGTTCGATTTTCAAAGGCTTCAGGTCTTGGTTGTAAACTCTTAAAAAGAATTTACAACCAAGGTCTGAATGTGAGCCGTTCTGTTTGTAATAGAGACGCACGTTTAGCTTTAAAATCAAAATAGGCTCTTTTTTCAAGTAAAATCTTAAAATAAAGATGCTTTTTAGTTTTCATATCTTATAGTCACTGTAAGATACACAACATCTTTTTCAATTTTGTTTTGTGAAAAAAATTTGCATTTGTGAACTAAAAATTTTTTCATATCCTATGATGATTTTTTTTTTATAAAAATGTAAAATGCTATGATGAAAACTAAAAATATTGTAAAAACAAATGCTTCAACAGCATTCGCCCAAAAATTAGCAAAGGATGCTCTAGCCAAAGAAGAAGAGAAAATTCAAAAAACCCTAAGAGAGATTCTTTACGAGAGGCCTGACGACTCTATAGTATTTAGAATTGCAAAAAATATATATGACAAAGAATTCAAAGCAAAGGGCAAAGAGATTTCTAGGTCTATTTTAGCTAGCATTCTTGAAGAATCGATTATTTTTATTTTAAGAATATTTTTTATTGCATATATTGAAGATAATGATATCTTCAATAAGATATTAGAAGGAAATAAGCTATACAGATCTTCTATATCTTTTAGATATTTTTTTTATGATGAAAATACAAAAAAGAAATTAGGATATAAAAAAATAATAGAAATTTTTACCACCTTCCATGAAGGTAGTGATTCTGTAAAATTTCCTATATTCAATGGAGGATTGTTTGCAGAGGATAAGGTAAAATATTTAAATAATGAAAGTCTGCTAAGTAGTAGTGAAATTGAAGAAATACTAGTAAAAATACTCTTCTTTGAAGAAAAAAATGCAAAAGATAGAAAATTTGTAGCGTATTCAAAGTTAGATTCCAGAATTTTCGGAGAATTGTACGAAAATTTACTTGGATATGATCTAAGAATCGCAGATACTACTATTCACCGCATTATTGAAAAAGGAACTTATTGTATTCATACTGAAGATGAGCTTAAAAACAAGAAAGTAAACAAAGTCGCTACCTACTATAAAGGAAATATTTATCTTACATCTAGATCGCTTGATAGAAAAAAAAGTGGTGCATATTATACCCCAGAAGACTTGGCTGATTTTATGGCCGCGTCGGCGGTTGAAGAACAGCTTAAAACCAAATTCCCTTTAGATATAAAAATAATTGATAATTCTTGCGGTTCAGGCAATTTGTTAATTTCTTGTTTAGATTACTTAACAGAAAAAGTATGGTACAGTCTTGACAAATTTGAAGATCTAAAAAAAATTTTGGATATGGAGTATAGAAATGTTATTGACGAGGCTAAAAAATATAACATTCAAGACAGCGTAAGCCAGAAGATTGTCCTCAAAAGAATATTACTTAGAAAATGTATTTACGGAGTTGATTTTGATCAGATATCTGCACAAATCGCAATGCTAAGGTTGTGGATTGGTGTTTTTATTTTTGTGTCACCACCAAGCTTTCTTACCAACCGAATAAAAGTAGGAAATGCCCTTTTAGGGTATACCACAGATGAATTTTTTAATATTTTGAATAGCGAATTTAAAAGTAGCTGCTTGTTATTTGTAAAAAAGATTAACGAAATTGTGACTATTTTAGAAGATATCTATCAAAAAATCAAAGGTATTAACGATACTACTAAAGAAGATGTAGAAAAATCTAAAAAGATATACAAAGAATATCAGGAAAATGAAAATATAAATAATTTAAGAATAATATTTTCTTTAATTAAACTTTATTCGTTGTCTTTTGACAAATCTTTGAATATAGAATTTAGTGATATTACAACCGTAGTTAATTTGATTGGAAATATTTTAGACAGTAAAATTTCCAACGAAGATAAAGAAAAAATAGAAAAAATTAAAAAATTAAGCAGCCACTATAAATTTTTTCACTATGGGATTGAGTTTCCAGATATTCAAGAAGGATTTGATATTGTAATTGGAAATCCTCCGTGGGAAAAAACCAAGTTTGATGAATCTGAATTTTTCTCAAAACATATTCCTGGCTACAGAAAACTAAGTATAAAACAACAAAATAAAATAAAACAAGAAATACTTAGTAAAGATAATCATTCTTTGAGTATCCAGTACTATGAGGAAAAGAACAGCTTGAAGATTTTGAATAATATGTACAGGTTGGGGTTTAGAGAATTTTCTAGTGGTGGTAATCCCAATCTTTTTAGATATTTTACGGCTTTCAATTTGAAGTTGGTGAAGCCTGGAGGCAACTTAACTTATTTGACCCCTTCCGTTTTGTGGTGCGAATTCAGCTCTAAAGCACTGAGGCAGCATATATTTTCAAATTACAAACTTAATTATGTGTATCAGTTTGTAAATCAGAAAAGGTTTAGCGCCGTAAACTCCAGCTTCAAATTTGCAATATTTCAGACCAGTAATACTAAAGAACCCACAACAAAATTTAGAGTAAAATTTGTTATTCAGAGTTGCGATAATATCATGAAAGAAATAACCAGTGATCTGAAAGAGGGTAATGAAAATGCTTATAAAGGAATTGAATTGGATATAGCTCAAATCAAAAGGCTATCTCCTATTCAAGAGTCAATAATAGAATTTAGAGATATCGTTGAGCTTAAGCTTATTGATAAGATGTTTAGTCGATTTAGTGCTTTTTCAGAAGATTATATGAACTTCATAGGGGGTTTGAACACAGCAGATATGAATAATCTCAAATTTTTACTAAAAGAATTCAATAATGAAAACTGTATATTTCTATATTGTGGGGCTAATATTCACCAATTTAATTCAAGATTTTTTGAAGATAAAGCCGCAAAAGAAAGTTCTAAATTGCTGTGGATAAGTAAAGAAGACTTAGAAAAAGTATTAGCCAAGGATAACCAATATCAAACTGAAAGAGTATTCTTTAGAAAGGTTGCAAGAAACTCAAATGAAAGAACAATGATTAGCACTTTGTCCCCTAGAAATTGTTATTGTATGAATACAATAAGTGTAAACTATGAGAAAATGCCAATATCTATTTACAAAAAATTGTTTGTTATATCTGTTTTCAATTCGCTGCCATTTGATTTTTTACTCAGAAGGTTTGTTCAAGCTGTTAGTGTTTCAAAAGCATATCTGTATCAATGCCCTATGATGCAGCCTGAAGAAAAAGACATTTTAGCTAACCCGCTATACTTAACTTTAGTCAAAAACACTTCCTTGCTAATAGCTAAAAATGATCCCGAGAACTTTGAATATTTACTTTACTTAGAATATTTGAAGTTTAGTAAAGAAGAAGTTGATAAAATATTAAATCTAGATGCCGAAGATGAATTTTTTAAAGAAAAAGAAAATGAAAATAATTTCATTGTGGCCAGTCTTTACTCATTAACCAAAGAAGATTTTACGAATTTGATCAGGGACTTCAAGGTCCTAAAAAACAAAAAAGGAGAAGATTATATCTTATCTTTAATAAAAGGATATGAGAATTATTTACTAGGTGAGAAGGGTTCCAATAGGTTGATTGCATAATAGCTTAAGAGAAAGCTGTCCGTTTGGGTCATTTACAATTATGGAGGTCTAAAGAAATTCTCTTTTTTAGGAGAATTTCTTTAGACCTTAGTAGCATGCTCTCTTCTATTTAATAACTTTTTTTAAACGACAGCTGGAATCCGTTTATTCCAATATCAAAATTGGGTTCAAAACCCGCAAGGGAAATGCCGAGTTTTTTCCTAAGATCTGCGTTGTATTTATTTGCAAATGTAAATGGAATAATAAGTCCGGTTATGTGGGATACAGCAATTGT
>NZ_FMTE01000021.1 GCF_900099615.1 Borreliella japonica | reverse complement strand
GCTAAAACTTTAACCATGAAAGTTAAAACTTTAATTTATTTTTCAAGAAAAAATAAACTTTTAACCATGAAAATTAAAAAATTAAAAAATTAAAAATTGGGAGCAAAAGCTTACAAACACGATTGGTAAAAATCAATATATATAATTATAATTATAATTATATATATTATTAACTTTTGCAAACTAAAAAAGGAGGCTTAACAAAAATGCACAAAAAATTATTAATACTTGTTATTTTGATATTCTTTTCTTGCAATTTAAGCAAATCTGAACAAAATAATCAAATAAGCGCATTAGATACAGAAAAAATAAAAGAATATCAAAAAAATGAGTCTCAAACAAATATTCAATTTTCAAACGAAATTAAAGCATTTAAAATTAGTAGTAATACTACTATTACTACTAAAGACTCAAATGCCACTACTAATATAGATGATCCACCCCATATCACAACTATCTTGAAAATAGAAAAACAAAATAACGGAAACATTATTATTACTGAAGCAAATACGAAAATAGCAGAAATTCAAAAAGACAAAATTTATAGATTTAAAGAGGCGATTGAATACGGGGGTATCTTTAGAGTAAAAGATACCAGAACAAACCAAAATAAACAAAATAGCCATGATTTTAATGATTCCATTTTTGTATCAAGTTATAGAAACTATGTACATTTTAGCCCGTCTATGATTACTAATACATCAACAGACAATAAGACAACTTATCTTAAAGAAACATACATAATGAAAGAAGACGATTTATTAAGAATAACTGATAGCTTATAAAAACCCAAAATTAAAAATTAGAAATATAACAAGAATTATTATTATTATAAATAGAATAATAATAATTCTTGTTAAGAATGTCATTTTTTAAAAAAATTGTCCCTTAATTTGCAATTATTTTTCTGATTATTTGTATTTTTTATTCAATGCGTTATTTTTATATGTATAAAATTTATATCGTTTATTTTTATATTTGCTATAATTATAAAATTTAGACATTAAGTATACTATGAGGCACTACATTATTTACAATTCATTCACAAAATAATTTGAATATTGAAAGTGCCGTTTTTTTTTGATTGTTCAATTTTTAGTAGATTATTTTCTAATAAAAACCCTTAATTTTAATTTAAAAGATATATAATTTTTATTAATTTTTTTGAAAATTTTGGAGATTTACTATAACATACTGGTGGCCACAATACTAAATTCATAAATAATACTATAATCCTAGTGATATCCTAAAATGGAAACAAAATCTTCTAATTACTATCAAGCTAGAATAGCAAAATTAATAAATTCTTTTTATAATGAATGTTACAATTTTATAAGTTGTATTTTTGTTTGGAGAATTAATGTTGAATAAATGCAATATTCAGACTATTAATGAGTCTATCTTTTCAAAATATCTTTTTATTCATACAATAGACACTTAATTTAAGACGCACAATATTAAATTAAAAGCGCCAATTTTTTTATTAAAAAAAGATATATAATGTCTATTGCTTTTTATGAGTTCTTTTAAAGAAAATGGAAAATAGGCCGTTTAAGACAACATAAAATACAGATAATTTATGGAAAATGCTAGTATTCAACAAAAAACAAATCAAATTAGAAATTCTTGTCTTTGCAATAGAAATAGTAAATAACCAATTTGGTCAATATCCAATAGAAAATGTGCTTAAGCTATATAATTATGGCCTTTCAAAAGCGACTCTAGCCTGCGTTAAACTAACAACAATGAGAAAATACCTTAAAAAATTACAAGAATTTAAAATCATAAGTAAATGTTGCACTAGAAAAACAACAGATTGTGGATTTTTAGTCCATTATAAGATTAATTACACCACCGAACAAGCTTGTGCTATAATAAGGTTATATATCTTTTATGAAATAAGTTCTTTGGCAGACTAAACCAACTTGAAAACCGCAACTAATTTAAACTAGTTTTAATAAAAAATCCTAAATATTTTAAGCTAAATTAAAAGCTAACATTATGTTAGCTTTTAAAATTTATTACTATTAAATAGTAGTAAACTTATATTTGTCTAACAATATCCTAAAACTATCATCATTATAATTTTTAACTAGTATATTTAGTTAGGAAACATTGTGTCAATATCAAATTTTGCAATTCTATATGCACATTTTATATAAGGGATATCTAAATAAATATAATGATAAGAATCATTTTCTGTTTTAGTTTCTCTTTTTACTACAACTAAAGTTTTATTTTCATATTTAAGAATCTTTTTCATGGGATAAGCAGTCAAATAAATAGACGCTTTAAAAGAGCCGCCATTATACAATGCATTTCTAAAGTTTGTAATTTCTTTTAAATTAACTTTTATTTTTAAAGCATTATAATTTTCATCATATTCATCATAATTATCCTTATTTTTACCAGAAAGAGTAGCGGCTAAATCATGTATGGATGCATTTAGTTTACCATATTCTTCATTAGAATTAATAATTTCAATGTCTCCAGTTTTATTTATTGAAAACTTAAAACTATCTTCACTAGAAAATTTATCATAATCAAAAGAATCATCAAAAATTAGCTTGTCTGGTGAGCTCTCTTCAATAGCATAATCATAATATTTAACATGTGCTGAATTTAAAAAATTATATTTCTTTTTTTTAGCAACTCTAGACATCGCCAATTCTTTTTCTTTAAAAATACTATTTAATTCTGAATGCCCTAAAATACTTATAAAGAGCAATACTAAACTTATTTTTTTCATATCCTCTCCAGACATTATTGTATAAATTTAAGCAATTTTAATGCAATATTTCATGAGCTTATTTTTTAACTTTATCAATTATTTTAGCAAGACATACATATTAAAAAGTAGACGACTTTAATATAGATAAAAATTGCAATTTATATTTTACCAAAAGCTAAAAATTTTAATCAAATTATTCTTTTTTAAAATTTATTAACGACAATTCGTATTAAATCAATCAAAACAATAATTTCTAGTATTGCTAATACGGGCAAAATAATTATTAATCCAAAACCTAGGGTAAATAGGTAAAATACAGGGGAAATAAGCATTATACATAAAAACGCAATACCGGTCCCCCATTTTTCCCACATAAAATCTATGAGCCCCTAAATAACC
>NZ_FMTE01000047.1 GCF_900099615.1 Borreliella japonica | reverse complement strand
CTTCTTGGTTTAAGTTTGCTTCTTGGTTTAAGTTTGCTTCTTGTAAGTTTACTTCTTGATTTGAGCTTACTTCTTGGTTTAAGTTTGCTTCTTGGTTCGGATCTTTTTTTTGATTTGAGTTTTCTTCTTTTTTAGATTTTAATCCCTTGTTATTGGATTTTATTCTTTTTTTACTAGATTTGTATTTCATATCCTTGTGATTGGTGTTAAAATCTGGATTGCAAGCATTTAAAAATAGAAAAACAAACATGCTTGCAATTATATTATATTTCATAAATATTCTCCTTATTTAAAATCTAAAATTTAAAATCTAATATAATTCAATATTTAATATAATTCAATATTTAGTACAATACAATATTTAGTACAATATTTTACTGTATAAATATTGTACTATTGGAATAATTATAAAAATATTTTCATTGCTAGAGGTAGGTTTTACAATATTTTTCATTTTAAAACTATTAAAATGAACTAGGCAAACTATTTTTATGGTACAATGAAAAAATATTTTATGAATTTTTAATATCAAATTAATGGAGTAGGGCTTTAAAAATTACTTACAGTGAAAATAATTTTATGAAAAAAAGTATAAGCATTTTAAATATATTTTTCTTTATATCATGTTTTTATTCTTGTTTTTTAGTACCAGAGTCTTTTAAAAATGTCGAAACTGGAATTTCGGGTTTTGAACTAATTGAAAAGGATAATGAAAAAGATATTAAAGAAGATAAGAAAAATATTCCTTCTATTGATAAAGAATCTATGTTGATCGAAATAAAAGAGGGAGAAGTTTATGGAGGACTTTTTGCAGGTTATGTTACATGGGCAAAATCTGGGTAATTCAAGAGTCATAAAAGACAGATATAATAATTTAATTAAAGATTTTGAAGGACTTAGGTATTCTTATATTTTTTCACCCATTCGATTTAAAATTTCATGATGGTTTAGCTATACTTATCATATTAATGATAATAACTATAAAATACTGGGAAGTAAAGTACCAATAGCTAAAATAATCGCATATGAGTCAACTAAAGAGTTTGAAGAAAAATATGAAGTTAAAAGCTTAAAGTTAATTTCTGAAGGAC
>NZ_FMTE01000048.1 GCF_900099615.1 Borreliella japonica | reverse complement strand
AAAAAGCTACCGATAGAGAAGAGTACCGTGAGGGAAAGGTGAAAAGAACCCCGGGAGGGGAGTGAAATAGAACTGAAACCGTAGACTTACAAGCAGTCAAAGCCGCGATTTATTGCGGTGATGGCGTGCCTTTTGCATAATGAACCTGCGAGTTATCATATCTAGCAAGATTAAAGCATAGAAGTGCTGGAGTCGAAGCGAAAGCGAGTCTTAAAAGGGCGATTTAGTTAGATGTGGTAGACCCGAAGCCGAGTGATCTATTTATGGCCAGGCTGAAGCTTGGGTAAAACCAAGTGGAGGGCCGAACTCTAGTCTGTTTAAAAAGGCAGGGATGAGCTGTGAATAGGAGTGAAAGGCTAAACAAACTCGGAGATAGCTGGTTCTCCCCGAAATGGATTTAAGTTCAGCCTTATTTTAGTTTAATAGAGGTAGAGCACTAATTGAGCTAGGGCCTGTCAAAGGGTACCAAACTCAGTTAAACTCCGAATGCTATTAAATGATGAATGGGAGTGAGACTATGGGCGATAAGGTTCATAGTCGAGAGGGAAACAACCCAGACCAACAGCTAAGGTCTCAAAAATGTGTTAAGTGGAAAAGGAGGTTTAGGTACGTAAACAGCCAGGAGGTTGGCTTAGAAGCAGCCATACCTTTAAAGAGTGCGTAATAGCTCACTGGTCGAGTACTTAAGCGCCGATAATGTAACGGGGCTAAACACATTACCGAAGCTTTGGATCTTAACGAAAGTTAAGATGGTAGGGGAGCGTTCTGTAAGCCAGAGAAGTTAAGCTGGAAAGCTTGATGGAGGTATCAGAAGTGAGAATGCAGGTATGAGTAACGAAAAAATGGGTGAGATCCCCATTCGCCGAAAACCTAAGGTTTCCTGGGTAAAGGTCGTCTTCCCAGGGTTAGTCGGCCCCTAAGGCAAAACTGAAAAGTGTAGTCGATGGGAAACGGGTTAATATTCCCGTACCTCTTATAGTTTCGATGGAGTGACGCATGAGGTTAACTACTGCTAGGCGATGGTTGTCCTAGTTTAAGCATTAAGGCGATGATCTTAATAGGAAAATCCGTTAGGAGAGCTAAGATGT